>NZ_LN831024.1:936176-1248235 GCF_001457615.1 Pseudomonas aeruginosa | reverse complement strand
ACAACATGCACACGAATCCGCGCCACGGCCTCGCCCGCCGCTTCGCCGCCGGACTGCTGGCCGCCGCCCTGGGCCTGGGCGGCAGCCTCGCCCAGGCCGCCACCACCCTCAACCTGAGCTATAACGGCGCCGCCGACAGCGAGAAGAACCTGGTGCACCTGTTCGCCAGCAACCTCAAGCGCCTGGCCGAGGAAAAGAGCGGCGGCGAACTGCAGTTCAAGCTCTACCCCAACAGCATGCTCGGCGAAGAGGAGCAGCGCATGGAACAGGTGATGACCGGCCCCGGCCTGAACATCGCCTCCTTCGCCGGGATCGCCCCGCTGTTCCCGGAGATCTACGTCAGCGCCACGCCCTTCATGTTCAAGGACGCCGCCGCGGCCCACGCCTTCTTCGACAGCGGCAGCTACTGGCAGGCCGCCCGCGAGGCCTTCCGCGAGCGCACCGGCACCGAGCTGCTGGCGGTGGTCGAGGAAGGCGGCTTCCTCAACTTCACCAACGGCAAGAAGCCGATCCACGGCCCGGCGGACTTCCAGGGCCTGCGCTTCCGCGCCATGGATCCCAGCCAGGTGGCGCTCTACGAAGCCTTCGGCGCCTCCGGCACGCCGATCCCCTGGACCGAGTTGTACATGGGCCTGCGCACCGGCGTCGCCGACGGCCAGATGAACCCGACCTCCTACATCATCCTCGGCAGCCTCTACCAGGTGCAGAAGTACCTGACCCTGGCCAACATCCAGTACTCCGACCAGTTCCTGGTGGCCAACGGCGATCTGCTCGCCAGCCTCCCGGCAAAGGAGCGCCAGGCCCTGCTCGACGCCGCCGCCGAAGCCACCCGGCTGAACCGCGAGGCGGTCGCTGCCCAGCAGGAGCGCGACCTCGCGTTCCTCAAGGAAAAGGGCATGCAGATCATCCAGCCGTCCGCCGATGACCTCGCCGCCTTCCGCGAGAAAGGCCAGCCGTCCTACCTGGCCTGGCTGAAGACCCAGGACATCGAGCCGCGCTGGACCGAGATGGCCTTCCGCGACGCCGGTCTCGCCACCGCCCCCTGACCTTCGCGCGTTGCCCCCCGACGGCCGCTGCCGTCGGCCGGGCGCGCCTGTCCGACTTTCCGGAGTGCCTCCCATGCCGTCATTGCTCAAGGGCATGCGCGCCGCGTTGCTGAACCTCGCCACGCTGCTGTTGCTGCTTGACCTGGTCCTGCTCATCTACGGCGTGTTCGCCCGCTACCTGCTCGGCAGCTCGCCGATCTGGATGGACGAACTGGCCCGCTACCTCATCATCGGCGCAGTAATGCTGGCGCTCGGCGCGGTATGGATGGAAGGCGGGCACATGCGCGTCAACCTGTTGGAACAACGCCTGCCGCCGCGCCTGGCGCAGGCCCTCAGGCTCTACCAGTGGCTGCTGGCGCTGGCCTTCTTCGCCTTCGCCGCCTGGGTCAGCACCCGCTACGCGCTGAACGCCGGGCGCTTCCGCAGCCTCGGCCTGGGCATCAGCCGCACCTGGCCGTTGCTCAGCCTGCCGCTCGGCTTCGGCCTGCTGACCCTCATGCTGTTGCTCCAGGGGCCCTGGCCGCGGCAGCCGGCCAGCACCACCGTCGAGGGAGGGTCGCAGGCATGATGGCCATCGCCATGATCGCAGCCTTCGTGGTCAACCTCCTGCTCGGCCTGCCGCTGTTCCTCTGCCTGCTGCTCACCGCGCTGGTGGGGTTCCTCTTCGTCGACCCGGCGCTGTTCGCCAACACCCTGCCGCAGCGCTTCTTCGGCGGCATGGACATCTTCTCGCTGATGGCGATCCCGCTGTTCGTGCTGGCCGGCAACCTGATGAACCATTCCGGCATGACCCCGCGCCTGATGCGCCTGGCCAACGCCCTGGTCGGCCACTTCCGCGGCGGCCTCGGCCACGTCAACGTGGTCGCCGGGGTGTTCTTCGCCGGGGTCAACGGGTCCGCCGCGGCCGACGCTTCGGCACTCAGCACCCTGCTGGTGCCGGCCATGGAAAAGGAAGGCTACTCGCGGCGCTTCGCCGCCGGGCTGACCGCAGGCAGCTCGCTGATCGGTCCGATCATCCCGCCGAGCATCTTCATGATCCTCTATTCCTCGCTGACCAACACCTCGGTGGGCGAGCTGTTCCTCGCCGGGGTGATTCCCGGCCTGCTGCTGGCCGCCGCCTTCATGCTGCTGAACGCGGTGTACGCCTACCGCAACGGGCTGCAGGCGCGCCATGCGGCGCCGGCCTGGGGCGAGATCCTGGCGGCGCTGTCCGGCGCCCTGACCGCGCTGATCGCGCCGGTGATCATCGTCGCCGGAATCGTCCTGGGACTGGTCACGCCCACCGAGTCGGGCGCCTTGATCGCTCTCTACGTGGCGCTGGTCGGTCTGCTCCAGCGCCAACTGAGCCTGGTCGGGCTGTGGAACTCGCTGCGCGAGACGGTACGCCTGACCGCCAGCATCTACGTGATCATCGCCGCCGCTTCGGTGGTCAACTGGTTGCTCAACTACGCCCAGGTCGCCAGCGAGTTCGCCCAGTTGCTGGAGCCGTTCGGCCACTCGCCGACCCTGATGCTGTTCATCATCAGCGCAGTGATCTTCGTCTGCGGCATGCTCATGGAAGAAGTCTCGGTACTGATGCTGCTGACGCCGATAGTCGCTCCGGTGGCGCTGGCCGCCGGCGTGGATCCGGTGCACCTGGGGCTGATCTTCACCCTGAACATCACCATCGCCCTGATCACCCCGCCAATGGGCGCCTGCCTGTTCATCGTGGCGACCATCAGCCGCCTCGATATCCTGGAAATGTTCAAGGGTATCTGGCCGCTCATCCTCGTGGCCCTGGGGGTGCTGTCGCTGCTGATCCTGTTCCCGTCCCTGACCCTGTGGCTGCCACGCCTGCTCAATTGACGCCATGACCGACTTCACCCAAGCCATCCCCGTTCTCCCGGAGCCCGACTGGCACGCCGTGGCCGGCATCCCCATCGTCGATGCCGGCACGCCGCTGGAGGCGCTCGGGCTGAGCCGCGAGTTCAGCGTCTGGCCGGCCTACCACAAGCTCGGCATTCCTCACGCGATCCCGGAGTGCCACGCTCGCGGCGAGGTCTTCGAGCGTCTCCTGCGGGTCGCCGCCGCCCTCCCCGGCGGCGTGCGCCTGGTGGTGCTGGACGCCTGGCGGCCGTTCGCCGTGCAGCAGTATCTCTACGACAGCCTGTCCAGCGCCCTGGCCGCGCACTACCCACGGGCCGGCGAGGCCGAGCTGGAACGGCTCACCCGCCAGTTCGTCTCGCCGCCGAGCAGCAGCCGCGAGGCGCCCAGCCCGCATCTCACCGGCGGCGCGGTGGACGTCACCCTGTGCGACGCCCAGGGCCGCTGGCTGGACATGGGCAGCGCCTTCGACGAAGCCGTTCCGGCCTCCTACACCGCCTACTTCGAACGCCTGGCGGAGCCCGACACGCGCCAGCGACGCGTCCGCGATCACCGTCGCCTGCTCTATCACGCGATGCTCGACGCCGGTTTCAGCAACCTGCCCAGCGAATGGTGGCACTACGATTTCGGCGACCAGCTCTGGGCCTGGCACACCGGCGCGACGCAGGCGCTGTTCGGCCCGGTGCAGTTGCAGGCGATGGACGCGCTCTGGCGCCAGCAGTTGCAGAAGCGCCCTCCGGCGGACTAGGAGGCGAAGGCGCGCCGGTAGCCCAGCGGCGGCAGGCCGAACGCGGCGGAGAACTGCTGGCGCAACGACACCGCCGAACCGAAGCCGGCCAGCCCGGCGATCGCCTGCACCGAATGCTCGGTGGTTTCCAGCAGGCGCTGGGCCAGGGCCAGGCGTTCGGCCTGCAGCCACTGGCTGACGGTGGTGCCGGTGAGCTGGCGGAAATGCCGGGTGAAGGTCCGCCGGCTCATCAGCACCCGCTGTGCCAGGCTGTCCAGGCTGTGCGCCTGGTCGAGGTTCTGCCGCAGCCACACCAGCAGCTCGCCGAGACGGCCGTCCTGGGCACTGTCCGGCAGCGGCTGCTCGATGAACTGGGCCTGGCCGCCCTGTCGATGCGGCGCCACCACCAGGCGCCGGGCCAGGTGATTGGTAGTCTGCGCACCGAGCCGCTGGCGGACCAGGTGCAGACAGCAGTCGATGCCGGCGACGGTGCCTGCCGAGGTCAGCAGGCCGTCGTCCTCGATGTACAGCACGTCGGGCTCCACCCGCACCGCAGGGAAGCGCCCGGCGAAATCCTCCGCCCACATCCAGTGGGTGGTGGCGCGGCGACCGTCGAGCAACCCGGCCTCGGCCAGCACGAAGGCCCCCAGGCACAAGCCCACCAGTTGCGCACCGCGTGCACGGGCCGCGATCAACGCATCCAGCAGCGCTTGTGGCGGACGCTCGTGTGGATCGCGCCAGCTCGGCACGATCACGGTCTGCGCCTCGGCCAGCGCTTCCAGCCCGGCCTCGGCCTCGATGGTGAACCCCACCGTGGTTCGCAGCCGGCCCGGCTCGGCGGTGCAGACACGCAGGTCGAAGGCCTGCGCGCAGGGGTCGTAGCACTCCTGGCCGAACACCAGGCAGGGCACCGACAGGTGGAACGGACTGATGCGGTCGAAGGCCACCACGGCCACGGACTGGCGGGACATGCACACCTCGGTGGGTATGAGCGGGTTGGCCCGATTCTAGCGAAAGTTGTCTCTCAGGCCACTCACTCGCTACGCCGCGCCGGGACCAGAATCTGCCTCACCCACTCAGGAGGAAACGCCATGCCCGCACGTCAACCCAAACGCGCCTTGCTGGTCATCGACGTACAGAACGAATACGTCAGCGGCAACCTGCGTATCGAATTTCCCGCCATCCAATCGTCGCTGGAACGCATCGGCGCCGCCATGGATGCCGCCCACGCGGCGGGCATCCCGATCGTCGTGGTGCAGCACCTGGCACCGGCGGACTCGCCGTTGTTCGCGCGCGGCAGCCGGCAGGCCGAGCTGCACGAGGTGGTCGCCTCGCGGCCCTACCAGCACAAGGTGGAAAAGCAACTGGCCAGTTCCTTCGTCGGCACCGGGCTGGCCGACTGGCTGCGCGAGCGCGACATCGACACCCTCGCCGTGGTCGGCTACATGACCCAGCACTGCGACGACTCGACCATCCGCCAGGCGATCCACGAAGGCTGGCAGGTGGAATACCTGCACGACGCCAGCGGCTCGGTGCCCTACCGCAACCGCGCCGGCCAGGCCAGCGCGGAAGAGATCCACCGGATCTTCGGCATCGTCCTGCAGTCCTCCTTCGCCGCCGTGCTCAGCACCGAGGAGTGGCTGGAAAGCCTCGCCGGCCGGCACGTTCCGGAACGCGACAACATCTACGACTCCAACCAGCGAGCCCTGGCCAACCGCTGAAACGGCGCCGCCCCCCCACGCGGGGCGGCGAGCGCTCAGCCGACCAGCGAGCCGCGCGCCGGCAACGGCTTCCAGCCCGGGAACTCGCGCAGCCGCGGATCGGGCACCGCGCAATAGGCGAATGTCCAGTTCGGCGCCGGCAGGTCCAGGCGCTCCAGCGGCACACGCGTGCCGGCGCCGGCCTGCGGCGCCTTCCAGTCCTGGGTGATGTGCGCACCGCCCTGGCTGGCCAGGAGGATGCCGCGGTTGGCGCTGGTGTCGTCCACCGTCCAACGCGCGGCGGAGGCGTCCATCAGCACCTCCAGATGCTCGTCGGTCACCTTGGCGCCGAACGGCGACTGCAACAGCCAGCAGTACAGGCGCAGGTGCATCGCCCAGTTCCAGGCGGCCTTCTGCTCGGCCGCCCATTGCAGGAAACCGCGGAGGATGGTCAGGCCATCCGGCGGATCGATCTTCAGCAGTTCCGGGCAAAGGTCGTAGAGATGGTGCCAGGCGCTGCTCAGGCGCTTGTTGAGCTGGTCCGGACGCAGGGTGGAGTTCTTCGGCGGCAGGCCGGGAGCCACCACCAGGCCGGTCTGCGCCGGCAAGGGATATCTGTTGCTGTTCATGCTCTGAACCTCGCACGCAAAGGCGGGGCGCCGGGCGCCCCTGCTCGACACGGCGCTCAGTGGCCGTGCTGCTCGTGCCCGCCCTGTTCGGCCGGCGCCTTGGACTCGACGACGATTTCCACCGGCACGTCGCCGGCCTTGCGGAAATGCAGCGTCAGCGGGAAGCGCTCGCCGGCCACCAGTGGCTGCTTCAGGCCCATCAGCATCAGGTGGTAGCCGCCGGGAGCGAAGCGCAGGTCCTTGCCTGGTGCGACGTCGACGCTGTCGACTTTCTGCATGCTCATCATGCCGTTCTTGTGCACATGCTCGTGCACCTCGGCGGAAGCCGCGCGCGGCGTGTCGGCGCCAAGCAGGGTGTCGTTTTCCTTGCCATGGTTCTGCACCACGAAGTAGGCCGCGCCGTTCGGCGAGGTCGGCGGCAGGGCCAGCGCCCAGGGATGCTCGATGTGCAGTTGGCCGGCGCTGTACTCGTGGGCCTGGGCGAAAGCGGAAACGGCCAGCAGGGCCGCGGCAGCGAAGAAGGATGTGCGCATGGTGACTCTCCAGTAGCGTATGACCGGTCTTTTTCCGTCGGACCGGCGATTCCAGGGGGGAAGCTAGGGTATTGCGCCGCGACCTGCCCCGACCCGAAGGTCCAGGTTGTCGAAGGCGCGGGGGAGGAGTCAGGCGACAGGAGAGGCGCGCGGATTGGCGAGGCGCCAATAGCGCAGGGGAGGCAGGTCGGTGGCGGAGAAGGCGTTACGGGCAGGGCTGGCCAGCGGCGCCAGCGGCAATGCCGGCCAGGAGGCGACCAGTCCGGGCGTGCCGGCGGCGCCGGCGCAGCAGCAGAGGTGCGGGGCCAGGCTCTCGTGGTCGTCGGGAAGATCGATGTCCTTGAGCGCGGCACCCAGCTTCAGGCGCAGCAGCGAATCGGACGAGGTGCTGCAGAAGCCACCGAGCAGCAACGAGGCGCGCTCCTGCGTCGTCAGCGCCTGCGAAAGCGGCACCACGAACAGGTTCATCAGCACGGCCAGGCTGGCCAGCCAGGCCACGGGGCGCCGGGACAGGGGCATCGTCGGTTCTCCGGAGAATGGGCCCTTTATGCCTGAGCGCGGGGCAAAAGTAAAAACGCCGGGCGCGACAGAGTGCCGCAGGTGAAAACGTTTGCAACCCTTGCGGGCTTTCCCCCGCCGCGCTCTTCCGCCAGCATAGACGGCTTTGACGCCCGACGAGTCGAGAAGCCGATGCCCCGCACCCTAGCCTTCGTTTCCACGCTGTTGCTCGCCGCTTTCTGCGCCCTGCCCGCCCAGGCCGACAGCTTCATCATGCGCCTGCTGAACAAGCCGGTGCCCGGCGGGGTGGCGGTGGTCGACCTCGGCGAGGAAGGCCCGCCGCCGCGGGCCTTCTACCAGGGCAAGCCGGTGCTGGTGGTGCGCGAGGAAGGCCGCCGCTGGATCGCCGTGGTCGGCATCCCGCTGAGCACCAAGCCCGGCCCGCAGAAGCTGGAAGTGCGAGCGGCGACCGGCAACCACGAGGAACGCTTCAGCGTCGGCAGCAAGCACTACCGCGAGCAGCGCATCACCCTGAAGAACAAGCGCCAGGTCAATCCGCTGCCGGAAGACCTCAAGCGCATCGAACGCGAACTCGCCGAGCAGACCGCCGCCTACCGCCGCTTCAGTCCCGGCCTGCCCAGCAACCTGATGCTCGACAAGCCGGTCGACGGTCCGCTCTCCAGCCCCTTCGGCCTGCGCCGCTTCTTCAACGGCGAAGAGCGCAACCCGCATTCCGGTCTAGACTTCGCGGTACCGGCCGGTACGCCGATCAAGGCGCCAGCGGCCGGCAAGGTGATCCTCATCGGCGACTACTTCTTCAATGGCAAGACGGTGTTCGTCGACCATGGCCAGGGCTTCATCAGCATGTTCTGCCACCTGTCGAAGATCGACGTGAAGCTCGGCCAGCAGGTGCCGCGCGGCGGTGTACTCGGCAAGGTCGGCGCCACCGGCAGGGCCACCGGACCGCACATGCACTGGAACGTCAGCCTGAACGACGCGCGAGTCGACCCGGCAATCTTCATCGGTGCCTTCCAGCCCTGAGAAGTGAGCAACGCGGCACCGGCTGAGGTCAGAAGGAACAGGGGGCGCGTCGATGCGCCCCTTTCATGACCAAGGGAGACACCGCATGACTCACCCGCTTCGCCTGCTCTGGCTGTGCTCGGCACTGTTCGTGGTCCTCGGCCTGGGCTTCGTCTTCTTCCCCGGCCCGCTCGCCTCCCTGCTCACCAGCGGCGAACCGCTCACCCCCGCCGCCCTCACCGACCTGCGCGCCAGCTACGGCGGCACCAGCTTCGGCATCGGCCTGCTGCTCGGCTATGCCGCCCTGCGCCCCCGCTACCTGGTGCTCGGCCTGCTCGCCGCCCTGGCGGTGATCGCCAGCGGCGGCGCGGCGCGTCTCTACGGTGTGCTGATCGACGCCTCGCCGGCGCTAACCACCTTCCTCTGGCTCGGCGCCGAGGCGCTGCTCTGCGTGCTGTTGCTGGCGGCACTCTGGAAGACCCGCCAGCTCGACCTCGACTGAGCGCCGGGCAGCAGGTCTCAAGCCAGGACCCGGCGAACCGCCGGCAGCCGCGACAGCACCAGCCAGTCCAGCGCCCAGACCAGCAGGAGCGAGGCCCCCACCAACGGGAAGGCCACGCCCAGCGCCAGCATGATGGCGATGCCGCTCTTCCAGCGCGGCAGCTCGTGGCGCAGCGGCGGCACGCCAAGGCGTCCGGCCGGCTTGCGCTTCCACCAGATCCACAGGCCGCTCGCCGAGCTGAGCAGGATCGCCAGGCAGACCGCGAGCATCAGCAACTGGTTGCCGAGGCCGAAGAGCTTGCCTTCGTGCAGCACGACGCCCATCTGCACGCTCCTCGCCACCGCGTTGTAGTCCTGCCAACGCACGTCGGCGAGAACCTTGCCGCTGTACTGGTCGATGTGCAGGGTGGCGTCGTGGCGCGGATCGTCGGGGAACACGGAAATCGTGTAGACCCCCTCCATCCCGCTCGGCAGGGCGATCCCGTAGCCCGCCGCCACGCCGCGCTCGCGGGCGATATCCACCACCCTTTGCAGAGGGATGCCCGCCGGCATCGGCATGTCCATCGGCATCGCGTGCCCGGCCTGGGCGGAATGCCCGCGATGCTCGGCATGGGCGTCGGCCGCCGGCGGCTGCGAGCGCGGCAGCGGAGTGTTCTCCAGCGGCCAGGGCACCTGCTGGCGCGACGCGCTGTTGAGGCTACCGGCCTGCATGTCGGAGGTCGGCACATCGTTCCACATCGCCGCCGGGAAACGGTTCCAGACATCGGCGAACTGCTTGCCCCAGTAGCCGGTCCAGGTCATCCCGCTGAGCAGCATGAAGAGCAACAGCAGGCTGCCCCAGAAACCGGCGAGCACATGTAGCTCGCGCCACAGCGGTCGTCCGCGCAGGTGCAGGCGCGGCCAGAACAGCGCGCTCGCCGCCCGCCCGCGCGGCCACCATAGGTAGAGACCGGAGACCACCAGGACGATGCCCCAGCCGGCGGCCAGCTCGATCAGCCGGTCGCCGACGGTCCCGACCATCAGCTCGCCATGCAGTGCCCGGGCCACCGCCTGGAGATTCAGCTGCGCATCCTGGCGGCCGAGTTCGCGCCCGCTGTAGGGATCGACGAAGAGGTTCCATTGCCTGCCCTCTTCGCCAATCACGAATTGCGCGCTGCGCCCCGCCTCGCTCGGCGGCAGGTACTGGCTGACGGCGGCCTGCGGGTGCGCCTGGCGCACCCCGGCGAGCAACTGGTCGGCGCTGCGCATCTGCGCACCGGCCTCGACCCGCAGCAGTTGCGGATAGAGCAGCGCATCCAGTTGCGGCTTGAACAGGTAGACGATTCCGGTCAGCGCCAGCAGGATCATGAAGGGCGCGACGAACAGGCCAGCGTAGAAATGCCAGCGCCAGGCCAGCGCGTAGAAGTCACGGCCGTTCTTTTCGTTCGATTGCATGGATCACCTCATCGGAGCGCACACAGGCAAGGCGGGCCCCGCTGGACGGGGCCTCGTTGAAGGTTCAGAAGCTGAAGTCGACCTTGGTCCAGAAGGTCCGGCCCGGCTCGGGAACCGTTTCGTTGGCGGAGAAACCGAAGCCGGCGTCGCCGGCCTTGTTCAGGTGCTCGGTGTAGTCCTTGTCGAACAGGTTATCGACACCGGCGCTCAGCTTGACGTTGCGAGTCACCCGGTAGGCGCCGTTGAGCGAGAAGACGCCGAAGCCGGCGCTCTTGTCGAAGTCCTTGCCGACCACGTTGCCCTGGTCCCTGGCGATGCGATTCTGCGGCGCGACCACCCGCCACAGGCTGCCGGCACTCCAGTCGCCTTCCTCGTAGGTCAGGCCGAAGCGCGCTTCCAGCGGCGGGATCTGCGGCAGCGCGCGGTCGTCCGAGCTGTTCTTGCCCCAGGCATAGGCCAGGCTGGCGTCGGTCTTCCAGTTGCCGGTGAGCTGGTAGGAAGCGCCCAGCTCGCCGCCCATGATCCGCGCGTCGACGTTGGTCGCCTGGGTCGAGGAACCCATCATGCCCTCGCGATAGCTGAACAGGATGAAGTCCTGGACCACCCCGACGTAGCCGGAGGCCCAGGCCTGCAGCTTGTCGCCGTTGTATTGGAGGCCGAAGTCGAGCTGGGTGGTCTTTTCCGGCTTGATCTTGTCGAAGGCGTTGACCGACCCGTTCGGCCCGCGCTTGGGCGAGAACAGCTCCCAGTAGTCGGGGAAGCGCTCGGCATGGCCGAGGCCGGCGTAGAGGGTGGTCGGCGAGTCGGCGAGGTCGTGCTCGTAGCGCACGAAGCCGCTGGGCAGGGTATCGGCGCGGGTGTCGTTGGCCGTCGGGTTGGCCATGGCGTGGCCCATGTGCCCGGACTTCAGGGTCTGCCGGTAGTCCTTGACCGAGGCGCGGTCCAGGCGCAACCCGCCGATCAGCCGGTCGCGCTCGGCGGCGAACCAGGTCAGTTCGCCGAAGGCCCCGTAGTTGTGGAACACCGCGTCCTTGCTCCAGGGGAACTGGTCGGCGTCGGTGTAGTAGTCGGTCATCATGTCGTACTTGGAGCCGCGCGCGCGGTGCTCGTTGCGCATGGCGTCGACCCCGGTGACCAGCTTGAAGTCGTCCCAGCGCCAGGTGGCCGCCAGGCGACCGCCGAGGGTGCGTCGGTCCACCTGGGACGCCATCGGCATGGGCATCATGCTGGATGGGTCGGGAGTGCGCAGGCGGAAGTTGTCCATGATGTGGTCGGCGTAGTTGTAGTAGACCTGTGCCTCGACCTTCTCCAGCACATCGCTGACGTTCGATTTGACGAAGCGCAGGCCCAGGCTCTCGCGCTTGAACTGCGAGCCGTCCATGCCGCGCCCGGCGTAGCGTGCCTCGCCGTCGCCCTTGCCGGCGGTGAGTTCGATCAGGGTGTCCTCGTCGGGGGTCCAGCCGACCGCGACGTCGCCGTTCCACTTCTTCCAGCGCGACGGCACGGTATTCCCGGCGCCGTCCTCGTAATCGTCGGACTGCGCGTGGTTGCCGGTGAAGCGCAGGTAGCCGAGCCGGTCGCCGGCGGCGGCGTCCAGCACCTTGTCGAAGCGGCCATTGGAGCCGGCCAGCAGGCTGGCGTTGACCCGCGAGCCGAGTTCGCCGAAGCGCTCCGGCTCACGCTCGAAGAGGATCGTCCCGGCCGACGCGCCCGGCCCCCAGAGCACCGTCTGCGGGCCCTTGATCACGGTGAGCTTGTCGTAGGTTTCCGGCGAGATGTAGGAGGTCGGCGCGTCCATCCGGTTCGGACAGGCACCGAGCATCATGCCGCCGTTGGTGAGGATGTTCAGGCGCGAACCGAACATCCCGCGCAGCACCGGGTCGCCGTTGCTGCCGCCGTTGCGGATCACCGCGAAGCCGGGAATGGTCTTCAGGTAGTCGGCCCCATCGCTGGCCGGCACCGGTTGGCGCGGCTCCTTGGGATTGGTGACGATGGTCAGCGGCGAACTCTGGGCGACTCCGGTGACCACGCTCGGCGCCAGCTCCACGGCGTGATCCTGGTGCTGTGAGTGTTCCTCGGCCAGGAGCGCCGACGGAGACAGGGCCAGGCCGCACAGAGCGGCGAAGGCTCCCGCCCAGCGGCGGCGTTGTGCGAGACGGGCAGGGTCGAAGCTGAAAGCGGCGGTCGGGCAGGCGTTGCCGGCCGCTCGTTGTTGAGTAGACATACGTTTTTCCATGATCTATGTGACTTCCGCCCCGCCCCCACGGCGAGCAGGCACCCGGCCAGGCTCGCGTCACCGGCGCGGCGAAGACGCGCCGGTGCCCCCAGGAAGCGGCGGCTATCGGATTGAAAGAGGTCAGGCGATCAGGAACGGCGGCGCACGGGTACGGGCGCCGGGAAACACCGGCGAGGCGACGAACGCCTCGTTCAGGAAAGCGACGGCGGGCGCCGTCGCGAAGGGAACGGAGAACAGCGCCAGGCAGGCGTCTTCGGTGAGCGGCGGGCTGTGGAACAACAGGCTGCAATAACCGCACTTCTCCCAGAGCACGTCGCTGGCCAGGCGATTGCCTTCCTCGCCGCCCATCCCCGGCATGCCGGCATGGACGACGGAGCGCTGGGCATCGGAACAGCCGGCATGGGCCATGTCGCCATGGTCCATGTTCTCGTGGGACATGCCTTCGTGGCCCATCCCCACGCCCATCGGCATCGGGTGGTCCATCGGCATCGACTGGGAGATCAGCGGCCCGACGAAGATCATCAGCATGGCGAACAGAGCCAGCCATGCACCGATGCCTTGTCGTTTCAGAGTGGTCGCCACCTGCGACTCCCGCCGTCTTGAATGAAGACCACCGCGTAGCGGGCCGGATGGCTGCTCGCGCCGGGTCATGCCGAAAAGAAGAATGCGCCTGTCGTTATACGCCCCAGGCACGGGGAACGAAATGATCGCACAAGGGCGGCTGGCTCTTCTGCGGCATGGGGCCGCAGAATTTTCCGTTGCGGAGAGCGTGCCGGCGGCGCAATCGAGGACAAGCTTTCACCGCAGAGAAAGAATAAAAACCCACAAAAGCCGCACAAATGGGAAATTCTACTAATTTTCCTTTAATGCTTGCCATTCAAATGCAGTCTCACTAGTGTGGTACGCATGAAAACACCACACACCCTCATCCTGCTCCGCCAACACGCCTGCTTGTGCCTGGTCAGCCCGCGACTGCGTGGCTGAGCGACGCTTCTCTTCATCTCGTCACTGCGTTCGCCTGGCCCCGCCGGCCCAGGAACCGACTCCAAAGGATTAGCCCCATGAGCATGTTGAAAGACCCTTCGCAGAAATACCGCCCATTCTCGGCCATCAATCTGCCCGACCGCACCTGGCCGTCGAAGACCATCACCGAGGTGCCGATCTGGTGCAGTTCCGACCTGCGCGACGGCAACCAGTCGCTGATCGAACCGATGGACGCGGCGAAGAAGATGCGATTCTTCAAGACCCTGGTGCAGGTCGGCCTGAAGCAGATCGAAGTGGCCTTCCCGTCGGCTTCCGATACCGACTTCAACTTCGTCCGCGAGTTGATCGAAGGCAACCACATCCCGGACGACGTCACCATCCAGGTGCTGACCCAGGCCCGCGAAGACCTGATCACCCGCACCTTCGAATCCCTGCGCGGGGCGAAGAAGGCCATCGTCCACGTCTACAACGCCACCGCCCCGTCGTTCCGCCGCATCGTCTTCAACCAGGACAAGCAGGGCGTCGTGGACATCGCCACCAACGCCGCGAAACTGATCAAGAAGCTGGCCGCCGAGCAACCGGATACCCAGTGGTCGTTCCAGTACTCGCCGGAAATCTTCAGCTCTACCGAGCTGGAGTTCTCGGTGGAGGTCTGCAACGCGGTGATCGACGTCTGGCAACCGACCCCGGACAACAAGATCATCCTCAACCTGCCGGCCACCGTGGAGTGCGCCACGCCGAACGTCTACGCCGACCAGATCGAATGGTTCGGCCGCCACGTCGACAAGCGTGACAGCGTGATCATCAGCCTGCACACCCACAACGACCGTGGCACCGGCGTGGCCGCCACCGAGCTGGGCCTGATGGCCGGCGCCGACCGCGTCGAAGGTTGCCTGTTCGGCAACGGCGAGCGCACCGGCAACGTCGACCTGGTGACCCTGGCCTTGAACATGTACACCCAGGGCCTGCATCCGCAACTGGACTTCTCCGACATCGACGCGGTGCGCAAGGTGGTCGAAGAGTGCAACCAGTTGCCGGTCCACCCGCGCCATCCATATGTCGGCGACCTGGTCCATACCGCTTTCTCCGGCTCGCACCAGGATGCCATTCGCAAGGGCTTCGCCCAGCAGAAGGAAGACGCGATCTGGGAAGTGCCGTACCTGCCGATCGATCCGGCCGACATCGGCCGCGACTACGAAGCGGTGATCCGGGTCAACAGCCAGTCCGGCAAGGGCGGCATCACCTTCCTGCTCGAACAGGAGTACGGCATCAGCCTGCCGCGGCGCATGCAGATCGAGTTCAGCCAGGTAGTGCAAGGCGAGACCGACCGTCTCGGCCTGGAAATGACCGCACAACAGATCTACTCGCTGCTGGAAAACGAATACCTCAAGGCGACCTCGCCCTACGTCCTCGCCAGCCATCGCCTGCAGGAAGAGAACGGCACCAGCGCCGTCGACCTGGAAGTCTCCTTCGACGGCGAGAAGCAGCACTGGCGCGGGATCGGCAAGGGACCGCTGGAAGCCTTGGTGGCCGCCCTGCCGGTCAAGGCGGAAATCATGGACTACCATGAGCACGCCATCGGCGCCGGCGCCAATGCCAAGGCCGCGGCCTATATCGAGATCCGCCTGGAGGGCCAGCGCCCGCTGCACGGCATCGGCATCGACGAGAACATTACCACCGCCAGCTTCCGCGCCCTGTTCAGCGCGCTGAACCGCGCGGTGACCCAGGCCGAGGCCAAGGCGGCCTGACCGGCACGGAAGGGAAAAAGGGAGCCAGGCGGCTCCCTTTTTTCATGGGCATCTTTCAGCTGAGTCGCTTCACTCATCCTCGCCGCTGGCGCTGACCGCTCCCAGGCAACGGAGCTGGTACGCCCCCTCCCCTGTGGTCAGGCGCCAGGACTCGCCATCGGCCTGGGGCTCGGCTTCCATCACCGCGTTGTAGGAAAAACGCCACTCGCGACGGGTGCGTCCATCCAGGCTTTCCACCGCCAGCACCCAGTCTTCGCTGGCGAACGGCTGGTCGGCTTCCGCCGCCAGGTCCGCCTGGTCCAGCAGGTTCTCGTTGAGTTCGAAGCGCCAGGCGTGCAGACCGTCGATCTCGAGCATGTCGGCGGTTTCCAGTTCATCGAGCAGGTAGCGTTGTGTAGTCATGGCCAGTCATCGCGGATAAAGAACTCATGATAAGGCAAAGCGCGGGCTGCCCCTCACACCACCAGCATCACCACCGGGATCGCTACCGACAGGACCACCAACATGAACAGCAGGCCGATCCCCGCCGCCCGCCAGTTGGAAATGAACGCTCCGCCCGCTGCCTTGTGGCTGTCCAGGGCCGGACCGAAGGCTGATTTGGCGTAGTAGACCATGCCGAATATCTGCGCCACCGTGAAGCCGATCGAGGGGATGTTCTCCGGCAGTATCGCGCCCAGAACTGGCAGCAGGACAAACAGGCAGAGGCCGACCAGCCAGGTTTTCCCGACTTCCTGCGCCCGTCCCAGGCGACGGAGATTCACCGCCGCGAGGAAGGCACCGGCCAGGGGCGTGCCGATGAAGGTACCCAGACCGATCGCGGAAAGCCTGTACAGCGGCTCGCCATGGGTGGCGTCAGGCTCGTCCAGGCGGGCCTCCGGTGGGCGGAACGGATTCTCGGTGTCGCTGTTCATGCGTGTGCTCCCTGCGGATATTTACTGAAGCTTTACCAGGGCCGGCATTGGAAAATCCCGGCAACCGGCAGAGTCTATAGGACGCTGCGCGCCGGCTGAACATTCCGCACCCGCCGGGAGTCACAGCAAGACGTGCGAACGAAAGCGCCCACACAGGACCGCACTCAGGAGGGATGACGCATGACCACACGCAAACTCGGCAACTCCGGCCTGGAGATACCGGCACTGGTATTCGGCGGCAACGTCTTCGGCTGGACTGCCGACGAAAGCACCTCCTTCAGGCTGCTGGACGCCCTGCTCGACGCCGGCCTGAACTGCATCGACACCGCCGACGTCTATTCGCGCTGGGTTCCCGGGCACCAGGGCGGCGAGTCGGAAACCCTCATCGGCAAGTGGCTGAAACGCACCGGCAAACGCGACCGCATGGTGATCGCCAGCAAGGTCGGGATGGACATGGGCAATGGCCACAAAGGTCTCTCCGCCGCCTATATCGAGCAGGCCCTGGAGCGCTCGCTACGACGCCTGCAGACCGACTACCTGGACCTCTACCAGTCGCACACCGACGATCCCCACACCGACCTGGAGGAAACCCTTTCCACCTATGGCGAACTGATCAAGAAAGGCAAGGTACGGGTCATCGGCGCCTCCAACTACGACGCCCGGCGCCTCCTCGAAGCACGCCAGGTCAGCGCCCGGCTTAACCTGCCGAGCTACCAGAGCCTGCAACCCGAATACAACCTGTACGATCGCGCCGACTACGAGACCAACCTGGAGCCGACGGTGGAAGAACTCGGTATCGGGGTGATCAGCTACTACTCGCTGGCCAGCGGCTTCCTCAGCGGCAAGTACCGCAACCAGGCCGACACCGCCGGGCGAGCCCGGGGAGAGAAGGTGAAGGGTTATCTCAACGAGCGCGGCGTGGCCATCCTCGCGGCGCTCGACGAAGTGGCCGAGCAGTACAACGCCAACCCGACCCAGGTCGCCCTGGCCTGGCTCATCGCTCGTCCGACGGTGACCGCGCCGATCGCCAGCGCCACCAGCCTGGAACAGCTCGACGACCTGATCGCCGCCACCCACCTGAAGCTCGACGAACAGGCGATCCACCGCCTGGACAGCGCCAGCGCCTATTGACCGACCTGCCGTCGAGGGCGGCCTCGCCCCGTTGAGTGGAGCGGATAACCGTATCGCGGCTATCCGCTCCGCATCGACGGGAAAGCCTTAGCTGAAGCGCGCCAGCAGCGAACCGATGTCCAGGTCGCCCTGCGGCGCCTGGCCGTCCGGCGTCAGCTTGTTGACCAGTTCCGGCAGCAGGCTGCTCAGGTGTTCGGCCGCCTCGCCCTGGCTGACTCCGGCGGAGTCCGCCAGTTGCTGCAATTGACCGTCGCCGAAGACCCGGGAAATGTCCGCCGCCGACACCGACTGGTTCGGCCCACCGCCGATCCAGGAATTCAGGGCATCGCCCAGGCCTGCGTTCTGGAGCATCTGGAACAACCCGCCGAGTCCGCCCAGTGAGCCGGCCTCCACGCCCGGCGCCGCCTGCCCGGCACCGCCCGCGGCGCCACCGAGCAGATCGCCGAGGACGCCACCCAGCCCGCCGCTCGCGGCCCCGCCGCCGGCACCACCAAGGATGCTGCCCAGCGAACCGAGCAGACCACCGCCATCGCCACCGCCCTGTGCCGCACCGCCCTGGCGCGACATCAGCATGGTCACCAGCCCGATCAACAGGGCCACTTTCGGATCGCGAGCACCTCCCTGTCCTTCAGAGCCACCCAGCGCCGAACCGAGAATCGAATCGAGCAGTCCCATTGGTCTTCCTCCTGATCTGATGCCCACGGCGCGGCGCCGCGGGATACGGGTAACTCCATTCCCGGCACTGCGCCATCATGCGCAGCGCCGGGTCATGGCCTCGGACATCGACCGGAAGCGGACGTTCCGGCACTCAAGGATGGATTTCGAAGCGATCCGCGTCCATGTAGGCCGGGAAACGCTGGCGATAGGCCGCCAGTGCCGCCGCGTCCAGCCGGACGCGGAACACGCCGTCGGCGTCCGCCGCGTTGAACAGGCTGTCGCCCTGGAAGTCCAGGACCTGGCTATCCCCAGCGTAGCGCAAGGCGTTGCCGTCTTCGCCGATACGGTTCACCGCCACCACGTAGCAAAGGTTCTCGATCGCCCGCGCCGGCAGCAGGCGGTTCCAGTGCTGTCGACGAGGCGCGGGCCAGTTGGCGGTGTAGAGCAACAGGTCGGTGTCGTGCGGGTCGCGGCTCCACACCGGGAAACGCAGGTCGTAGCAGATCAGCGGGCGCACCCGCCAGCCCTTGAGTTCGAACAGTTCCTGGCGTTCGCCGGGACTGTAGTGCTCGTGTTCGCCGGCCATGCGGAACAGATGGCGCTTGTCGTAGTGCAGCATCTCGCCGTCCGGACGCGCCCAGAGCAGGCGGTTGCGATGGCTGCCGTCGGCGAGCTGGACGATCAGGCTGCCGGTGACCACCGCGCCAAGGCGCCGGGCCTGCTCCAGCAGCCAGGCATGGGTCGGCCCCAGTTCGGGCTCGGCCTGCTCGGCCGAAGCCATGCTGAAACCCGTGGTGAACATCTCCGGGAGGACCACCAGGTCGGCACCGGCGGCGCTCTCCAGCAGGGCGGCGAAATGCTCGCGGTTGGCCTGGGCGTCGTGCCAGACCAGGGAGGATTGGACCAGGGCGATGTCCAGGTCCGGCAGAACCGTCAGATCGCGCATAGCTTTTCCGCTGCCTGACGCAGCGTCTCCTCGCGTTTGGCGTAACAGAACCGGACCAGCCGCATGGCGTCCGGAGCCTTTTCATAAAACACCGAAACCGGGATCGCCGCCACTCCGTGTTCGCGGGTCAGCCACTCGGCCATGGCCACGTCGTCCAGGTCCGGACGGATGGCCGAATAGTCCACGCACTGGAAGTAGGTGCCCGGCGCACGGGTAAAACGGAAGCGAGAGTCCAGCAGCAGGTCGCAGAACAGGTCGCGCTTGGCCTGGTAGAAGCCGGGCAATTGCCGCAAGTGCTCCGGATGGCCGGCCATGTAGTCCGCCAATGCCCATTGCAGCGGCGTGACGCCACAGAAGTTGACGTACTGGTGAACCTTGCGCAGCTCCGCGCTGAGCGCCGGCGGCGCGACCACGTAGCCGGTCTTCCAGCCGGTGACGTGGTAGGTCTTGCCGAACGAACTGACCACGAAGGAACGCGGATACAACTCGTCGTGGGACAGCACGCTGGTATGAGCGACACCGTCGAACACCAGGTGCTCGTAGACCTCGTCGCTGATCAGATAGATATCCCGGTCGCGGATCAGCGCGGCCAGGCGGTCCAGTTCCTCGCGGCTGATCAGCGCGCCGCTGGGGTTGTGCGGGGTATTGATGATGACCAGCCGGGTACGCGGCCCGATGGCCTCGGCCATGCGCTGCCAGTCGATGGAGAAGTCCGGCAGCGCCAGCGGCACGTGCACGCAACGCCCGCCGGCGAGTTGCACGGAGGGTTCGTAGCTGTCGTAGGACGGGTCGAGTACCACCACTTCGTCGCCCGGATGGACCAGCGCCTGGATCGCGCTGAAGATCGCCTCGGTCGCCCCCGGCGTGATGGTCACCTCGCTGTCGGCGCTCACCCGGCGTCCATAGAACTGCTCGATCTTCTTCGCCACCTGCTCGCGCAGGGCCGGCAAGCCGGTCATCGGCGCGTACTGGTTGTGCCCGGCGGCGATATGCCTGCCTACCGCCTCGCGCAACTCCGGCGGGCCGTCGAAATCGGGAAAGCCCTGGGAGAGGTTGATCGCGCCACACTCGGCGGCCAGTTGCGACATGCGGGTGAAGATGGTGGTGCCGACATTCGGCAGCTTGCTCTGAATCATCGGGACTTCCTGCAGAGACTCGCCGGACGACAGCCCGGCCAGACGGGTGGCAGGGCAGGATAGCCGATCCGGGAGCGACGCTGCAGGGGCACGCCTTAGAAAAAACCGTGACCGCTTCAGGTCAGAGGGGAATATGCGCCAGGCGATGGCGCAGGACGAATAACCACCTCGCGATCATTCGTCGCCACGACAGGGAATCGGCGGTCAACGCCGGCGGCCTGGTTCGTCCCGCGGGCTACAGCCGCGGCCAATGAAAAAGGCCCGACAGGGATCCCTGCCGGGCCTTTCGACGAAGGAAACGCCACCCTCAGCGGCGCTTGTCCTTCTTCTTCTTCTCGGCTTTCTTGTGGTGCGACATCAGCCGGCGCTTCTTGTTGACCTGGCGCGCGGTGAGCGAGTTCTTCTTGCCCTCGTAGGGGTTCTCGCCGCCCTTGTACTCGATGCGGATCGGCGTACCGACCAGCTTCAATACCCGCCGGTAGGTCTTCTCCAGGTAGCGGGTATAGGCCTTCGGCACCGCGTCCACCTGGTTGCCGTGGATCACGATCAGCGGCGGATTGGCGCCGCCCAGGTGGGCGTAGCGCAGCTTGATCCGGCGACCGTTGACCATCGGCGGCTGGTGCACCTGCACGGCGTCCTCGAGGATGCTGGTCAGGCGGCTGGTCGGCCAGCGGGTCACCGCCGAACGGAAGGACTCCTGGACCGACTTGTAGAGATGGCCGACGCCGGTGCCATGCAGGGCCGAAATGAAATGGATGTCGGCGAAGTCGACGAACAGCAGGCGCCGCTCCAGTTCGGTCTTCACGTAGTCACGCTCGGCCGCCTCCATGCCATCCCACTTGTTCAGGGCGATGACCAGGGCACGGCCGGTCTCGAGGACGAAGCCGAGCAGGTTGAGGTCGTGCTCGACCACCCCTTCGCGGGCGTCCATGACGAAGATCACCACGTTGGCGTCCTGGATCGCCTGGAGGGTCTTCACCACCGAGAACTTTTCCACCGCCTCGAAGATCTTGCCGCGACGCCGCACGCCAGCGGTGTCGATCAGGGTGTACTTCTCCTCGTTGCGCTCGAACGGGATGTAGATGCTGTCGCGGGTGGTGCCGGCCTGGTCGTAGACGATCACCCGCTCTTCGCCGAGCATGCGGTTGACCAGGGTCGACTTGCCCACGTTGGGCCGGCCGATGATGGCAATCTTGATCCCGTCCTTCTCGCTGGGACCGGGAATCCGGGTCGGTTCCTCGCCTTCGGCGACCTCTTCGCTCGCCGGCTCGCCCTCGCCCTCTTCCTCCGCGTTGTCCTTGGGGAAGATCCCCAGGGCTTCCTGCAGCATATGGTTGATGCCGCGACCGTGGGCGGCGGCGATCGGCAGCGCATCGCCCAGGCCCAGCGGGCTGAACTCGGCGCGAGCGAGATCGGGATCGATGGTGTCGACCTTGTTGGCGATCAGGAAGCTGCGCTTGTTCCGCTTGCGCAGGTGCTCGGCGATCATCTGGTCGGCGGCGGTCATGCCGGCGCGCGAATCGACCAGGAACAGGACGGCATCCGCCTCCTCGATGGCCTGCAACGATTGCTCGGCCATTTTCGCATCGATGCCTTCCTCATCGCCGGAGATGCCTCCGGTATCGATGACGATATAGGTGCGGCCCTGCCAGCGCGCCTCGCCGTACTGGCGATCGCGGGTCAGGCCTGCGTACTCCGCCACGATGGCGTCGCGCGACTTGGTCAGGCGGTTGAACAGAGTGGACTTGCCGACGTTCGGGCGACCCACCAGGGCAATAACGGGAACCATGCGGCTCTCCACGAGAATTCAGAAAACACAAAGGCCGCTGACGTCGGACGGCAGCGGCCGGACACTTGAAACCCAGTCTAGCGGATGGTGTAGGCGACGAGCTTGCCACCGTTGCCGAACACGTACATCCAGCTCCCGACCACCAGCGGACGAACCCGCACGCCATCGCTGTCGACCCGCTCGCGACCGACGAAGCGACCGTCCACCTGGCTCAGCAGGTGCACGTAGCCTTCCAGGTCGCCGACCACCACGTTGCTGGAGAACACCGCCGGAGCCGACAGTTGGCGACGCGCCAGGGCGTCGTTGTTCCACAGCGAAGAAGCGCCGCGCGAGTCCAGGCCTTCCACCGAACCGCTGGCCTGGCTGACGTAGATATTGCCGAAGCCTTCGGCGACGCCGACGTAGCTCGACGCTTCGCGCTGCCAGAGCAGGCGGCCGCTGTTCACGTCCAGCGCCGCGGCACGGCCCTGGTAGCTGACCACGTAGAGGGTGTCGCCGGACAGCAGGAGGCCGCCGTCGATGTCCACCACGCGATCCAGTTCGGAACGCCCCTGGGGAATCGCTACCCGCTGCTCCCAGATCGGCAGGCCGCGCTGTACGTCGACCGCCACTACCTTGCCGCTGGCCAGGCCAGCCAGGGCCATGTTGCCGGCAATCAGCGGCGCGCCGGTGCCGCGCAGGGTCAGCACCGGCACGGTGCTTTCGTAGATCCAGCGCTGGTCGCCGCTGGCCGCATCGAGGCCGATCAGCTTGTCGTCCTGGGTCTGCACCACCACCACGTCGCCATTGGTGGCCGGCGCCGACAGCACTTCGCTGTTGACTCGCTTGGTCCACTTCTTCTTGCCGGTGGCTTCGTCGAGGGCGATCACGTCACCGCGCAGGGTACCCACCAGCACCAGGCCGTAGCCAACGCCGACACCGCCGGAAACCGGACGTTCCAGGTCCTTCTTCCAGAGCACGTCGCCGGTCTCGCGCTGGATCGCCATCACCCGCCCTTCGGCGGACGCGGCGTAGATGGTGGAACCATCGACGGCCGGTTCGAGCAGGTTGTACAGGTCACCCTGGCCATCACCGACCGAGCGGCTCCACTGCTTGCTCAACACGACTTCCTCTTTGAAGTCGGTCAGTTCGGCGGGCGGGAGTTCCTTCTTGCTGTTGCTGCTGCAACCCACGACCGCCAGGGCCAGGGCGAGCAGCGCCGCGTGTTTCCATTGCACCATCTCAGGCCTCTCCCTTGGACAGGTCGTCGAGCTTGATCTGCAGGGCATCGCCGGCACCGTCTTCGGGCAGCGACTGCTTGGCTTTCTCGTAGGCCGCGCGCGCCTCGTCGGTGCGCTTGAGCTGCACCAGCAGGTCGCCCCTGAGCTCCTCGCGGGTCGAGACGTAGGCCTTGTCGGCATCGCCATCGAGCAGTTTCAGGCCTTCCTCGACCTTGCCCTGGGCCGCCAGGACCCGGGCCAGGCGCTGCCGCGCCAGTTCGCCGAGGGTGGCGTCGGCCGGCTTGTCCATGACCGCCTTCAGCTCGGCAACGGCGTCATCCAGCTTGCCGCTGTCGACCGCGACCTTGGCCACGAACAGGCTGCCGTACTGGGCATAATGGGTGCCGCCGAACTCGCTCTTCAGCTTGCCAGCCAGCTCCGCCACCTTCGCCGGATCCGGCTGGCCGGCCGGATTCAGCGCGGTTTCGATCAGTTGCTGGTAGACGATCGAGGCGCCCTGCGCCTGGTTGGTCTGGTACTTCTGCCAGGCCTGCCAGCCGAATACCACTGCCAGCGCGAGGATGCCGCCGGTGACCAGGGGCTTGCCGTTGCGCTGCCACCAGTCCTTGATCTGCGCCAGGTCTTCGTCTTCGGTACGCGATGTCACCCCAATCACTCCTATTCTTTATGTTCTCAAGCCTGTGCCAGACAGGCTGCCAGGTGCTCGGGCAGAGCATCCCAGGCAATGCTTTGTTGCTCGCCCTCGTCACGCAGGGGCTTGAAACCTACCACGCGATTGGCCACCTCGTCCTCCCCGAGGATCAGGGCAAAGCGCGCGCCGCTCTTGTCGGCCTTCTTGAACTGGCTCTTGAAGCTACCGGCGCCGGCGTTGACCAGCAGGCGTATGCCGGGAATGGCGCTGCGCAACTGTTCGGCCAGGGTCAGGGCGGCCAGCTCGGCCGGTTCGCCGAAGGCGCAGACGTAGAGGTCGGCCGGACGGTTCAGTTCGGCGGGGATCACCCCCAAGGTTTCCAGCAGCAGCACCAGGCGTTCCACGCCCATGGCGAAACCGACACCCGGGGTCGGCTTGCCGCCGAACTGGCTGACCAGCCCGTCGTAGCGGCCACCGCCGCAAACGGTGCCCTGGGCGCCAAGCTTGTCGGTGACCCACTCGAAAGCCGTGCGGCAGTAATAGTCCAGGCCGCGCACCAACTTCTGGTTGATTTCGTAGCGCAGTCCGACAGCATCCAGGCGGGCCTTGAGACCCTCGAAGTGGGCGATCGATTCTTCGTCGAGATAGTCGTGCAGGGTCGGCGCGCCAACCAGCAACGCCTGGGTGCTCTCCACCTTGCTGTCGAGGATTCGCAGCGGATTGGTGGTCATGCGCCGCTGGCTGTCTTCGTCGAGTTGCTCGAAGCGCTCCTGCAGATAGGCCACCAGGGCCTCGCGATAGCGTGCGCGGGCCTCGCTGGAACCGAGGGTGTTGAGCTGCAGGGTCACCGCGTCGGCCATGCCGAGCTTCTGCCACAGGCGCCAGGTGAGGATGATCAACTCGGCGTCGATGTCCGGACCGGGCAGGTTGAAGACTTCCACGCCGATCTGGTGGAACTGCCGGTAGCGACCTTTCTGCGGTTTCTCGTAACGGAACATCGGCCCGGTGTACCAGAGCTTCTGCACTTGACCACCGCCGCTCAGGCCGTGCTCCAGCACGGCGCGCACGCAACCGGCGGTACCTTCCGGACGCATGGTCAGGGATTCGCCGTTGCGGTCGAGGAAGGTGTACATCTCCTTGTCGACCACGTCGGTGCCTTCGCCGATGCCGCGGGCGAAGAGTTCGGTGAACTCGAGGATGGGCAGGCGGATCTCGCTGTAGCCGTAGCCGTCCAGCAGGCCGGCGAAGGTGCGTTCCAGATAGCGCCAGGCCGGAGTCTGCTCCGGCAGGATGTCGTTCATGCCACGAATGGCTTGCAGGGACTTGCTCACGTAGGGTCCTTAAACGGGTCAGCCGCGGGCGATCAGGCTCGCATCGGCTTCGGCCTTCTCGGCCGCCTTCTGGCGGATCAGCCGTTCCAGCTCGTCCACCAGGTTGTCGTTGGTCAGTTTCTGCGACGGCTTGCCGTCGATATACACCAGGTTCGGAGTGCCGCCGGTGAGGCCGACATGGGCCTCCTTGGCTTCGCCCGGACCGTTGACGACGCAACCGATCACGGCCACGTCCATCGGTACCAGCAGGTCCTCCAGGCGCCCTTCCAGCTCGTTCATGGTCTTCACCACGTCGAAGTTCTGCCGCGAACAGCTCGGGCAGGCGATGAAGTTGATGCCACGGGAGCGCAGGTGCAGGGACTTGAGGATGTCGAAACCGACCTTGATCTCCTCGACCGGATCGGCAGCCAGGGAAATCCGGATGGTGTCGCCGATTCCCTCGGCCAGGAGCATGCCCAGCCCCACCGCCGACTTCACCGTGCCGGAGCGCAGGCCGCCGGCCTCGGTGATGCCCAGGTGCAGGGGCTGCTCGATCTGCCTGGCCAGCAGGCGATAGGCGGCGACGGCCATGAAGACGTCGGAGGCCTTGACGCTGACCTTGAAGTTCTGGAAGTCCAGCTTGTCGAGATGATCGACGTGGCGCATGGCCGATTCGAGCAGGGCTTCCGGGGTCGGTTCGCCGTATTTCTTCTGCAGGTCCTTTTCCAGCGAACCGGCATTGACGCCGATACGGATCGGGATGTTGCGCTCGCGCGCGGCATCGACCACGGCCTTGACCCGGTCCTCGCGACCGATGTTGCCCGGATTGATGCGCAGGCAGTCCACTCCCAGCTCGGCGACGCGCAGGGCGATGCGATAGTCGAAGTGGATGTCGGCGACCAGCGGCACGTTGACCTGCTGCTTGATCTTGCCGAATGCCTCGGCGGCGTCCATGTCGGGGACGGAAACCCGCACGATGTCCGCGCCGGCATCTTCCAGGCGGCGGATCTGCGCGACGGTGGCAGCGACGTCGCAGGTCTCGGTGTTGGTCATGCTCTGCACGGCGATCGGCGCGTCGCCGCCCACCGGGACGTTGCCGACCCAGATTTTCCGAGACTTGCGGCGAATGATCGGAGAAGCGCTATGAATGCTCATTGTCCTACCTTCAGACGGGCCGTTTCGCCGCGGACGAAGGGGGTCACGTCCACCGGCTGGCCGTTGTAGCTGACCTGGGCGCCGCGAGCGAAACCGAGGCGCAGCTCCAGCGGGGCCTTGCCGGCCAGTTCCAGGCTGTCGCCCTTGCGCTTCAGCGCGCTGACCAGGACCTTGCCGTTGGCGTCGGTGACCTGGGTCCAGCAATCGGCGACGAACTGTACCTTGACCACCCCCTGGCCCTCGCCGGCCACCACGGGCGCGGCGGTAGGTTCGCTCGGCGCTGGCGGGGCGGCCGGACTGGCCGTCGCTGGAACGGCTGGAGCAGTACCGGGAGCGGGAGCCGTGCCGGCAGGCGCGGCGGTAACGGGCTGCTGGGGTGCGGCGGGGGTGCCCTGGGCCGGAGCGGCGGGAACCTGCGCGCCCTCGCTCGCCACCGGCGGCGCTCCCTCGGCCTGGGCAGCGACTTCCGGAGAAACCTCGGCGGGCGCTTGCTCGCCTTCCTTCTGCGCTTCGATCACCGCCTGGTCTTCAGGCTCGTCCAGGGTATGGATCTCGGTGGTGCCGTCGGCGCTTTCCACTTCGACATGCTCAAGGCTCAGACCGGCGGTTTCCGGCGTGCGCGCGGAATGCTCCTGCCACCAGAAGTAGCCGAAGCCGATCAGCAGGGCGAGCAGCAACAGGCTGACGATACGCAGCACGTTGCGCGACAGGCGCACCGGCTCGGCGACCCGTCCCAGGCTCTGTACGGTGCTGCCGCTGGCATTGGTGCCGGTGAAATGGTCGAAGCTGTTGACCAGCTCGGCCTGGTCGAGGCCCATGAGCTTGGCGTAGGCGCGGATGTAACCGCGCGAGAAGGTGTGTCCCGGCAGCTTGTCGAACGCGCCGTTTTCCAGCTGACGCAGCGAATTCTCGGTCAGGTTCAGTTGCCCGGCCACCTGCGACAGCGACAGGCCCTTCTGCTCGCGCGCCTGGCGCAGGGTTTCCCCGGGGTTCTGACGGGAAGCGGTGGCTACGACTTCGGGCTGCGGCGCTTTCATCATTTTTCCGCCTGGAATTCCTGATATTCGGGAGAGCCTGGGTACAGGCGTTTCAACTGCAGGCCATAGCTGGCGGCCGTGTCGCGGTCTTCGAAGACCTTCGCGAGACGAATGCCCAGCAACAGACTGCGGGCGTTCTGCCCGCCGCCCTGGGCAAAGAGATCATAGTACTGGCGAGCCGGCACGTACTCGCGCTCCTTGTAGAGCAGGTCGGCCATCTCCAGCGCGACGCTGGGCTGGTTACGGTTCAGACGCAGGGATTTCTCGAAGTACTCCTTGGCCTGGGCCGGTTTCTTCATTTGCAGCGAAACCAGGCCGAGGTTCTCGAAGACCCGCGAGCGCTCGGGATAGAGGGTGTCCTGGCTGGCCTCCAGGAGACGCTGGTAGGCCTCCTCGTAGCGCTTCTGCTCGTAGAGGAAACCGCCGTAGTTGTTCAGTACCCGGGCATTGCGGCTATCGCTGGCGAGCGCCTTGCGGTACTCCTCGTCGGCCAGCTTGGGCTCCATCTCGGTCTGGAACACCACCGCCAGCGCGGCGTGCGCGTCGGCGCTGGAAGGGTCGATCTCGAGGGCCTTGCGCAGCGGCACCTTGGCCTGCTCGGTGTTCCCCCGCTGGAGATAGCCGAGGCCAAGCTGGATATAGGCGTCGCGCGCCTCGTCACGGCCCTTGTCGGTTTTCAGGGGATTCTGATCTCCGCTCGTCACGCAGCCTGTCAGCCCAACTGCCAACAGGAACACCAGCGCGGCGCGTACAGTCATCGGAACCCTCCTCTCACTCAATTTCGATTCGCCGCCGACTCGGACTCGGCCAGTTGGCGCACGGCAATATAACGTTCGCTCCGGCGGGTGCGATCCATGACCTGACCAACCAGTTGGCCACAGGCCGCGTCGATGTCGTCGCCGCGGGTGGTACGCACGGTCACGTTGAAGCCGCCCTTGTGCAACATGTCCTGGAAACGCCGGATGGCATTGTTGCTCGGGCGCTCGTAGCCGGAGTGCGGGAATGGATTAAACGGAATCAGGTTGATCTTGCAAGGCGTGTCTTTCAGCAATGCGATCATCTGCTCAGCATGCTCGGGCTGATCGTTGACATCCTTGAGCAGGGTGTATTCGACGGTCAGCACGCGCTTCTCGCCGAGCCGGGAAATATACCGGCGGCAGGCATCCAGCAGCATGCCCAGCGGATATTTCTTGTTGATCGGCACCAGCTTGTTGCGCAACTCGTCGTTCGGTGCGTGCAGCGACAGGGCCAGGGACACGTCGATCACCTCGCCGAGCTTGTCGATCATCGGCACCACGCCGGAGGTGGACAGGGTCACCTTGCGCTTGGAAATACCGTAGCCGAGGTCGTCCATCATGATGTTCATGGCGGCGACCACGTTGTCGAAGTTCAGCAGCGGCTCGCCCATGCCCATCATCACGACATTGGTGATGGCGCGGTCGATCTTGGCCGGAACGGTACCGAACGACTTGTTGGCGATCCACACCTGGCCGATCACCTCGGCGGCGGTGAGGTCGCTGTTGAAACCCTGCTTGCCGGTGGAGCAGAAACTGCAATCCAGGGCGCAGCCCGCCTGGGAGGACACGCACAGGGTGCCGCGTCCGCCCTGGGGGATGTACACGGTCTCGACGCAACTGCCGGACGCCACCCGGACCACCCACTTGCGGGTGCCGTCGGCGGAAATATCCTGGCTGACGATCTCGGGACCGCGTATCTCGGCTGAGGCCTTGAGCTTTTCGCGCAAGGCCTTGCCGACGTTGGTCATGGCGTCGAAATCGTCGACGCCAAAGTGGTGAATCCACTTCATGACCTGGCCGGCCCGGAAACGCTTCTCGCCGATGGACTCGAAGAACTGTTCCAGCTGCGGCTGGGTCAGGCCCAGCAGATTCACCTTGCCGGCGGTGGTCGTTGTCATGGTTTCACCCTCACCCACGCTCGATCAGCGAATGCGCTCGCAGACTTCGGTAGCCGCGAAGAAATAGGCGATCTCGCGAGCGGCGGAAGCTTCGGAATCGGAACCGTGGACGGCGTTCTCGTCGATGGAGACGGCGAAGTCGGCGCGGATGGTACCGGCGTCGGCTTTCTTCGGATCGGTGGCGCCCATCAGCTCGCGGTTCTTGGCGATGGCGTCCTCGCCTTCCAGGACCTGGACTACAACCGGACCGGAAGTCATGAAGGAAACCAGGTCCTTGAAGAACGGACGCTCTTTGTGCTCGGCATAGAAGCCACCGGCTTCACGCTCGGACAGCTGAACCATTTTAGCGGCGACGACGCGCAGGCCGGCTTTCTCGAAGCGGGTCAGGATTTCGCCGATCACGTTCTTGGAAACGGCGTCCGGCTTGATGATGGACAGGGTGCGTTGCAGTGCCATTGGTAAAACTCCGAAACAAGGTTGTCTAGCATGGGCGGCCCCGCCAGCGGGGCGGGACGCCGTGATTCGTTCAGGACGCTGACGAAAACGGCCCGAAAGGGCCGGAATCAGCGTGGCTGCGCCTGGCATCGGGCCCGGCGCGCCTAGCCTGGAATGCGCCCGCGGGCGATTTCAGGCCTTACCTAAAATAAAACCCGCGAATTATACGCGGGTTCCCGGCAAATGCGTAGGGCGGGCCTATGGCTAGTCCCGTTCCTCGATCCAGGCGGCCTGGATGGCCTCCAGGACTTTCTCCCCGCTACGCTGAGGATCGTCGGAGAACTCTGGAAGTTCCACCACCCAGCGCCGCAGATCGACGAAGTTGACGTATCGCGGATCGACCTCCGGCTTGCTTTCGTCGAGCTGGATGGCGATTTCCAGCACATCGGTCCATTTCAGGCTCATTGCACGCTCCTCTACTACCGCCGGGCTCAGTGGCCTTCCGACACCTGGTTGATGGTGTACTTGGGAATCTCGACCACCAGGTCTTCGTCGGCCACCACTGCCTGGCAGGATAGCCGCGAATCGGGCTCCAGGCCCCAGGCCTTGTCCAGCATGTCGTCTTCGAGTTCGTCGGACGGCTCCATGGAGTCGAGGCCTTCGCGGACGATTACGTGGCAGGTCGTGCAGGCGCAGGATTTCTCACAGGCATGCTCGATCTCGATGCCATTGCGCAACGCGGCATCCAGGATGGTTTCGCCGGGCTTCGCCTCGAATACCGCCCCCTCGGGGCAGTGGTCGGCATGGGGCAGAATCACGATCTGCGGCATCTTCGCTTATTCCTCGATTTCGTTGAGCCGGCGGCCGGAGAGCGCGGCCTTGACGGTCGCGTCCATCCGCCGTGCGGCGAAAGCGTCGGTCACCTGGGACAGGCGCTTGATCTGGTTCTCGATGGCCGCGGTGTCGCTACCACCGGCCAGTTCACGCAAGGTGTCCATCTGCACCGCGATGGCCAGGCGCTCCTCTTCGTCCAGGAGCCGCTCGCCGTCGACGTCCAGCGCCGACTGCACGGCCTCCAGCAGCCGCTGCGCCTCGACCTGCTGTTCGCGCAGGGCGCGGGCAGCCTTGTCGTCGCCGGCGTAGTCGAAGGAGTCCTTGAGCATCCGCGCGATCTCGCCATCGGTCAGCCCATAGGACGGCTTGACCTGGATGCTGGCCTCGACGCCGGAACTCAGTTCGCGTGCGGACACGCCGAGCAAGCCGTCGGCGTCGACCTGGAAGGTCACCCGGATTTTCGCCGCACCCGCCACCATCGGCGGAATGCCGCGCAGCTCGAAGCGCGCCAGCGAACGACAATCCTTCACCAGCTCGCGCTCGCCCTGCAGCACGTGGATCATCATGGCCGTCTGGCCGTCCTTGTAGGTGGTGAACTCCTGGGCGCGCGCCACCGGGATGGTGGTATTGCGCGGAATCACCTTCTCCATCAGCCCGCCCATGGTTTCCAGGCCGAGCGACAGCGGAATGACGTCCAGCAGCAGCAATTCCTCGCCGCGCTTGTTGCCGGCCAGAGCATCGGCCTGGATGGCCGCGCCGATGGCGACCACCTGGTCCGGATCGATATCGGTCAGCGGCTCGCAGCCGAACAACTCGCCAACCGCCGTGCGCACACGGGGCACGCGGGTCGAGCCACCGACCATCACCACCGAGCGGATTTCTTCCAGATCGACACCGGAGTCGCGCACCGCTCGGCGACAGGACTTCAGGCTGCGAGCGACGAACGGCTCGATCAACTCGTCGAGCGTCGCCCGGCTCAGCTCGCCGCTCCAGTCGCCGTAGGCGACCCGGACCGACGCCTCGTCGGTAAGACGCTCCTTGGCCGCACAGGCGATTTGCAGCAACTGCCGCTGGCTGCCCGGGTCCAGATCGGCAGAAAGGCCAGCCTGCTCGATCACCCAGCCAGCGATGGCATGGTCGAAGTCGTCGCCGCCCAGGGCCGTATCGCCGCCGGTGGCCAGGACTTCGAAGACACCGCGGGTCAGGCGCAGGATGGAAATGTCGAAGGTTCCGCCACCCAGGTCATAGATGGCCACCAGGCCTTCCGCGCCCTTGTCCAGGCCGTAGGCCACGGCGGCGGCGGTCGGCTCATTGAGCAGGCGCAGGACGTTCAGTCCGGCCAGGCGCGCGGCATCCTTGGTAGCCTGGCGCTGGGCGTCGTCGAAATAGGCCGGCACGGTGATCACCGCACCCACCAGCTCGCCACCGAGGGTGGTTTCGGCGCGCTGGCGCAGCTCACGCAGGATGTCCGCCGAGACTTCCACAGGACTCTTCAGCCCCTGTACGGTCTCGATGAAGGGCATGTGCGACTCGCCCTGGCGGAAGCGGTAGGGCAATTGCTCGCCCAGTTGCTTGACGTCCTCCAGGCCGCGTCCCATCAGACGCTTGACCGAAATGATGGTATTGAAGGGATCCTTCGCGGCGGCCGCGCGGGCGCTCTCACCCACTTCCGCCCGCTCGGCGTGATAACGCACCGCGGAAGGCAGGATCAGGCGCCCCTGCGCATCCGGCAAGGGCTCGGCGACGCCGCTACGCACCGCGGCGACCAGCGAATTGGTGGTACCCAGGTCGATCCCAACCGCCAGGCGACGTTCATGGGGCTTGGGACTCTGACCGGGCTCGGCGATCTGCAGTAGGGCCATGCTCTGTCTTAACTATGGGGTGCGACCCGGGGGCCGCAGGGATTAATCGTCGAGTCGCTCTTCCAGCTGGCGCACTTCCTGCGCGAGCTTGTCGAGGAACTGCATGCGACGGACCAGGCGTTCGGCTTCTTCGCGGCGCTGCGCATCGTCCCAGCACGCGGCGAACTCGCGCTCCAGCTCGGCCTGGGCGGCCTTGAGCCGACGCTTGAAGGTCGCCACGCCGGCCAGGTCGGCGCTGTCCTGCAACTCCTCCAGTTCCTCGCGCAGCTGCATCTGCTGCAGGAGAAACTCCGGATCCTGCACCGTAGCCTCCAAGGGCAACTCGTGACCACTCAGGGTCAACAGGTACAGGGCCCGGCGCGGAGCGCTCTTCAGGGTCTGGTAGGCCTCGTTCAGTTGCGCCGCGCGTTCCAGGGCGAGACGCTGCTCGCGCTCGGGAGCGTCGGCGAAACGGTCGGGATGGACGCTGCGCACCAACTCGCGATAGCGCTGGCCGAGCTCGTCGAGATCGACCAGGAAAGCCGGTTGCAGGTCGAACTGGGCGAAATGACAGGGTTTACCCACGCTGGCCTCAGACGTTGAAGCTTTCGCCGCAGCCGCATTCGCCACGAACGTTGGGATTGTTGAACTTGAAGCCTTCGTTGAGCCCTTCGCGAGTGAAGTCCAGCTCGGTGCCATCGAGATAGACCAGGCTTTTCGGGTCGATGATGACCTTCACGCCATGGCTCTCGAAGACCAGGTCCTCGGCCGCCAGTTCATCGACGAATTCGAGGACATAGGCAAGCCCGGAACAGCCAGTGGTGCGCACGCCAAGACGGATACCCTCGCCCTTGCCGCGCCCCTCAAGGGAGCGCTGCACGTGTTTGGCGGCGGCTTCGGTCATGCTGATGGCCATTGCAACTCCTTACTCGTCACGAGCGGCTTAGAGCAAACCCTTCTTCTGCTTGTAGTCGCGAACGGCGGCCTTGATGGCGTCTTCGGCGAGAACGGAGCAGTGGATCTTCACCGGCGGCAGGGCCAGCTCTTCGGCGATGGTGGTGTTCTTGATGGTTTCCGCCTCGTCCAGGGTCTTGCCCTTCATCCACTCGGTGGCGAGGGAGCTGGAGGCGATCGCGGAACCGCAACCGTAGGTCTTGAACTTGGCGTCTTCGATCACGCCCTGCTCGTTGACCTTGATCTGCAGGCGCATCACGTCGCCGCAGGCCGGCGCGCCGACCATGCCGGTGCCGACGTTGGGATCGGCAGCGTCGAGCTTGCCGACGTTGCGCGGGTTTTCGTAGTGGTCGATGACCTTTTCGCTATATGCCATGGCTAATCCTCACGTTTTTCCGGGGCACGAGGCGCTCAGTGCGCCTGCCATTCGACCTGGGACAGGTCGACGCCCTCTTTGTACATATCCCACAGCGGCGACAGTTCGCGCAGCTTGGAAACGGCCTCGACCACCTTCTTCGCGGCATAGTCGATCTCTTCCTCGGTGGTGAAGCGACCGAAGGTGAAGCGGATGGAGCTATGCGCCAGTTCGTCGTTGCGGCCCAGGGCGCGCAATACGTAGGACGGTTCCAGGGACGCCGAGGTACAGGCCGAACCGGAGGAGACCGCGAGGTCCTTGAGCGCCATGATCAGCGACTCGCCCTCGACGTAGTTGAAGCTGACGTTGAGGTTGTGCGGGACGCGGGAGGTCATGCTGCCGTTGATGTAGAGCTCTTCCAGGCCGTCGATCTGCGCGAAGAAGCGGTCGCGGAGCGCCAGCACGCGGGCGTTCTCCTGGGCCATTTCTTCCTTGGCGATGCGGAACGCCTCGCCCATGCCGACGATCTGGTGGGTGGCCAGGGTGCCGGAACGCATGCCGCGCTCATGGCCGCCACCGTGCATCTGACCCTCGATGCGGACGCGCGGCTTGCGCCGGACGTAGAGCGCGCCAATGCCTTTCGGGCCGTAGGTCTTGTGCGCGGAGAAGGACATCAGGTCGACCTTGAGCTTGTCCAGGTCGATCTCGACCTTGCCGGTCGACTGTGCGGCGTCGACGTGGAACAGCACGCCGCGGGAGCGGGTCAGCTCGCCGATGGCGGCGATGTCGTTGACGGTGCCGATCTCGTTGTTCACGTGCATGACCGAGACCAGGATGGTGTCGTCACGCAGCGCCGCCTCGACCAGAGCCGGAGTGATCAGGCCATCTTCGCCCGGCTCCAGGTAGGTCACTTCGAAACCTTCGCGCTCCAGCTGGCGACAGGTGTCGAGGACCGCCTTGTGCTCGATCTTCGAGGTGATGATGTGCTTGCCCTTGCCCGAGTAGAAGTGCGCGACGCCCTTGATCGCCAGGTTGTCGGACTCGGTGGCGCCGGAGGTCCAGACGATCTCGCGGGGATCGGCGTTGACCAGCTCGGCCACCTGGCGACGGGCGTTCTCCACGGCTTCTTCGGCTTTCCAGCCGAACACGTGGGAACGCGAAGCCGGGTTGCCGAAGTTGCCGTCCATCAGCAGGCATTCGCTCATTTTCTGGGCGACGCGGGGATCGACGGGAGTGGTCGCGGAGTAATCGAGGTAGATCGGCAATTTCATCAGGTAACTCCTACAGGCTGGCGCCCTGCTCAGTCGATGGCGGACGCTTCAATCTTGTCGAGACGAGGCGTCTTGCCTGAGCAACGGCGTTCGTCCTGGCGCAGCGCGACCTCCTGGACCTCCTGGCGGCTGACCAGATCGGCCAGGCTGATGCCGCTGAGGAACTCATGGATCTGCAAACTGAGGTCGCACCACAGGTGGTGGGTCAGACAGGTATCGCCGGAGTGGCAATCGCCCTGCCCTTGGCAGCGGGTCGCGTCGACGGATTCGTTGACCGCGTCGATCACCTGCGCCACATGGATGCCCGACATATGGCGGGACAGCTGGTAGCCGCCGCCCGGGCCGCGCACGCTGGTCACCAGGTTGCCACGGCGCAACTTGGCGAACAGCTGTTCGAGATAGGACAGGGAAATGCCTTGGCGTTCGGAGATATCGGCCAGCGAGACCGGACCTTGCTGAGCATGCAGCGCCAGGTCGAGCATGGCGGTTACGGCGTAGCGGCCTTTGGTGGTCAGACGCATGGGCTTTTCCCATCGGGATCATTCGGGGTTGACGCGGATTATGCTCTTATCCGAGTAATTAGGTCAACTATAAGACCGATCAAATTACTCAGGATTAGGCAAATTCAGGGCGCTACATGCTAGCAGAAAGCCGCCGGCCGCGCATTACGCGGCCGGATTGCCGTCCTCGTCCTTGACTCCGGCGAAATCTTCCTCGCGCAACACCGGCAGGTCCTTCGCGCAGTAGTCGCTACCCAGGGCGGTGAGCGCCTGGCACATGCCCTCGAGCCGGCCGTCGACGGCCTGCAGGTGATCGAGCAACTGACCAATGGCACGCGCCACCGGGTCCGGCATGTCCTGGCTGACCCCATAGGCATCGAAGCCGAGCTTCTCCGCCATCGCCTGGCGCTTGGCCTGCTGCTCGGAGTCCTCGCGCATGATGATCCGCCCGGGAATGCCGACCACGGTGGCACCCGGCGGGACTTCCTTGGTCACCACGGCGTTGGAGCCGACCTTGGCGCCCTCGCCGACGGTGAACGGGCCGAGCACCTTGGCACCGGCACCGACCACTACGTTGTTGCCGAGGGTGGGGTGGCGCTTGCCCTTGTTCCAGGTGGTGCCGCCCAGGGTAACGCCCTGATAGAGGGTGACGTCGTCGCCGATCTCGGCGGTTTCGCCGATGACGATGCCCATGCCGTGGTCGATGAAGAAGCGCCGGCCGATCCTGGCCCCCGGGTGGATCTCGATGCCGGTCATCCAGCGGCCGAAATTGGACACCAGGCGCGCCAGCCACTTCCAGCCGGACGTCCACAAGCCGTGGGCCAGCCGATGCAGCCAGACGGCGTGCAGGCCCGGATAACAGGTGAGGACCTCGAGTGCGTTGCGAGCCGCCGGATCACGGTGGAATACGCTTTGGATATCTTCACGCACACGTTCGAACATCAGTCGTCACTCCGCTTGTAGGACAGGCCTCGGGCCACCTTCTGGGTTTCGGTCAGGATCCCGCGCAGGATATTCATTTCCAGCTTGCTGATCGCGCTGCGCCCATACAGGCGCCGCAACCGCGACATCAGGTGGCGCGGCTTCTCCGGATCGAGGAAGCCGATATCGATCAGCGTCCTCTCCAGATGCGCGTAATAGAGTTCCAGCTCGTCGGCCGTCACCAGCTCGGTGTTGAGCATCGAGGTGGACTCGAACTTTTCCATCTTGGTCGGCTTGCCCTGGGCCGCCAGCCACGCCATGCGCACCTCGTAGGTGAGCACCTGGACCGCGGCCGCCAGGTTCAGCGAGCCGAACTCGGGATCGGAGGGGATATGCACATGGAACTGGCAGCGCTGCAATTCTTCGTTGGTCAAACCCGCATATTCGCGCCCGAATACCAGGGCCACCTCGCCATTCGCCTCCAGGTGCTCCAGGCAGGTCGTCGCGCACTCGCGCGGATCCAGCAGCGGCCAGGGAATCCGCCGGTCGCGGGCGCTGGTGCCGAGCACCACGCTGCAGCCGCTCAGGGCCTCTTCCAGGGTGTCCACCACCCTTGCGGCGTCGAGGATGTCGGTGGCGCCGGAAGCCCGCGCCACCGCGTCGCCGTGGGGAAAGCTTTCCGGCTGCACCAGCACCAGTTGCGACAGGCCCATGTTCTTCATGGCACGGGCCGCCCCGCCGATGTTGCCGGGATGACTGGTGTTGACCAACACCACACGAATACGGTCGAGCAACGCCGATGCTCTCCAACGCCAAGTTACTGAAGGGTGTGAAATCCTACAGCAGAGGTCAGCTTTATACCATGCGGCCGACAGGTCGCCCTTCAAACGCCATCGGTTTCTGCTAGAATGGCCGGCTTTCTTTAACGACCCAGGTGACCTCTCCATGCAGCCTATGCTGAATATCGCCCTGCGCGCCGCTCGCAGCGCCGGTGAACTGATTTTCCGCTCCATCGAACGCCTGGATGTCATCTCGGTCAACGAGAAGGATGCCAAGGACTACGTGACCGAAGTCGATCGCGCCGCCGAGCAGACCATCGTCGCCGCGCTGCGCAAGGCCTATCCGACTCACGCGATCATGGGCGAGGAAGGCGGCTTCATCGAAGGCAGCGGCGAGGGTGCCGATTACCTCTGGGTGATCGATCCGCTGGACGGCACCACCAACTTCATCCATGGCGTACCGCACTTCGCCGTGAGCATCGCCTGCAAGTACAAGGGCCGCCTGGAGCACGCCGTGGTCCTCGACCCGGTACGCCAGGAAGAATTCACCGCCAGCCGCGGTCGCGGCGCCGCCCTCAACGGTCGCCGCCTGCGCGTCAGCGGCCGCAAGAGCCTGGAAGGCGCCCTGCTCGGCACCGGGTTCCCGTTCCGCGACAACCAGATCGACAATCTCGACAACTACCTGAACATGTTCCGCAGCCTGGTCGGCCAGACCGCCGGCATCCGCCGCGCCGGCGCCGCCAGTCTGGACCTGGCCTACGTCGCCGCCGGACGCTACGACGCCTTCTGGGAATTCGGCCTGTCCGAATGGGACATGGCGGCAGGCGCCCTGCTGGTACAGGAAGCCGGCGGCCTGGTGAGCGACTTCACCGGCAGCCACGAATTCCTCGAGAAGGGTCACATCGTCGCCGGCAACACCAAATGCTTCAAGGCACTGCTGACCACCATCCAGCCGCACCTGCCGCCGTCGCTGAAGCGCTGATCCGCCGCTGACGAAGAACCCGGCCTGGCGCCGGGTTTTTCATCTCCATGAAAATGCACAAGGGCGCCCGCGGGCGCCCTTGTGCATCATTGCGACAGTCAGGCTCAGCGCAGCGTTTCGCCCTGGCTGAGGATCAGCCGGCCATTCTTGTCGACCGGGATCTGGCTGCCCGGATCGCGCTCCATGCGGATCTGCCCGGCCTTGCCGTCGAGCATGTACTTCACGTCATAGCCGACGACCTTCTCGCTGCTGTCGTGCACGGTGCTGCAGCGGGTTTCGGTGGTGGTGTAGGTGTCACGCTCCTGCATGCCTTCCTGCACCTTGTTGCCGGCGTAGCCGCCGCCGACGGCGCCGGCCACGGTGGCGATCTTCTTGCCGGTACCGCCGCCGATCTGGTTGCCCAGCAAGCCGCCGACCACCGCACCGATGGCGGTACCGGCGATCTGGTGCTGGTCCTTGACCGGACGCTGGCGGGTCACGGCCACGTCCTTGCAGACCTGGCGCGGCGTCTTGATGGTTTCCTTGACCGGCTGGACAGCGACGACCTCGGCGTAGTCGGGACCGCGATCCACCAGGCTATAGGTGGCTACCGCGCCACCTGCGGTCACGCCTACGGCACCCAGAACGGCCCCGACGAGCATCGACTTGTTCACATGTACCTCCTGGCTTTCATCCAATGCGGGCTATGTTCGCCCTTTGCCTTGCCTAGGACTGGGCAAAAACCACCAAGTTCCAGGCTCCCGACAAACGTTTCGTTGGCGCAGATACGAAAACTCCCGCCAAAAGCGGGAGTCCTCGAGTGACCGGCAGGCGCCGGAGTGCCGAACCAGAGCGCCTCAGGGGCGATCGTCGACGGTGTCCTTGGCCTGCGGCGGGATCAGGTCCTCGCTGGTCAGGTTCAGCCAGATCAATACCACGTTGGCGATGTAGATCGACGAGTAGGTACCCGCCATTACACCGACGAACAGGGCGATGGAGAAACCGAACAGATTGTCGCCGCCGAAGAACAGCAGCGCGGCGATGGCCAGCAGCGTGGAAACCGAGGTGGCGATGGTACGCAACAGGGTCTGGCTGGTGGAGATGTTCAGGTTCTCGACCAGATCGGCCTTGCGCAGCACGCGGAAGTTCTCGCGCACCCGGTCGAAGATCACGATGGTGTCGTTCAGCGAGTAACCGACCACCGCCAGCACAGCGGCGAGGACGGTCAGGTCGAAGGTCACCTGGAAGAACGACAGCACGCCCATCACGATGATCGCATCGTGCACCAGCGAGAGGATCGCACCGAGGGCGAACTTCCACTGGAAGCGGAAGCCGACGTACAGCAGGATGCCGCCCAGCGCCAGGAGCATGCCGAGGCCGCCCTGGTCGCGCAGTTCTTCACCCACCTGCGGGCCGACGTACTCGACCCGCTTCAGGTTCGCCGGGTTGCCGGCATCGGCCTGCTGCAAGGCGGTAGCGACCTTCTTGCCCAGTTCCGGGTCCTCGCTGGGCATCCGCACCAGCACGTCGCGGGCGTCGCCGAAGCTCTGCACCACGGCGTCCTCGTAGCCGGCGCCGACCAGTTGACCACGCACCTTGCCGAGATCGGCCGGTTGTTCGTAGGTCAGCTCGATCAGCGTACCGCCGGTGAAGTCGAGGCCGAAGTTGATGCCCTTGGTGAACCAGCTGCCCAGGGCGATGACGGTCAGGATCAGGGTGACGGCAAACGCGATGTTGCGGATGCCCATGAAGTTGATGGTACCGATCTTGATATTCATCTCAGTCCCCTTAGATCCACAGCTTCTTGAAGTCACGCCCGCCGAAGATCAGGTTGACCATTGCGCGGGTGACCATGATGGCCGTGAACATCGAGGTGATGATGCCGAGCGACATGGTCACGGCAAATCCTTTCACCGGGCCGGTGCCCATGGCGTAGAGGATGCCGCCGACCAGCAGCGAGGTCAGGTTGGCGTCGAGGATCGCGGTGAAGGCACGGTTGAAGCCTTCGTGGATCGCCCTCTGGACCGACATGCCATTGGCCAGCTCCTCGCGTATCCGCGAGAAGATCAGCACGTTGGCGTCCACCGCCATGCCCATGGTCAGCACGATACCGGCGATGCCCGGCAGGGTCAGGGTCGCGCCGAGGATCGACATCAGCGCTACCAGCATGACCATGTTGAAGGCCAGCGCAACGGTGGCGATCACGCCGAAGAAACGGTAGATGACGATGATGAACAGCGATACGAAGAGCATGCCCCAGAGCGACGCATCGACACCCTTGGCGATGTTGTCCGCCCCCAGGCTCGGGCCGATGGTGCGTTCTTCGGCGAAGTACATCGGTGCAGCCAGGCCGCCGGCACGCAGCAGCAGGGCCAGTTCGGAGGACTCGCCCGGGCCATCGAGGCCGGTGATGCGGAACTGGTTGCCCAGCGGCGACTGGATGGTCGCCAGACTGATGATCTGCTTCTCTTCCTTGAACGCCGGAACCGCGACCTCCTTCTCGACGCCATCGACCATCTGCTTGGTGTAGCGGGTCACCGGCTTCTGCTCGATGAACACCACCGCCATGCTGCGGCCGACGTTGTTGCGGGTGGCGCGGTTCATCAGCTCGCCGCCGTGGCCATCCAGGCGGATGTTCACCTGCGGGCGGCCGTTCTCGTCGAAACTGGCGCTGGCGTCGGTGACCTGGTCGCCGGTGATGATCACCCCGCGCTCCAGCGGCACCGGCGGACGGCGCGGCTCGCGGAACTCGAAGGTCTCGGTGGCGGACTTCAGGGCGTCCGGCTCGGCGGCCAGGCGGAATTCGAGGTTGGCGGTCTTGCCGAGGATTCGCTTGGCTTCCGCGGTGTCCTGCACGCCCGGCAGCTCGACCACGATGCGATTGGCGCCCTGGCGCTGCACCAGCGGCTCGGATACGCCCAGCTCGTTGACCCGGTTGCGGACGGTGGTGAGGTTCTGCTTGATGGAGTACTCGCGGATTTCCGCCAGTTTGGCCTGGGTCAGGGCGACACGCAGGACCTGCAGGCCGTTGCGCTCTTCGGGCACGACCTCGAAATCGCGGAAGTCCTTGGCGATCAGGCTGCGCGCCTTGTCCAGGGATTCGCTGTCGGTGAAGCCGAGCTGGATCGCGCGATCCTGGATCGGCAGGCTGCGGTAGCGCACGCGCTCCTTGCGCAGCAGGCTCTTCACTTCGCTTTCATAGACCTTCAGGCGGGCATCGACCGCCTTGTCCATGTCCACTTCCAGCAGGAAGTGCACGCCGCCGGACAGGTCCAGGCCGAGCTTCATTGGGCTGCCGCCCAGCTTGCGCAGCCACTCGGGAGTGGTCTGGGCCAGGTTCAGCGCCACCACGTAGTCGTCGCCCAGGGTCCGGCGCACCACTTCCTTGGCGGGAAGCTGGTCGTCCTGCTTGACCAGGCGGATCAGGCCGCCCTTCTTCGACAGGCTGTTGGCCTTCACCGCGATACCGGCGTCGGTCAGCGCCTTGGCAGCGCGGTCGACGTCGGCCTGGGTGACCTGCAGCGCCGTGCTGGCGCCGCTGATCTGCACCGCCGGGTCGTCCGGGTAGAGGTTGGGTGCGGAATAGATGAACCCGACGGCGAGGACCGCCAGGATCAGCAGATATTTCCACAGAGGATACTTGTTGAGCATGACACCGCCCGTTATGACGCGGGGCGCCTTGCGCGCCCCGTCATGTGTTTAGGTGAAAATCAGATCGCTTTCAGGGTGCCTTTCGGCAGGGTCGCGGCAATCGCGGCCTTCTGGAACTTCAGCTCGACGTTGTCGGAGACCTCGACGACGACGAAATCGTCGGCGACCTTGGTCACCTTGCCGGCGATACCGCCGGAAGTGACGACTTCGTCACCTTTTTGCAGGTTGCCCAGCAGGTTCTTGTGTTCCTTGGCGCGCTTGGCCTGGGGACGCCAGATCATCAGGTAGAAGATGACCAGGAAACCAACCAGGAAGACCCACTCGAAACCGGTGCCGGCCGGGCCAGCGGCTGCCGGAGCGGCTGCGTCGGCGTAGGCAGCGGGAATTAGAAAGCTCATGTAGCACTCCTGTCACAAAGCAATAGAGTTGGATAAAGGAAAGTCAGGCATCCAGCGGCGGCGTGGGAAGGCCGCGCTTGGCATAGAAGGCATCGACAAAGGCGGCCAATGTACCCTGTTGGATTGCCTCGCGCAAACCAGCCATAACCCGCTGATAATGCCGCAAGTTGTGGATGGTATTGAGCATGCTACCGAGCATTTCCCCGCACTTGTCCAAGTGGTGCAGATAGGCGCGGGAAAAATGTTTGCAGGTGTAACAGTCGCAGGTCGGGTCGAGCGTGGAGTCGTCGTGCTTGTGTACCGAGTTGCGGATCTTGATCACCCCGCTGTCGACGAACAGGTGGCCGTTGCGCGCATTGCGCGTCGGCATCACGCAGTCGAACATGTCCACGCCGCGGCGCACGCCTTCCACCAGGTCTTCCGGCTTGCCCACGCCCATCAGGTAGCGCGGCTTGTCGGCCGGCATCTGCGGCGGCAGGAAATCGAGCACGCGGATCATCTCTTCCTTCGGCTCGCCCACCGACAAACCACCGATGGCCAGGCCGTCGAAGCCGATCTCCTGCAAGCCATCCAGCGAGCGCAGGCGCAGGTCCTCGTGCATACCGCCCTGGACGATGCCGAACAGCGCCGACGGGCTATCGCCATGGGCGATCTTCGAGCGCTTGGCCCAGCGCAGCGACAGCTCCATGGAGCGCTTGGCGACGTCATGGTCGGCCGGGTACGGCGTGCATTCGTCGAAGATCATCACGATGTCCGAGCCCAGGGCGCGTTGCACCGCCATGGACTCCTCCGGCCCCATGAAGACCTTGGCGCCGTCCACCGGCGAGGCGAAGGTCACGCCCTCCTCCTTGATCTTGCGCATGGCTCCCAGGCTGAACACCTGGAAACCGCCGGAATCGGTGAGGATCGGACCTTTCCACTGCATGAAGTCGTGCAGGTCGCCGTGGCGCTGGATCACCTCGGTGCCCGGGCGCAACCAGAGATGGAAGGTGTTGCCGAGGATGATCTGCGCGCCGATGTCCTCGATGTCGCGCGGCAACATGCCCTTCACCGTGCCGTAGGTGCCCACCGGCATGAAGGCCGGGGTCTCGACCACGCCGCGGGGGAAGGTCAGGCGGCCGCGACGGGCCTTGCCGTCGGTCGCCAGCAGCTCGAAGTTCATGAAGCTCATGGATCAGTCCTCGGGTCCGCGGGGCGCGGGATTGCGGGTGATGAACATGGCATCACCGTAACTGAAGAAGCGATAGCCCTGCGCCACCGCCGCGGCGTAGGCGGCCATGGTCTCCGGGTAGCCGGCGAAGGCCGAGACCAGCATCAGCAGGGTGGATTCGGGCAGGTGGAAGTTGGTGACCAGGGCATCGACCACATGGAACGGCCGGCCCGGGTAGATGAAGATGTCGGTGTCGCCGCTGAAGGGCTTCATCTCACCGTCGCGTGCCGCGCTTTCCAGCGAGCGCACGCTGGTGGTGCCGACGGCGACTACCCGGCCGCCGCGGGCCCGGCAGACGGAAACCGCGTCCACCACGTCCTGGCCGACCTCCAGCCATTCGCGGTGCATCACATGGTCCTCGATACGCTCGACACGCACCGGCTGGAAGGTACCGGCGCCGACATGCAGGGTAACGAAGGCGGTATCCACCCCCTTCGCGCGGATCGCCTCGAGCAGCGCCTCGTCGAAGTGCAGGCCGGCGGTCGGGGCCGCCACCGCACCGGCGCGCTGGGCGTAGACGGTCTGGTAGCGCTCGCGGTCGGCCGCATCGTCCGGTCGGTCGATATAGGGAGGCAACGGCATGTGCCCGACCCGCTCCAGCAAAGGCAGCACAGGCTCGGCGAACGCGAGTTCGAACAGGGCGTCGTGGCGTTGCAGCATCTCCGCGCTGCCACCGCCTTCGACGAGGATCCGCGTACCGGGCTTGGGCGCCTTGCTGGCGCGTATGTGGGCAAGCACCCGGTCCTGGTCGAGCACGCGCTCGACCAGGACTTCCAGCTTGCCGCCGGATTCCTTCTGGCCGAACAGGCGCGCCGGGATCACCCGGGTATTGTTGAACACCATCAGGTCGCCCGGACGCAGGTAGTCCAGGAGATCGGCGAATTGTCTGTGGGCGAGGGTTCCCGTCGGGCCATCCAGCGCCAACAGGCGGCTTGCGCGGCGTTCAGGCAGGGGATGACGGGCGATCAGGGCCTCGGGCAAGTCGAAATGAAAATCGGCGACACGCATGGGGAGACTCTCGAAAGGCCGCGTAGCTTACCGGAAATGTGTTTTCCCCGCCACGAACCCGATTGACCAACGGTAGGCGCCTCCCTATACTGCGCCGCCATTGCCTCGGTGGCGGAATCGGTAGACGCGGCGGATTCAAAATCCGTTTCTGGCGACAGAGTGAGAGTTCGAGTCTCTCCCGAGGCACCAAAAAAGCCCGCAAATATTTGATTTTGCGGGCTTTTTCGTTTCTGGCGGCGTAAACATGGCGTAACCAGAAAAAGAGCCGTCCGACACACAGGTTAAATCCCGTCGAACAATCCGCCGAGGGCGTCAAGCTCCCACTTCATGATTACCAGTTCGCCAGTGACCTCGGCCGCTGCTGGCCGCTAGTCGGTGTTGCTGTAGCGGATATCCAAGCGTTTCATATGGAAGGGATCAAGGCAGTGCGCCTGTGGGCCAAGGATCTGCCTGTGAAGTGAGGCGCTCGCAAGAGGGGGCCTCGATGGGAATGAAGCATCGACGTCATGCCGATATCCATTGTCCATAACACGAGAAACGGCAGGGTCACACTGTCCGAACGGTGATTTCGGAGCGTCGCACGCCATCGCTGCTCTTCGTACGCATGGCGTGAAGCGCTTCGCACCCAGGTATCCGGACATTGCCCCAAAGACTGGTCCGTTACTCTTTCCCTGAATGGGGTGGGGCATCTTTACCACCGCAAACCGCCTGGTCGGAACAGACGCGAATGGAAAACGCCTGATCACCGCCAGGGCCGGAGCACGCGGGGCCCCCTGTTGTGTAGATCCTTACGGGATTCCTCATTTCAATCGCGTTCTGAATGGTGGAAAGTAGTCGAGCCTGCGCTTGCCAAGCCTCGGGCCAGTTTCCCGGATACGTAGCGATCGTTATTACTTTTCCTGCATCGGTGCCATCTATCCAAGAGTCGAAGGAGTTCCCTGTGGGCTGGTCGAACCCCTCAGTATCCAGCTTAATTTTCGTGGTTATGGTATTCGAGGCGTAAGGTTCGTCAACCGCGTAATCGGTTATGTAACCCGCACCGCACAGCCAGAACTGAGTACTGTCCTTGGCGGATTTTTTATTCTCTGTCAATGGCAACGCCAGTGCTTGGGAGACAATTACACTAAGTAGCAGGCTGATGCTCAAGGTGCTGAGAGTCTTTTTATGTTTCTTGACGAGAGCCACCTGCTTGAGTGAATAATTTACCTGCAACTTGTGAAAGCTTTCCATAATCTGACTCCTCATCTTCAAATGGCTTGAACGCTTGGAATGCAGCGATTACTCTATATGTTGGGCAGGAGGTTGAAAGTAATTTATCGCTAGCTGCTAGATGATTTAAAGGGTCTCTATGTTGCGGACTAGATAATCATGAACGTCGGAGTGTAATCCCATCTAGCCGCATCCGAAATTTTTCCATTTTGTGGTTCTATAATCTTCAACTCTCCAGAGTAGTTGACGAAAAAGTTGACTGCATGACCATCCCCTCCCGTCTTGGATGCACCGAAAAGTATGCCGACTGCATAGGCGCGCTGGAGTTTCAAGGTCTGACTGTCTTTGTATGCCTGCAATGATGCATAGGCTTTGAAGGCAAAGCTAAAGTCATCACACTCAAAAATATCATTTTTATACGAAACAGATGTCGATGAGCGGAAATTTTTATATATTGAATTTATTTTATTCTCATCCACGAGCTCGCATTCATAATTCGCTAGCTGCACGTTCACCTGCGAAAAGCTTATGTCTGGCCAGGTAGCCTGGCCTAGTGCAAAGATGGCAGGGTTGGCAAGGAAGAAAGTATGGATCGTGAATCTTATAGGTGTGTAACTTGTTTTACTCCCTATATAGACGTCTCCATCGTCTTCGCACAGAGCCATTGTTCCGTCGCTCGTTGTAAGAGAATTATCGCTCGCTAGATAGAACCTGAGGTCTGGGGTTGAGGAGTTCGAGTATTTTTCACCGCCCCAGAATGCCCACTGCCAACTGGCGGGCAAGGTACCATTTGAATGAAGCCAGACATGATTGTATGGCCAGCCTAGTAAAATTGTCGACGGGCTTTCTTGGGTCGGAGGAGAACTGAAAGTAACGCCGAATATCCAGTTTCCATGTTCCTCCTTATCCACCATCTGCGCCCAATTCCAATCACTGGACTCTGTCTTTCCATTTTTGGCAGCGAGAATACGCCCCTGAGAATCAGCGAGTAGATATGCTCTGTTGGCATCCAACTGCTCGAGGGTCAACGGTTCGCTGAGAATTAGAGGTATGCCGAGGGACTGGAAGATGCTTGGCTCTTCCTTGGTTTCATGCTTCTCTTGAAGAGTTTCGCATGGAGCTCGCTCTGCCTGACCTGGCTCTGGCTTTTGCATATATGCCTCTTTTTGTATGGGTGTCATTTTTCTTTTTGGCCGTCGAGAATTTTTATACCTTTCCTTGATTTTCGCTTTTTTCAAGGACTGGGGAAGCCGTTAATTTTCACAGGGATATTTTCATTTTAATATATCGAATCGACTATTAATAGCATTTCGTTTGCTAGAGCAAGGGAGGTTCTCTTTGCGCCTTTGACTTGAACTCGCCATATAAGCTTTTTTGCTTTCTGAGTTTTAGTGACTCTATCCGAGCGGCACTTACTTAACCATCCTTGAACTCCCCTTTTTTGGCTTCCGTACTCTTTGCTTAGCGCACTGGGATTAGTAGTGGATAGGGTTTTAGCCTTCGTTTGAGGGCTCTCTGAATCGCCCCGGGTTTCGTAGACACCTCTTTGCCTTAAACTGAGGCCAATTAGGAGGTGCCATGAGCAACCCGCGTTACCCCGAAGAATTCAAAATCTAAGCACTCAATCAAGTGACCCAAAAGAAGCTGCCTGTCGCTGATGTAGCGGCCCGTCTCGGCGTGTCGACGCATAGCCTCTATGCCTGGATAAAGCGCTACAGCAAACCTCAAGAAGAACGGCAGCAGGACGATGATCAGCACGCTGAACTGCGTCGTCTGCGAGCCGAACTAAAGCGCGTCACTGAAGAGCGAGATATCTTAAAAAAGGCCGCCGCGTACTTTGCCAAGGAGTGCGGTTGAGGTACGCCTTTATCAAGCAGCGAGCCGGCAACTATTCCATTCGACGGCTTTGCCTGACGCTGAAGGTCCATCCCAGCGGTTATTACGCCTGGTTGTCTGAGCCGCAATCGGCACGCGCTAAAGACGATCAGCGACTGCTGGGTTTGATCAAGCATTCTTGGCTGGAGAGCGGCACCGTTTATGGCTATCGCAAAATCCATGACGATCTGCGCGAGGTCGGTGAAGTTTGCGGGCGCCATCGTGTGGCAAGGCTGATGCGTCTTGAAGGACTGCGCTCTCAGACAGGTTATCGACGCCGCCCTGGAAAGTACGGCGGTAAGCCAGCGGTCGCCTCGCCCAATTTGCTGAAGCGCCAATTCGATGTAGTGGAACCCAACAAGGTTTGGGTAACCGACATCACCTACATTCGTACGTATGAAGGCTGGTTGTATTTGGCGGTGGTGTTGGATCTTTTTTCTCGTCAGGTCGTTGGCTGGTCAATGAAGGCGCAGATGACCAGTGATTTGGCTATTAATGCGTTGTTGATGGCGGTTTGGAGGCGTAAACCGAAGCAAGAGGTGATGGTTTATTCCGACCAGGGCAGCCAGTACAGCAGCTCCGATTGGCGCAGCTTTTTGAAGGCAAACAATTTGGTTGCCAGCATGAGTCGTCGAGGCAACTGTCATGACAACGCCGTGGCCGAGAGCTTTTTCCAGCTTCTGAAACGAGAACGGATCAAGCGGAAAATTTACACCACGCGGGAAGATGCTCGTAGCGATGTGTTCGATTACATCGAAATGTTCTACAACTCAAAACGCCGACATGGTTTCAACAATCAGCTGTCACCGCTAGAGTTTGAAAAGCGTCATGCAATGAACTTGCAATGTGTCTAGAGAATCCGGGGCGATTCAGCCAACTGCGCACTGCCGAGCGTAGCTCGCATTCCTGACCGGCATCTGACCCAACGAAGACTCTAGATCAAACACATGGTTTCTGTAAGTATGCAGGCGCGGTTCAATCTGTAGGAGTCGTAACCACTCCAGCAAAGTCAGCCTGGCTATCGAGCAACTTTCGACATGGGGGTATTGCAAAATAAAAAATAGATTTACATCTAATTTAAGTCCCTCCCGAGCACCATCCTAACTTCCCAAGCGTTTCCAGGGGGAGCACAGGACAGCAGAGAAACCGGCCTTCGCGCCGGTTTTTTGTTGTCTGCGATCTGATCCGGCCTGCAAATAAAAAAAGGCAGCGCTGGAGTCGAGACGCTGCCTTTACCCGAACTGCTGTCTTCCCAGCTCGGCGAAAAAAATCTACCACAGCCGAAGCAAAAAAATAGCCCCGCGGATGCGAGGCATTTTGTCGTGCCAGAGGCGATGCAGGGCTTGCACCTGCTCGTCCTGCGGGCCTTTTGTCTCATCCGTAACGAAGAAGCTGAGAGGCTGCCCCTCGCCGAGGGACTGGTAGCCGCTAGCCTCGATCTGCCGGAAGTGCGACGACGGAAGCGTCCTGCCCCTCCTGCACAGTCAGGCTGGAAAGCAAACTCTCCAGCGGCATCGGCCGGCCGATCAGGTAGCCCTGCAGGTAATCCACCCCGCGGGCGGCCAGGTAGTCACGCTGCTCGGGAGTCTCCACGCCTTCGGCGACGATATCCAGGTCGAGCTTGGCGGACAGCTCGACGATGCTGTCGAGAATATGCCCGGAAAGAGTATCGATGCCGATGCGGGCGACGAAGCTCTGGTCGATCTTCAGGCAGTCCACCTGGAACTTGCGCAGGTAGGCCAGGCTGGAATGTCCGGTGCCGAAATCGTCGATGGCGATCTTCACTCCCAGGGCATGCAATTCGTCGAACAGGCGGTCGGTGACTTCGCTCGACTCGATCAGCTCGCGCTCGGTCAGCTCCAGGACCAGGGTGATGTGCCCGAGCGGAAACGCCGCCAACAGCTCGCGACAGTCGTCCACCAAGGCCAGTTCGTGGCAATGGGTGGCACTGATGTTGAAACCGATGTGGAAGCCCGGCTCCAGCTTCCCGGCATGCCCGCCCAGGTCTTCCGCGACCTGGCGCATCAGCGCGCGCGTCATCGGTACGATCAGCCCCGAGCGCTCGGCGAAAGGTATGAACAGGTCGGGCCGGATCAGTCCCTCACGCGGATGACGCCAGCGCATGAGCACCTCGACGCCTATCCAGCGTCCGCCCTGGCCGGGACTCAGCGGCTGGTAGTAGGGAATGAACTCGTTGGCCTCCAGGGCCCGGCGCAGTTCGCTGCTGGGCGAGGCGACCCGCCTGGATAGCCAGTAGCACAGAGTGCCGGCCAGCAGTCCGAAGAACAGTAGCAGGCCGAACATCGCCGGGTTCTGCGAGCGGATCGATCGCCACTCCTCGCCCTCAGGGAAGCCCGACAGCACACGCAACGGATAACGCTGCGAAGCGAGCGATACGGCGGCGACCTCATAGGTGGGCGGCGCGTCGCGGTGAGTGCGGCCCTCGGCATCCAGCCAATTGGGACCGACCACCAGCACCTGGCGGCTACGTCGGTCGACGAGGTCCAGCACGTAGCTCAAGTAGCGCCCGTCGATCGCCGCCAATACCCCGCGCTTGCCGTCGGAGTCCCGCAGGACCAGCAGCGCGGCGTCCGGCGTGACCTGGTTGCCGGGCATCAGCAGGAGGCGTCCGTCGACATAGTTCTCGATCCGCACCGGCTCGTCGAAGCCGCCGAACAACGACGTGCAATAGATCGTATTGTCGCGCGTCAAATTGACCGAGCGCACGAACGGCATGATCGCCACTTGCTCGCGCAGCGCCAGCTCGGCCTCGGGACAAGGACGCCCCGCCACCGGCATGACCTTGCGCGCCGCCAACGCAGCGTTGTCGAGCATCCGTTCGAACTGCCGCACCGCATTCCCGGCTGCCTGCTCGGACGTCTCCTGGAGGCTTCGCTCGGCCTGCCAGTAGAGGATGAGCAGCCCCAGGACGATCGGCATCACCCCGACCAGCACGGACAACGACAGCCGGAGCGCCTTTCTCCTGGCTCGCTTCACCGGAATCGGCATAGAAAAGACTCGTAATGATTGGGGTCTGCGCAAAGACTAGAACAGCCGGGGAAAAGCGTTGCCCGGGTGGGCGGCGCAAGCTGCGGATGGACGTATAATCCCCGGTTTTGCCCCGCACGGAACACGCCGATGCCGAAACACATGCTTTCTCCCCAGGGCGACTATGCCCCTGCCGGTCTGGTCCGCCGCCTGGCGGCGATGTTCTATGACTTCCTGCTCTGCGTGGCGCTGATGATGGTGGTCACCCTGGTCTACCAGCAAGGCATCCTTCGACTGATCTACGGCAGCGACCATCTGCGCGAACTGGCCGACCGCGGCGCGCTGATCGGCGACCCGCTGCTCTCGACCCTGCTGGTGTTCGCCCTGTTCGGCTTCTTCGCCAAATTCTGGACCCACAACGGCCAGACCCTGGGCATGCAGGTCTGGGGACTGCGCGTGCAGAACCGCGACGGCAGCGCCATCAGCCTGCTCCAGGCGCTGCTGCGCTTCATGATCGCCATCGCCTCCTGGCTGTGCCTCGGCCTCGGCTTCCTCTGGATGCTCTGGGACAAGGACAAGCGCACCTGGCACGACCGCTATTCGGAGAGCCAGATGGTCAGGCTGCCGAAGAACACTCACAAGAAGTGAGCGAAACAGGTCCGCAGAACGCGCTGTTTTGGCCTTTGTCGCGCCGGCGCCCAGGCTCCAGCCCGACGCGACAAGGAAGCACAAAGGCCACCCGTGGGTGGCCTTTTTTCATACCCGGCCTGCCGGGCCTGTCAGCCCGCCCGGCGTAGCAGCCAGACACCCGCCAGTGCGCAGATCGAGGCGGGGATCACCACCGCCAGCAGCGGCGGGAAGTCGAACACCAGGCTGGAGGGTCCGAGCAGGTCCTGGGCGATGCGGAAGACGAAGCCCACCAGCACGCCGGTGAAGATCCGCTGGCCCAGGGTCACCGAGCGCAACGGACCGAAGATGAAGGAAATCGCCATCAGCACCAGCGCGGCGGTCACCAGCGGTTGCAGGACCTTGGTCCAGAACGCCAGCCAGTAGCGGTTGTTGTTCAGGCCCTGGTCGGCGAGATAGTGGATGTACTGCCAGAGACCGCTGATAGACAGCGCCTCGGGCTCCATCACCACAGTGTTCAGCAGTTGCGGGCTGAGCTGGGCATCCCAGCGTTCGGTCGGTAGCTTGACCACCTCGGAACGCTTTTCCCTCGGATGCAGCAAGGTGGTGGTGACCTCTTCCAGTTGCCAGTGATCGGTCTCGAAGCGCGCGCGCTTGGCGAAACTGGCCGATTCCAGGCCACGCTGCTCGTCGAAGCGGTAGCGGGTCACGCCGTACAGCACACCATTGGGCTGCACCGCGTTGATGTGGATGTACTCGCGCCCCTGGCGATGCCACAGACCGCGCTTGGAGCTTTGCGAATCGCCGCCGCCCTGGGCCAGGGCGCGGCCGCTCTGGGCGATGTTCTCGGTCCAGGGCGCGACGTACTCGCCAACCAGGATGCCGGCCAGCATCAGCACCAGCATCGGTTTCATCACCGCCCAGACGATCCGCGACAGGGATACCCCGGCCGCGCGCATGATGGTCAGTTCGCTGTTGCTGGCCAGGGTGCCGAGGCCGACCAGGCAGCCGATCAGCGCCGCCATCGGCAGCATGTCGTAGGCGCGCCGTGGCGCGGTGAGGAAGATGAAGCGCAGGGCGTCGCCGATGCCGTAGCTGGCGCTGATGTCGTTGAGTTCGTCGATGAAGGCGAACAGCAGCGCCAGGCCAAGGATCACCCCGAGCACCGCGAGGATCGCGACGAAGACGGTGACACCGATGTAACGATCGAGCTTAACCATGCGCCACCTCGCGACCGGCACGGGAGGACGCCAGCTTCAGGCGCAAGGGTTCCCAATAGAACAGAAGAAGACCGATCGCCAGGAATAGTCCGTGGACCCACCACAGGCCGATGGCCATGGGGATCTTGCCTTTGTCCAGCTGGCCACGGACAGCGATCAGCAGGGCCAGGTAGCCCATATAAAGGAGGATCGCCGGCAGCAGCTTGAGGAAGCGCCCCTGGCGTGGGTTGACCCGCGACAGCGGCACCGCCAGCAGGGTCACCACGAACACCAGCAGCGGTGTCGACAGGCGCCACTGCAATTCGGCCTGGTAGCGTGGGTTGTCGCTGCCGAACAGGTCGGCGGTGGGCACCGCGTCACGCTCGCTCACCTCGCTGCTGGCCTCGGGCTTGGGCAGCATCACGCCATAGGTGTCGTACTGGATCGCCCGGTAGTTGGCCTGCCCGGGATTGCCGTCGTAGCGGTAGCCGTTGTGCAGGATCAGGTAACGGCTGCCATCCGCCTGGATGTTCTGGGTGCCCTTCTCCGCCACCAGGATGGAGATGCCGCGTTCCTGGTTGCTGCTGTTGAGGTCCTTCTGCGAAATGAAGATGCCGGCCAGTTCGCCGCGATCCTTCGACAGTTCCTCGGTATAGGTCACCCGGGTACCGTCGCGCATTGCCTGGAAACGGCCCGGGACCAGGGTGTCGAACTCGGTCAGGGTATCCTGCTTGTTCAACAGCAGGGCGAACTGGTTGATGCCCTGGGGCGCCAGGAACAGGCTCAGCCAGGCCACCAGGATCGCCACCAGCAGCGCCGGCGCCATGGTATAGCCGAGCAGGCGCTTCTGGCTCATGCCGGTCGCCGAGAGCACGGTCATCTCGCTTTCCAGATAGAGTCGCCCGTAGGCCAGAAGGATGCCGAGGAACAGGCCAAGCGGCAGGATCAGCTGCAGGAAGCCGGGAATCCGGAACGCCATGATCAGGAACAGCGAACCGGGGTCGAGCAACCCCTGCGCCGCTTGCGCCAGGTACTTGATGAAACGGCCACTCATGATGATCACCAGCAGCACGGCGCTGACGGCGCTCATGGTGACCAGCACTTCACGGGACAAATAACGGAAAACGATCAATCCGGACACTCCTGGGTTGCCAGGCTCTGACGGGGCCCGTCGGCCCCGTCATCACGCGTTTCCGGCCATGGCGGCATGGCGCGGAGAAAATAGCCGGCATTATCCTGCGATTCGGCGGGCCTGTCACTGCGCAGGCCGAACCAAGAGCCCGATAGACCGTCGAGGCGAACGCTCGTTCAGCGCTTGCCGATTTATTCGACGACTGTCGCTGGCTGCTCGCCGCCCTCTCCGAGATGACGGACGAACCAGTCTGCCGCAGCCTGGCTGGTGGCGTCGAAATGCTCGATGTACGGCGTGAAATGGCCGCCGGCGAGCATCAGCAGCCGCTTGGGCGGCAACGCCCGCTGGTAGGCCTCCAGGCAAAGGTCAGTGGGCGTGAGCAGGTCCCGGTCGGCGACGATCATCAGCAGCGGCGTGGGGCTGATCCGCGCCATGTGAATGCCTGGCTCGTTCTCCCGCGCCAGCTCGGCGCTACGCAGAGTCACCCGGTTGCGCCAGCTCGGCGCCAGCGCCGCGCTGTCGGTGAAGAACCGGTGGGCGTCCGCGCCGGCCATCGCGCAAGGCTCGTCGGGGCCCGCGGCGACCGCCGGCAACAGCGCCGGCGGCAAGCCCTCGAAGCGCCGCTGGCGGTCCGCGTCGAAGCTTGCCAGCAATGCCGGCAACTGCTCGGCGCGGGTCCGGCGCAACGCCGAGGCATGGCCGCTGACGGTCGGCACCTGCGCCACCACGCATTTCACCCGCCGATCCAGTGCGGCCACTTCCAGCACATGTCCGCCGCTGTAGCTGGTTCCCCAGATGCCGATGCGCCTCGCGTCGACCCGTGCCTGGGCGCCCAACCAGGTGATCGCGTCGCGATAGCCGCGACGCTGCATCACCGGATCGATTTCCTGGCGCGGCTCGCCGTCGCTGTCGCCGAAGTTCGGATGATCGTAGAGGAGCACGACGAAGCCGGCGGCGGCGAATACCTCGGCGTAACGGTCCAGGTACTGCTCCTTCACCCCGGAAAAACCGTGCGTCATGACGATCGCCGGCCGCTCGGCACGCGCTTCCGGCAAATACAGCCAGCCGCGCAGGGCGACACCCTCGGAGCGGAATTCCACGTTCAGTCGTTGCATGCTTGCCTCCCGGGGCGGTCGTCTGGAAACGGGCCCAGCATAGGAATCCTGCCGCGTCGGCGCCGTCCGCCAACGGACGAAGGCTACGCCGAATCGGACAAGGCGAAGTAGCGGCTCGGCGTGCTCCCGGTCAGGCGTCGGAACATGGCACTGAATGCGCTGGGCGTCTGGTAGCCGAGATCCACGGCGATCCGCGCCACCGCTTCGCCAGCCGCCAGGCGTGGCAGGGCGGCGGCCAGGCGCACCTGGTGGCGCCAATGGACGAAGGTCACTCCCAGTTCGGAGAGAAACAGCCGTGCCAGGGTCCGCGAGGACGCCCCCACGTAGCGCGCCCACTCCTCCAGCCCGCGAGGGTCGGCCGGGTCCTCCAGCAGCGCTTGGCAGATTCTTCCCAGGCGTCGGTCCGCGGGGTCGGGCAAGGCCAGGGGCTGTTCCCGCGACCACTCCAGTTCGTCCAGCAGCACCGCCATCAACCGCCCCTCCCGGCCGCGCTCGTCGTACAACAACGGCAGGCCGGCGGCGCGCACGATCAACTCGCGCAACAATGGGCTGACCATCACTCCGCGCGGCACCCGGGGGAATTCCGGCGGGCAGGACTGCGGCCGGACATAGACGGTGTGCAAGCGGACCTCGCCGCGCGCCAGCATCGCGTGCGCCATCCCCGCCGGCATCCATACCGCGCGCTGCGGCGGGACCAGCCATAGCGTGCGACCGACATGCAGTTCGATCACGCCCGACAGGGCATGGATCAACTGCGCCCGCTCGTGCCGATGCTCGGCGACCACGAAACCCGCCGGGAAGGTCTTGGCCATGACCCCGAGCGGCCGGCCGACTCGCTGGTAATCGCGTGGGTCAGTACTCCGGGCGGGATCCGCGACAGGTTTGCTGGCGGGCACGGTGCGACTCCTGCGGAACGAAACGTTCATTATAGGGACGCGGCATGGCCGCGGGTTCCCGTGCGTACACAGTCGTGCCAGACACGCCGCAGTTGTGCGACCATGTGCGGCAACGGCCGGGAGGCACCGCCAACCCGGCTCCGGCGCTGTAGAACCTCGGTTGCCATCCTCGGCATGGAACGACCCCCGCCGCAACGACTAAGCTGTCGCTGCCTGCGTCACCGCCCCGGCGGCGACCGTCAGTCCTCGGGACGAATCGTGCTCGGAACAATCGCTTACCGCTAACGGATGCCGCCCCTTGCGCCATCCCGACTGTCTGTATTGGGGACCTCTTCCATGGAATTCCTTGTTAAAAGCGTACGCCCGGAAACCCTGAAAACCGCCACCCTGGTGCTCGCCGTAGGCGAAGGCCGCAAGCTCGGCGCCAGCGCCAAGGCGGTCGACGACGCCACCGGCGGCGCCATCAGCGCAGTGCTCAAGCGTGGCGACCTGGCCGGCAAGGTCGGCCAGACCCTGCTCCTGCAGAGCCTGCCCAATCTCAAGGCCGAGCGCGTGCTGCTGGTCGGCGCCGGCAAGGAGCGCGAACTGGGCGACCGCCAGTACCGCAAGCTGGCCTCCGCCGTGCTGTCGACCCTCAAGGGCCTGGCCGGCGCCGATGCCGCGCTGGCCCTCGGCGATCTCGCGGTGAAAGGCCGCGATGCCCACGCGAAGGCGCGTCTGCTGGTGGAAACCCTGGCCGATGGCCTGTACGTGTTCGATCGCTACAAGAGCCAGAAAGCCGAGCCGCTGAAACTGAAGAAGCTGACCCTGCTCGCCGACAAGGCCGACAGCGCCGCCGTCGAGCAAGGCAGCAAGGAAGCTCAGGCCATCGCCAATGGCATGGCCCTGACCCGCGATCTCGGCAACCTGCCGCCGAACGTCTGCCATCCGACGTTCCTCGGCGAGCAGGCCAAGGGCCTGGCCAAGGAGTTCAAGGGCCTGAAGGTCGAGGTCCTCGACGAGAAGAAACTGCGCGAGCTGGGCATGGGCTCGTTCCTCGCCGTCGCCCAGGGCAGCGACCAGCCGCCGCGGCTGATCGTCCTGCAATACAACGGCGCGAAGAAGGACCAGGCCCCGCACGTGCTGGTCGGCAAGGGCATCACCTTCGACACCGGCGGCATCAGCCTCAAGCCGGGCCTGGGCATGGACGAGATGAAGTTCGACATGTGCGGCGCCGCCAGCGTCTTCGGCACCTTCCGCGCGGTGCTCGAACTGCAGTTGCCGATCAACCTGGTCGGCCTGCTGGCCTGCGCCGAGAACATGCCCAGCGGCGGAGCCACCCGTCCGGGCGACATCGTCACCACCATGAGCGGGCAGACCGTCGAGATCCTCAACACCGACGCCGAAGGGCGCCTGGTGCTGTGCGACGCACTGACCTACGCCGAGCGCTTCAAGCCTCAGTCGGTGATCGACATCGCCACCCTCACCGGCGCCTGCATCGTCGCCCTGGGCAGCAACACCTCGGGCCTTATGGGCAACAACGAAGCGCTGGTCAGGCAACTGCTCAAGGCCGGCGAGTTCGCCGACGACCGCGCCTGGCAATTGCCGCTGTTCGACGAATACCAGGAACAGCTGGACAGCCCGTTCGCCGACATCGCCAACATCGGGGGGCCGAAGGCCGGCACCATCACCGCCGGCTGCTTCCTCTCGCGCTTCGCCAAGAAATACCACTGGGCGCACCTGGACATCGCCGGCACCGCCTGGATCAGCGGCGGCAAGGACAAAGGCGCCACCGGCCGCCCGGTTCCGTTGTTGACCCAGTACCTGCTGGAACGGGCCAAGTGACCCGGGTCGATTTCTACGTGATCCCCAGCGCCGATCCGTCGGCGCGCCTGCAGGTCGCCTGCCGCCTGGCCGAGAAGGCCTGGCGGCAGGGCATGCAGGTCTACCTGCATTGCGCCGACGAGGCGCAGCGCAGCGAGTTGGACGGCCGCCTGTGGAGCTTCCGCGGCGAGGCCTTCATTCCTCACAGCCTGGCCGAGGAAGACGCCGAGGCGCCCGTCGCCCTGGGCCTGGGCGAGCCCCCGGGGAACCATCGCGACCTGCTGATCAACCTGACCCTCGAGGCCCCCGGCTTCGTCCCGAACTTTTCGCGGGTGGCCGAACTGGTGGTCGAGGAGCCGGCGATCCGCCAGGCGGCACGGGATAAATTCCGCTTCTACCGGGAGCAGGGCTATCCTCTACAGGACCATCGCCTGCCGCGTATCTGAAGTGCACGACCATGGACAGCCACAAACCGACACAACCCCCGGAGCAGTTGCTCGATGACCTGGAGTCGATCCACGACCTGCTCTACGAACGGAACGAGCCGCCCTTGCTGACCGAATCCTTCGAGCCGGACAACATTCCCCTGCTCTCCGACGTCGTCTCCCCCGGTACCGCCCCGCGCGCGCCAGAGCCGCAGACCGCGGCAGCCACCACGGCAGGGCTGGCGCCCGCCGAACAGGAGCGCCTGGACGACGAGTTGCGAGCGTCCGCCGAACTGATCCTGCAGGAAGTCATCGACGACTTCGCCCCGCAGATCGAAGCCGAACTGCGCCGCCGCCTGCAAGCCCGCCTGGGTCGCCTGCTCGGCCAACGCAACGGCTGATCCGGACGCGGCGGGCGCCCGCCGCGGCCCGCGGCCTTACCCCCGGGCCGCCATCCCCGCTATACTCCCGGACTTTCTTCGCATTTTCCCCAGCCATATTCAGCTTTGGTCCCCTTTCGCATGGACAAGACTTACCAGCCGCACGCCATCGAGACTTCCTGGTACGAGACCTGGGAGTCCAACGACTACTTCGCTCCGAGCGGCGAAGGCCAGCCCTACACCATCATGATCCCGCCGCCGAACGTGACCGGCAGCCTGCACATGGGCCATGGCTTCAACAACGCGATCATGGACGCGCTGATCCGCTACCGCCGCATGCAGGGCCGCAACACCCTGTGGCAGCCGGGCACCGATCACGCCGGCATCGCCACCCAGATGGTGGTCGAGCGCCAGCTCGGCGCCCAGGGCGTGAGCCGCCACGACCTCGGCCGGGAGAAGTTCCTGGAGAAGGTCTGGGAATGGAAGGAACAGTCCGGCGGCAACATCACCCGGCAGATTCGTCGCCTGGGCTCCTCGGTGGACTGGTCGCGCGAGCGCTTCACCATGGACGACGGCCTCTCCGAAGCGGTCAAGGAAGCCTTCGTGCGCCTGCATGAAGACGGCCTGATCTACCGCGGCAAACGCCTGGTGAACTGGGACACCAAGCTGCACACCGCGATATCCGACCTGGAAGTGGAAAACCACGACGAGAAGGGCCACCTCTGGCACCTGCGCTACCCGCTGGTGAACGGCGCGAAGACCAGCGAAGGCCTGGATTACCTGGTGGTCGCCACCACCCGTCCGGAAACCCTGCTGGGCGACGCCGCGGTCGCGGTGCACCCGGAAGACGAGCGCTACGCCAAGCTGATCGGCCAGTTCGCCGAACTGCCGATCGTCGGCCGGCACATCCCGATCATCGCCGACGAGTACGTCGACCGCGAATTCGGCACCGGCTGCGTGAAGATCACCCCGGCCCACGACTTCAACGACTACGAAGTGGGCAAGCGCCACGACCTGCCGCTGATCAACATCTTCGACAAGAACGCCGCGGTGCTGGCCCAGGCCCAGGTGTTCCACCTCGACGGCAGCGTCAACCCGAACCTCGACCCCAGCCTGCCGCAGAGCTACGCCGGCATGGACCGCTTCGCCGCGCGCAAGGCCATCGTCGCCGAGTTCGAGGCCATGGGCTTGCTCGAGAAGGTCGACGACCACGCGCTGAAAGTACCGAAGGGCGACCGCTCCGGCACCGTCATCGAGCCCTGGCTGACCGACCAGTGGTACGTCAGCACCAAGCCGCTGGCCGAAGACGCCATCGCCGCCGTGGAAGACGGCCGTATCCAGTTCGTGCCCAAGCAGTACGAGAACATGTACTTCTCCTGGATGCGCGACATCCAGGACTGGTGCATCAGCCGCCAGCTCTGGTGGGGCCACCGCATCCCGGCCTGGTACGACGAGGCCGGCAACGTCTACGTCGGCCGCGACGAGGTCGAGGTGCGCACCAAGCACAAGCTCGGCAACGAGGTCGAGTTGCGCCAGGACGAAGACGTTCTCGACACCTGGTTCAGCTCCGGCCTGTGGACCTTCTCCACCCTCGGCTGGCCGCAGCAGACCGAGTTCCTCAAGACCTTCCACCCCACCGACGTACTGGTCACCGGCTTCGACATCATCTTCTTCTGGGTCGCGCGGATGATCATGCTCACCATGCACCTGGTGAAGAACCCCGACGGCACCCCGCAGATCCCGTTCAAGACCGTCTATGTCCACGGCCTGGTGCGCGACGGCCAGGGCCAGAAGATGTCCAAGTCCAAGGGCAACGTGCTCGACCCGCTGGACATCGTCGACGGCATCGACCTCGATACCCTGCTGCAAAAGCGCACCAGCGGCATGATGCAGCCGAAGCTGGCGGAGAAGATCGCCAAGCAGACCCGCGCCGAATTCCCCGAAGGCATCGCCAGCTACGGCACCGACGCCCTGCGCTTCACCTTCTGCTCGCTGGCCTCCACCGGCCGCGACATCAAGTTCGACATGGGCCGCGTCGAAGGCTTCCGCAACTTCTGCAACAAGATCTGGAACGCCGCCAACTTCGTCATCGAGAACACCGATGGCCAGGACACCGGGGTCAACGGCGAGCCAGTCGAGCTGTCCTCGGTCGACCGCTGGATCATCTCCCAGTTGCAGCGCACCGAGCAGGAAGTCACCCGCCAGCTCGACGCCTTCCGCTTCGACCTGGCCGCCCAGGCCCTCTATGAGTTCATCTGGGACGAGTACTGCGCCTGGTACCTGGAGCTGGTCAAGCCGGTGCTGTGGGACGAGAACGCCCCCATCGAGCGCCAGCGCGGCACTCGTCGCACCCTGATCCGCGTGCTGGAGACGGCCCTGCGCCTGGCGCACCCGTTCATGCCGTTCATCACCGAGGAAATCTGGCAGCGCATCAAGGGCCAGGCCGGCAAGGAAGGTCCGACCCTGATGCTGCAACCCTGGCCGGTGGCCGACGAAGGCAGGATCGACGCCGCCGCCGAAGGCGACATCGAGTGGGTCAAGGCGCTGATGCTCGGCGTGCGGCAGATCCGCGGCGAGATGAACATCTCCATGGCCAAGCGCATCGACATCATCCTCAGGAACGCCTCGCCCAGCGACCACCGCCGCCTGGCCGACAACGAGCCGCTGCTGATGAAACTGGCCAAGCTGGAAAGCATCCGCGTGCTGGAAGCCGGCGAGGAAGCGCCGATGTCCGCCACCGCCCTGGTCGGCGACATGGAAGTATTGGTGCCGATGGCCGGCCTGATCGACAAGAGCGCCGAACTGGGGCGCCTGGACAAGGAGATCCAGCGCCTGGAAGGCGAGGTCAAGCGCGTCGGCGGCAAGCTGTCCAACGAAGGCTTCGTCGCCAAGGCCCCGGCCGACGTGATCGAGAAGGAACGCGCCAAGCTCGCCGAGGCCGAACAGGCCCTGGCCAAGCTGGCCGAGCAACGGCAGAAGATCGCCGCGCTCTAAGCACTCTCGCCAAGGTACGGGGCTGCGGCCTCGTACCTTTCTCCCCTCAGGCGCCGCTGTCTATCTGCGCCGAAGTGATCTGGCATACCGCGTTCACCGTGGCGCTGGCCGAATAGGCGATCTCCGGCAGTTTGTTCTGTGTGGCCTGGGCGCTCAGCATCAGCGACAGCATGGCCTTGCCGGCATCGGTATTCATCGGCGGCAGGCGCATCAGGCCAAAGCCGCAATCCGCCGCTCCCGGCTTGCTGACGATGCAGCCCCAGCCTCCACCCGGAGAATTCGCGTCCACCATGAAGCCCACGCGCATGATGGTAACGTTGTTGACTTTTTTATCGATGGCGTGGGCTGACATTGATGTGAATAGCAGCCATAGCAATACAACCACTCTCTTGCCCATATAACCTCCTAAATGCCATTTTTCAACGATATACAAAGCATTTCTTCACCACCCCACTAAAAAATCAGTATCCTGGCCATAGAAACCGTCTTAAATCTAGAAACAGAAAACACCAACAAAAAGTTTCAAACCAGCCATAACAAAAAAACACAATAACAACACTCACTGCAAAAACTTAAAAACCCGCTCTATCAACCAACTAAAGCAACTATGCTTTTAGAAAAACCAATACACAAGTAGTTACCCACCTATTTTTCTCAATACTGAAAAAGCTTTATGCCTGTTTTTTTGATTGGCGCTCCGCCCCTCAACCACCCCCTTCAAGCGTGCTAGTAGTAGATCACTGGCTTCTGCTCCTCCTTGCTCTATCCAAGAAAGTGCCAAACCAATCCAGTAGTCAGACTCACTATCTAGTCCCACCAAAACAACATTTAAGTAACAAAATCCCCGCCCAAGCTTTTCCCTAACCTCTTCGTAAGGTTTCTCCAATAAAACCAGAACCCTCCAAAAACTCTCTTCCTCCTGGAGAAAAAAAACCTGATCCCCCACGGACAAATACCACAACCCTTCTGAATTACACCGTAGCGCCATATCACCTTTAGTATAATATTCAAAATCAGCCATCACATCCCTCTCTGGTGCTCAACCTTCACGTCATACTTCCTGACTGAACCAAAAAAACTTATGCTTTTTCTGACCGACCTCCCCATAACCTTCCAGCCCCTCATTGACAAAGAACCCTAGCTTGGCCCTTAAAGCCTGAAAAACTTTCAGAAGAATCTTATCAATAGGTTGGAACAGACCTAATAACCGCAAGACTCGATAAATCTAAAAATGGCCAGCCACAAGCCCCACATATACCTCCTGGGCTTTATAGCCAATTTCCAAATCAACAGCCATCACCGCCTCCGAATACATCTGTGGAGGGCAATAATCATGCTCTTCAATATAATGAAGTATCAACGAAGGAGATGCAAAATATGCTCCTTTCTCAACTCCAGGAATCCATATTTCAGAAAAACCCAAACCAACATCTCCCACGAACAAATCCCGACATCCAGCGACTACACACTCATGTGCGCTCATTACTCTATTAACGTGGAAATCAACCGCCCCCTCCGACATAATTATCAACTTCAATTTATCAAGCAATCCAGAACTTACCCGCCCCCTGGAGTACTGCTGCCCTCTTCCTAACCAACCTATGTTTCTTACACTACCTAACGGCCTCAAAAGAAAATACGAATAAAAAGACATGTCTGGGAAATACATAAATCACCTACCTCGCAAATGTTGTACAAGCAGCCCACTGCACGCATCCCATCCCAAGCTGTAATAGTTTTTCCAAGGGGGTACTGAACTCAACAGTCGTTGAGTTTCCATCGATATGCAATGCTGGACCTCTAGCAGCTGGAGCACTTAGAGTATAGTTAGGAATCTCAGCACGCGGCAAATAAGTAGCCATGCCTTCAATATCACCTGCAAGTCTCGGATTAATTTTTGCAGCCTGCGCCAAACCAGCCCAATCACCCAATTCAATAAATCGACCGGTTTCATCCAGAATATTAATTCCAGGCCTTGGAAGAGTTATGTACGGCCCATCAGGCACCCAAAAATCCCCGCTACCGAAAACATATTTACCGTGCCCTGCGAACGCTTTCCCACTACCCCCAGAAAGTATACCAGCAGCATATTTATGGCCACCACGCCCTCCTAGACCGCGCTCCGCTCCCGAGACGGCCCCGAACATAAAGTCAAAACCTACAGAAACTATTGCGCGCCCGACAGGAAGAAAGACACTGCCAACATCAAACAAGCCACCGCCAGCACTGATCGATATTTTTATAAGATATTAACTCACTAAACCCTTCACCCCAAATAGCTTGAGAAGCCCAGTTATTCGAAAGATATTGAACACCTCCGGCAACTGGATTGACCCATGACATAGACTGAGAAAAGGATAGCCCTCCTTTTAAAATGCCCAGGCTAAATTCGAAGCCACTTTCCGGACCATTCCCCATCCACAAGTTGCTCAAGAACAACCAACTATTATCAATAACTGGCGAGTACCAACTTTTGGACGAAGAAATCTCCTCCAACGCATACCCTGTCGGATCCACACTGGCGATCGGATTATTCCAGCCATAGGAGTAACGGTTGTAGGCCTGCGCCGCTATAGACACGGAAGTTTGCCGAACGCCAGCCAGCGGCGGTCGCGTCCCCGACCATGAGACAGATCGCCACGGCGACGATCCACGCACTCCAACGCCCCACCATGCATCCCCCAGAGCCCACCCCCATGGCAGGCACGCAGACCGGGCGCAAAGCACCGCTCCCAGGCAGGCGGTGCGGTACGCGTCCTTGCAACTCGGGAGACGTGTACCACAAGGCCATCAATTGGCCACATATCTTTGGTTGGGCTCGAAACCGATGACCTTCTGTTCGGAGGCCACGCGGGCCCTCATCGAATTTTCGCAAAGGCAGGCACTCCCCCTTGCCCCCCAGCGGTAATCCCACCGCAAGAAAAAACATCAAACCTGCTGACGACTTGCGCGAAAAATGCGATGTTTCGGCCACGCTGTACCCGCACCGCCCAATCAGAACAATTCGCTACAGCGCGCCAATACAATCAGGAGATCGCCGCATGATGCAGGCCTATAAGAATAAATGGTTGCCCCTCAGTGCCCTGGCCCTTGGCATGGCCCTGTCCTTCGGCGCCAACGCCGAAGAGCAGAAGTCGGTGGCCGTGACCGCCATCGTCGAGCACCCGGCGCTGGACGCCGCTCGCGACGGGGTCAAGGAGGCCCTCCAGGAGGCCGGCTACGAAGACGGCAAGAACCTCAAGTGGCAGTACCAGAGCGCCCAGGGCAACACCGGCACCGCCGCGCAGATCGCCCGCAAGTTCATCGGCGACAAGCCCGACGTGATCGTCGGCATCGCCACTCCGTCGGCCCAGGCGCTGGTGGCCGCGACCAAGAGCATCCCGATCGTCTTCAGCACCGTCACCGACCCGGTCGGCGCGCACCTGACGCCGAGCTGGGAAGCCTCCGGCACCAACGTCACCGGGGTTTCCGACATGCTCGCGCTGGACAAGCAGATCGAGCTGATCAAGAAAGTGGTGCCGGGCGCCAAGCGCATCGGCATGGTCTACAACCCGGGCGAAGCCAACTCCGTGGTGGTGGTCAAGGAGCTGAAGGAACTGCTGCCGAAGATGGGCCTGAGCCTGGTCGAAGCCTCGGCACCGCGTTCGGTGGACGTCAGCTCGGCGGCGCGCAGCCTGGTCGGCAAGGTCGACGCGATCTACACCAACACCGACAACAACGTGGTGTCCGCCTACGAGGCGCTGGTCAAGGTCGGCAACGACGCGAAGATCCCGCTGATCGCCTCCGACACCGACAGCGTCAAGCGCGGCGCCATCGCCGCCCTCGGCATCAACTACAAGGAGATGGGCAAGCAGACCGGCCGCATGGTGGTGCGCATCCTCAAGGGCGAGAAGCCGGGCGAGATCAAGCCGGAGACCAGCGACAACCTGCAGCTGTTCGTCAATCCCGGGGCCGCGCAGAAGCAAGGCGTGACCCTGTCCGACGAACTGCTCAAGTCGGCCGCGGAAGTCATCAAGTAAAAAAAGCGGCCGCCGGCCGCGGGCGTCCCGCCCGTGGCCGGACGGCACGATAATCCTGCCTTCACGCACTCGGTTACGAAGTCATGTCTCTGTTTTCCCTGTTCGGTGCCCTGGAGATCGGCCTGATCTTCAGCCTCGTGGCACTCGGCGTATTCATCTCCTTCCGCCTGCTGCGCTTCCCCGACCTCACGGTGGACGGCAGCTTCCCGCTCGGCGGCGCGGTCTGCGCGACCCTCATCGCCCTTGGCTGGGACCCGTACAGCGCGACCCTGGCGGCCACCGCCGCCGGTGCACTGGCCGGGCTGGCCACCGGCCTGCTCAACGTCAAGCTGAAGATCATGGACCTGCTCGCCAGCATCCTGATGATGATCGCGCTCTACTCGATCAACCTGCGCATCATGGGCAAGCCCAACGTACCGCTGATCGCCGAGCCGACATTGTTCACCCTGCTGCAGCCGGAATGGCTCAGCGACTACGTGTTCCGCCCGCTGCTGCTGGTGTTCATCGTGATCGCCGCGAAGCTGCTGCTGGACTGGTTCTTCACCACCCAGAAAGGCCTGGCGATCCGCGCCACCGGCTCCAACCCGCGGATGGCCCGTGCCCAGGGGGTCAACACCGGCGGCATGATCCTGCTCGGCATGGCCATCTCCAACGCGCTGGTGGCGTTGGCCGGCGCGCTGTTCGCGCAGACCCAGGGCGGCGCCGATATCTCCATGGGTATCGGCACCATCGTCATCGGCCTGGCGGCGGTGATCGTCGGCGAGAGCATCCTGCCCTCGCGCCGGCTGATCCTGGCGACCCTCGCGGTGATCCTCGGTGCCATCGTCTACCGCTTCTTCATCGCCCTGGCGCTGAACAGCGATTTCATCGGCTTGCAGGCCCAAGACCTGAACCTGGTCACCGCGGTGCTGGTCACCGTCGCCCTGGTGATTCCGATGATGAAGAAACGCCTGCTCGGCAAGAAGGGAGCCTGACCATGCTCAGCGCGAAGAACCTGAAGATCACCTTCAACCCCGGCACCCCCATCGAGACCCGCGCCCTGCGCGGCCTGTCGCTGGACATCCCGGCCGGCCAGTTCGTCACCGTGATCGGCTCCAACGGCGCCGGCAAGTCGACCTTCCTCAACGCAGTCTCCGGCGACCTGCCGATCGACAGCGGGCAGATCCTGATCGACGACGAAGACGTCACCCGCAAGCCGGTCTGGGCCCGCGCCAACCGCGTCGCGCGGGTGTTCCAGGACCCCATGGCGGGTACCTGCGAGGACCTCACCATCGAGGAGAACATGGCCCTGGCGCAGCGTCGCGGTGCCGGTCGCGGCCTCGGCAGGGCGGTGCAGGCATCGATGCGCGACGGTTTCCGGGAAAGCCTGGCGACCCTCGGCCTCGGCCTGGAGAACCGCCTCGGCGACCGCATCGGCCTGCTCTCCGGCGGCCAGCGCCAGGCCGTCAGCCTGCTGATGGCGGCGCTGCAGCCGTCGCGTATCCTGTTGCTCGACGAACACACCGCGGCGCTCGACCCGCGCACCGCCGACTTCGTCCTGCATCTCACCGCACGGATCGTCGCCGAGAAGAAACTCACCACCATGATGGTCACCCACAGCATGCGCCAGGCGCTGGACGTGGGCGAGCGCACGGTGATGCTGCACCAGGGCCAGGTGGTGCTGGACGTCTCCGGCGAGCAACGCAAGGGCCTCGACGTACCGGACCTGCTGGCGATGTTCGAGAAGGTGCGCGGCGAGAAGCTCGCCGACGACGCCCTCCTCCTCGGCTGACAGGGCCGCGGCGCCTCTCCGCGGCGAAGCGGGGAGGCGCCGTCGACCTGCAGCAGATCAAGGCGCGATCCGCGTCCGTCTGCCACACTCGCAGGCATCCTCCCGCTCAGATGCCCGCATGAACCTCGAACTGCTCTGGGTGGTCGGCCTGCTCGCCACCACCGTCGCCCTCTTCATCCACAACCGCCTGCGCCTGGACGTGATCGCCCTGCTGGTGATCATGGCCTTCAGCGTCAGCGGAACCCTTACCCTCAACGAAGCCCTGGCCGGCTTCAGCGATCCCAGCGTGATACTGATCGCCGCGCTGTTCGTGATCGGCGAAGGCCTGGTGCGTACCGGGGTGGCCTACCAGGTCGGCGACTGGCTGATCGCCCGCGCCGGCAGCAGCGAAGCGCGCCTGCTGGTACTGCTGATGCTGGCGGTGGCCGGGTTGGGCTCGGTGATGAGTTCCACCGGGGTGGTGGCGATCTTCATCCCGGTGGTCCTGAGCATCGCCGCCAAGCTGAAGATCCCTCCGGGCCGGCTGATGATGCCGCTGGCCTTCGCCGGACTGATCAGCGGCATGATGACCCTGGTCGCCACGCCACCGAACATGGTGGTCAACAGCGAGCTGGCGCGCGAGGGTCATGCCGGCTTCGGCTTCTTCGCCTTCACCCCGATAGGCCTCATGGTGCTCGCCATCGGCGTGGCCTACATGCTGCTCACGCGCAACTGGCTGAACGCCGCCAGCCCGGCGGAAGTCGGCGCGCCGAAGGCACGGCGGACCCTGCGCGACCTGATCCGCGACTATCGCCTGGCCGGCCGCGAACGGCGCCTGCAGGTCCAGCTCGGCTCGCCGTTGATCGGCAGCACCCTGGAAGAACTGCAACTGCGCACCCGCCTGGGCGCCAACGTGGTCGGCCTGGAGCGGGTACGCAAGTTCCACAGCGAGGTGGTCAAGGTCGGCGGCAGCACCGAGCTGAAGGCGGGCGACGTGTTGCTGCTGGACGTCTTCGCCCCTCCGGAGGACATGGACCGGCGCTGCGCCGAGCTGAACCTGGTGCGCCTGCCGTTCCGCGCCAGCTACTTCATCGACCAGTCGCGGGAGGTCGGCATGGCCGAGGTGACTCTGCCGCCGGACTCCACCCTGCTCGGCAAGAGCGTCCTGGAACTGGGCTTCCGTTCGCAGTACGGGCTCAACGTGGTCGGCCTGCGTCGCGACCACGAAGCGCTCACCGACGGCATGCTGGAAGAGAAGCTGCGCCTGGGCGATACCCTGCTGGTGATCGGCGCCTGGAAGGCGATCCGCCAGTTGCAGGGACGCAACCGCGATTTCCTGGTGCTCAGCCTGCCGGCGGAGATCGACGAGGTGGCGCCGGCCCTGAGCAAGGCGCCGCACGCCCTGCTCAGCCTGGCCGTGATGGTGGCGCTGATGGTCAGCGGGGTGGTGCCCAACGTGGTCGCGGCACTGGTCGGCTGCCTGTTGATGGGCCTGTTCCGTTGCATCGACATGGACGGCGCCTACCGCGCCATCCATTGGCAAAGCCTGGTCCTGATCGTCGGCATGCTGCCCTTCGCCCTGGCCCTGCAGAAGACCGGCGGTATCGACCTGGTGGTCTCGCTGCTGGTCGACGCCCTCGGCGACGCCGGCCCGCGCGTGCTGCTGGCCAGCCTGTTCCTGCTCACCGCGGCCATCGGCCTGTTCATCTCCAACACCGCTACCGCGGTGCTGATGGCGCCGATCGCCATCGCCACCGCCAAGCAGATCGGCGCCTCGCCCTACCCCTTCGCCATGGTGGTGGCGGTGGCGGCCTCGGCAGCCTTCATGACGCCGATTTCCTCGCCGGTGAACACCCTGGTGCTGGGCCCTGGCCAATACCGCTTCGGAGACTTCGTCCGGATCGGCGTGCCATTTACCCTGCTGGTGATGTTCGTCTGCGTGCTGGTGATTCCGTGGCTGTTTCCATTGTGACCGGGCCAGGAGCGCGCCGCTCGGCAGAAACACTGGCCAGCCTCCGGCGGATGTGAATAATGCCCGCCTCGCCGTCACGGAAACCGAGAACATGCCCCGCCCGACCAGCCCGCATCCCGACGCCGAGCGCAAGAGCGCCAGCCCGCTGCACCCGCGCAATCGCCACCTGGGACGCTACGACTTTCCGCGCCTGATCGCCGGCAGCCCGGAACTGGAGCGCTTCGTCATCCTCAATCCGTACGGCAGGCAGAGCATCGACTTCGCCGATCCGGCGGCGGTGAAAGCCTTCAACCGCGCGCTGCTGCAACAGTTCTACGACGTACGCGAGTGGGATATACCCGATGGTTACCTGTGCCCGCCCATTCCCGGTCGCGCCGACTACCTGCACTACCTGGCCGACCTGCTCGGCGCCAGCCACGATGGCCTGATTCCACGCGGTCCCGGCCTGCGTGCGCTGGACGTCGGAACCGGAGCCAACTGCATCTACCCGCTGCTCGGCCACCACGAATACGGCTGGCGCTTCGTCGGCGCCGACATCGACCCGCAATCGCTGGCCTCGGCCGCTGCGATCCTCGCCGCCAACCCACGCTTCGCCGCTGCCATCGAGTTGCGCCGGCAGCCTGATCGCAGGCAGATATTCCAGGGCCTGATCGGCGTCGATGAGCGCTTCGACATGACCCTCTGCAACCCGCCCTTCCACGCCTCGCTGGACGAAGCCACGCGCGGCAGCCGGCGCAAGTGGAAGAACCTCGGCAAGCTCGACCCGACCCGTACCCTGCCGCTACTGAACTTTGGCGGCCAGGGCGCCGAGCTGTACTGCGAGGGCGGCGAAGCGGCCTTCCTGGCCGGCATGGCCGAGGAAAGCCGGGCGTTCGCCACGCAGGTGTTCTGGTTCACCACCCTGGTATCCAAGGCGAGCAACCTGCCGAACCTCCAGGAGCGCCTGAAGACGTTGGGCGCCAGCGATATCCGCGTGGTGGACATGGCCCAGGGACAGAAGCAGAGCCGCTTCGTCGCCTGGACCTACCTCGACAAGAAGCAGCGCCGGGCCTGGCGCAAGGAGCGCTGGACAGCAGCCCTCCTGGAACCACTGGGCGAATAGCCAGCACGCCTCTCCACCCAGATCCGCTGCCGAGCCAAGAATCGGACACCCCAAGGTGTCCGTTCGTGACGTCTTTCTTTTACGACCGGTCAGGCCAGATCAAGGCCACGCATCCTCAGGCGTACATCCTGTTCCTGGACCTCGCCTGAACGTTCCGGTTTGCTTGCCAGGTCGAGAGCATCGAGCAGTCCCTGGCTATGGCCACTCTGCTCCCCCAGGGCCGCCTCTTCGAGGACCCGGCGGGTCACTCCCTGCTCATCGCTGGCGCTCAGCAGCACGCGCATGTCGGTCTCTTTGTTATAGAGAATCTCTTTTTCATTCTTGTAGTTCGATATCCCGCTGACATCGATTCCGGACCTGCCGAACACGGTGGATATCGTGCCCTGCCCGAAGCTCCTCGCGACACCGGGGTTCAGGGAGGTGGAGAGATAGCCGTCGTCGTGGCCAACCTTGCCCTCTTCCACGGCGTTGAAGGCATCCCCGCCACGGGTGCCACGGAAAGTCTTCACTACCTGTTCAGCCTGTCCGCTCTTCTCGAAGGCCGCGGACATACCTTGGTCGATCAGCTTTTGTCCCGCATCCAGCTCCTGCCCCTGACGCAGAGCGCGATTCAGGTCCGCGTAGTGAATGCCGGTGTAGAGACCAAGCGCCATCACTTCGGCGTCACTGTGGATGCCACCAGGCTGTCTGCCCAGGTACTTTTCCGCATCCGCCCCGAACCGCTTCACCAGGCCATCCGCCAGCGCCTTGTCGGCCGATACTCTGCTGACCTCGCTCTCTACCGCTTGGCGCAACAGTGCGACCTCGCTCATTACCTGATGCAACTGGTCGGTGATTTCGCGCCGCAGTTCCGGGCTTGCGTCGAGCACCAGTTGACTCGCGGCACCGCCGGTGGTGCCCCACTGCTGCAGCGCGATCCCGCCGATGCTCCGTTCGAGCAGGCGGCCAGCCTGGATACGGGACTCCTCGACCTGGCTGCCGGCACGAATGCCGGCCAAGGCGGTGCTCAGCGAACGCAGCGCCCCATCTCCGCTGGCCAGGCGGGAGTGCTCCCGGGCCAGTCCTTCCGGTGTCAGGGTCGCCAGCTCGCTCGCCTTGTCGAGTCCCTTCAAGGTCATGGGCAATGCCTGCTGCAGCACCATCTGCTTGAACACGACGGCCGAGGACATGACCGCAGGCTGCGCGTCCTGACTGGGCTGCGGCCCGGTGCGGGCGTGGGAGCCCAACAGTTTGCCCAGCCAGTCCATGATCGCCACGAAGGGACGCACGAGCGCCGCGCCCAGGCGAGCGAGCAGCCCCTCACCCTTCGGCGCGTCCTGGCGCTGGGCCAACTGCTGCGCTTCACTGGGGGTGGCGACCTGGCGGGCCTCAATCTGTCCCAAACGCCCACTGGCGGCCTGGTGCAATTCGACGGCGAAAGACGGACTCTGCTGAAGCGATTGAATATGCATGATGGTTGCCTTCTCCTGATGTTTCTCCGCCAGTCTAGGAACGGGAAACCCCATCGCCTATCAGGATTGGCCGCCGTTTTTTCACTGGAATCGGCAGCGGCAAAACCTAAAAAAAGAGAACCACGATTAACAGTCTCTCCGGGCTGGCACTGCTCTAATGGCCGCCTCCAGTGACTCGGAACACGCCATGAATCCACTCTACCGCGCCGCCATCCACCAGCTTTTTCTCGCTCTCGATCTCCCGACGCCCAATGACGAGGAGAGCGTACTCAGCCTGCAGGTGGGCCCGCATCTCTGCCATCTGGCAGAACATCCGACCGATCATCTGTTGATGTTCACCCGCCTGGAAGGACAAGGAGACGCTACGGCCAGCGAGCAGAACCTGTTCAGCCAGGACCCTTGCAAGCCGATCCTGGGCCGCGACCCCGAAAGCGGCGAACGGCTGCTCTGGAACCGCCAGCCCTTGCAGTTGCTGGACAGGGCCCAGATCCACCATCAACTCGAACAACTGGTCGCCGCCGCCGAAGAGCTGCGCTGAGCCCAGTCGGGCGAAAGGAGCCGATGCCGCAGGTTCTGCTTTCCTCGAAGAACCCCGGGGCTGAACTCCAGTGACCATGCCGAGCCAGCCGGAGCACCTGCCCTCGAGGCAGCCGGCTGCCACTGCCCGGGGGCAGTTCCAACTGCGTCAGCCCATGCAGCGCGTGCGAACAGAGGGGAGCCGAGGGATCGGGTGGCAGGAGCGAGATGCGACTTCGCGCTATCGACGGGCGTCCGGCTCGCTCCACTGTCGCCGTCCTCGCGCCCTGCTCCTCGTACCGGCAGTCCCCATCAGTTCCAGCGGACGTTGAGCACGAAGAAGTTCGCCAGCACCCAGACCACCAGCAGCAGGTGGGTCAGTTGCAATCCCTCCTGGCGGATCCAGTAGCCGAACCAGAGCCCGCCCAGCAGCATGCCGAAGAGCAAGCCGAGGGCCGCGCTCAGGACCAGGCTGAGCCAGGGCCGGGCCGCCTCCAGGCCGGCGCCGAACAGCAGTTCGCAACAACCGGTCCGGGCCGTGACGACGGCAGCGACCTGCAGCGAACCGAGGCCGGGCGCAGGCGGAATCGAGCCGTTCGAGGGGCGCCAGCCTGGCCCCTCGCGGGCTCAGACCGGCGGCGTCTCGAGGAACACCGGCAACCCTTCCGCATAATCCGAATAGCTTGCCAGTTCCGGGTATTCGCTGGCGGCGACCCGCTCCGCGACCACCAGTTGGCTGAAGCGCCAGGCCACTGCAACAGTCACCCCGACCAGCTCGATGCCGCCGTCGCGTGCCAGCGGCTCCTGGCGCAGCGCTGCCTCCAGCCAGTCGTAGGCCGCCAGCAACTGCCCCTCCACCCGCTCCAGCCAGGGGCCATGGCGGCGTTCCTCGGGACGCAGGTTCAGTTCGTAGTAGATCTGCACGGATTTCTCGCAGGCCACCAGCGCCGCACCGATCAGACTCAGCGCCCGTGCACGGGCCTGCGGCCGTTGCGGCAGCAGACTGCGTTCGCGGCCGGCCAGGCACTCCAGGTAATCGAGGATCAGGCTGGAGTCCATCAGCACGGTGCCATCGTCCAGCACCAGCGTGGGCGCCTTGACCATCGGGTTGAACAGGCTGAACGCCTGGAAATTGCGGAACACCGACAGCGGCCGGTGCTCGTAGGGCAGGTCCAGCAGGCGCAGGGCGATGGCGACCCGGCGCACAAAAGGCGAATCCAGCATACCGATCAGTTGCATCGCGGCATCCTTTGTCGATGATTAAGCGCCGCTAAGAGGGCGACGCCTGGGAAAATCACTCTAGTCGTTGCACAACGCGAAAAATATCGAGATAAATTCAGCGAATCCTTTAGAAAAACTTACATGAGCGACCTCCCTCCCCTCACCGCCCTGCGCAGCTTCGAAGCGGTCGCCCGGCTCGGCAGCATCAGCCAGGCCGCCAGCGAGCTGCACGTCACCCACTCAGCGATCAGCCAGCAGATCAAGCTGCTGGAAAACCTCCTCGGCCTGGCCCTGTTCGTCCGCGAGGGGCGCGGCCTGCGCCTGAGCGAGAACGGCCGGTTCTACGCCCTGCAGGTACGCGCCTCGCTGGGCGAGATCGCCGACGCCACGCGGGTGGTGCGGGCGCGTCCACGGGAGGGTGAGCTGGTGGTCACGGTGATGCCGTCCTTCGGCCTGAACTGGCTGCTGCCGCGCCTGCCGCGCTTTCGCGAGCGCCATCCGCACTGTCGCGTGCGGCTGGTGGCCAGTCTTGACGTGCAGAACCTGCGCCAGGGCCTGGCCGACCTCGGCGTACGCATCGGCAAGGGCGACTGGGAAGGGGTCGGTCGGGAACGCCTGTTCGACGACGAGTTGCTGATGGTCGCCGCGCCCGACTTCAACGGCGGCCGCCTGCCGCGCACGCCGAGCGAGATCGTCGCCTGCCCTACACTGCGCTCCACCGAATCCTGGGCGCTCTGGTGCCAGCGCGCCGGCGTGGCGGAACCGCAGCACGGACTGCTGATCAATGACTCGAACCTGCTGCTGGAAGCCGTGCGCCTGGGCCAGGGCATCGCCCTGGAGCGTCGCAGCCTGGTCGCCGGCGCCCTCGCCGAGGGCCGCCTGGTGCAACTGGGCGACATCCGCGTGCCCTACCCCTATCCCTACTGGCTGGTCTGGCCGCAGCGCGAGCCGCCGAGCGACCGCCACCAGGCCTTCGCCGACTGGCTGCGCGAGGAGGCCCGGCGCTACCAGGCCGAGCAACCGCCGCTCAGCGAATGAAGTTGCGGCTGATCTCGCGGAAGCGGTCGCTGCCGGCGCGTTCCATCCATTCGAAGGCGACCATCTCCCGCGACACGATCATCGCCCCGGCCTGGCGCATCCGCTCCACGGCCAGCGCCTTGTCGCTCGGCCGCCGCGAGCCGATCGCCTCCTCCACGACGAACACTTCGCGACCACGGCCAAGCAGGTCGAGCACGGTCTGCAGCACGCAGACGTGCGCCTCGCTGCCGCAAACCACGAACTGCCGGCGGTCGCCGCCGGGCGCGCGCAGCAGGGCGCCGTCGGCGGCGGCCGAGAAGTCCAGCTTCTCGAGGATCTGCGTGGGCTCCAGCTCATCGCGCAGGGCCGCCACCGTCGGCCCCAGGCCCTTGCTGTACTGCTCGCTGGCCAGCACCGGCACGTCCAGTGCGCGGGCCACGCGCAACAACCACTGGCTGTACTCGACCAGCGCCGGACCGTCGTCGATGGCCGGCAGCAGGCGTTCCTGGATATCGACCACCAGCAGGGTCGAGGTTGCGGCGCGGATCAGCATGGCGTCCTCCTTCGGTTCGACGTCTCGGTTCGTCTGGCTTAGGCTTGCACGGCACGGGCGCCATGGACAGCGCGTCCTCCCACAACCCTAGCAGGAGCCTGCGATGAATATCAGCCTGCATTTCGAATCGCGCCTGCAGGCCAGCCCCGAACAGCTCTGGCGGTGGATCACCTCGGTGGACGGGATACTCCGCGAGATACGCCCGTTGCTGAGCATGAGCGTACCGCCCGGTATCCGCAGCCTCGAAGACCTGGAGGTAGTGCCCCGGCGCCCGCTGTTCCGCAGCCACATGCGCCTGTTCGGCTTGCTGCCGCTGGGCACTTCGCAACTGACCCTGCTGGAGCTGACGCCCGGCCACGGCTTCATCGAACAGTCGCCGATGACCGGCATGCGCCTCTGGCGCCACGAGCGACGCATCCTGCCGACACCGGGCGAGGCCGGGGAATGCCTGCTGGTCGACCAGTTGACCGTGCGCCCGCTATTCGCCGCCGGACTGGTACGCTGGTTCCTCACCCGCATCTTCCGGCATCGCCACCGGGTGCTCTGCCGGCAGTTCCGCACGGACCGCCGGTGACCCTCGGCTACGCTGAGGAGTGCGCCCGCCCGCATCCGTCATACCCTTCTGGAGAGCAGCACAAGGACCGCTCATGAATCGCATCAAGCACCTGCTCAAGGACCTCGCCATCCTGATCCGCGCCAACCTCTGGCTGATCCCGGTGATCGCCGCCCTGGTCGCCGCGGTGTTCTATTTCGTCGCCCCACCGCCGCCGATGAGCGCGACCATGGCCACCGGCGCCGAGGGCGGCGGCTACGCCGTGTTCGCCGGCAAGCTCCGGGAAAAGCTCAAGGAGCAGGGCTTCGAACTGAAGCTGGTGCCTAGCGCCGGCTCGCGCGACAACCTGGAGCGCCTGCTCGGCACCGGCGAGGTCGACATCGCCCTGGTCCAGAGCGGCCAGGAGCGCCAGCTCGAAGCCGGGCAGGCGCGCCAGTTGCAGACCCTCGGCGCGGTCTACCAGGAACCGCTCTGGCTGTTCCACCGCAGCAACGTGCACATCGACCAGCTCAGCGACCTGCTGCACCTGCGCCTGGCCATCGGCAGCGACGGCAGCGGCACCCGCGCCGCCACCGAGGCGATCCTGCAGGCCAACGACATCGCCCCGGGACACTATCCGATCACCTGGGAAGCCCGCGGCGGCAACGCGGTGGTCGACGACCTGCTGGCCGGCAAGCTGGACGCGGCGTTCATCGTCGGCCCGGCGGAGAACCCGGCGATCCAGAAATTGGCCGACAACGACCAGCTTCGCCTGGTCAACTTCCGCCGCAGCGCCGCCTACGAGGCGCGCCTGCCGTTCCTCAAGCGGGTCGAGGTCGGCGAAGGCCTGCTCAACCTGCCGCGCAACGTGCCGGAACGAAACATCAGCACCCTGTCGCCGGTGGCCACCCTGGTGATCAACGAACGCTTCCACCCGGCGCTGATCCCGCTGGTGCTGGAAGCCGCGCGCGAGGTGATGAAGGACGGCAGCCTGCTCGACAAGCCCGGCGCCTTCCCCAGCGCCGAGCCGCGCACCCTGCGCCTGCACGAGGACGCCGAGCGCTACTACAAGAGCGGCCTGCCGCTGCTGCAGCGCTACCTGCCGTTCCGCATCGCCTCCCTGGCGGACCGCTACATCATCCTGCTGATCCCGTTCATCGCCATCCTCATCCCGCTGATGAAGTCCATCGGCCCGCTGTATCGCTGGCGCATCCGCGCGCGCATCTACCGCTGGTACCGCTACATCCGCGACATCGACCGCAAGCTCGACAGCGGTACCGACGCCGAGCAACTGAGAAGCGAGATCGAGCGGCTGGAGAAACTGGAGAGCGAGCTGAACACCGTGGAGGTGCCGCTCTCCTACTACCACGAGCTGTACGAGCTGCACCTGCACCTGAACTTCGTGATCAAGCGCCTGCACGGTCTGCAGGAACGCCAGGCGACGCAGGCAGAAGCCGGCAACCTCGGGTAAACTGGCCGATCCGCGGGCGCGCCAGCGGCGTGTCCCGCAGCGTCGCGGAAACCTGCGCGGCGCCGCCGATTACCTGAAAGGTCGAACCTGACATGCCGATCCATCACGCCATCGTCCACCTGATCGAGAAGAAGCCCGACGGCACCCCGGCCGTGCTCCACGCGCGCGACGCCGAGCTGGGCGACTCCCAGGCCATCGAGAACCTGCTGGCCGACCTCAACGAAAGCTACAACGCCAAGAACAAGGCCTGGGGCTTCTTCCAGGGCGAGTCCGGGGCCTACCCGTTCAGCGGCTGGCTCGGTGAGTACCTGGAGGGCGATCGCGACTTCGTCGGCTTCAGCCGCGAAGCGGTCGAGCACCTGCAGAAGCTGATGGAGGAGTCCAATCTCTCCACCGGCGGCCACATCCTGTTCGCCCACTACCAGCAAGGCATGACCGACTACCTGGCGATCGCCCTGCTGCACCACAGCGAAGGCGTGGCGGTGAACGAGTCGCTGGAGGTCACCCCGTCGCGCCACCTGGACCTCGGCCAGTTGCACCTGGCCGCGCGGATCAATATCTCCGAATGGCGCAACAACAAGCAGTCGAAGCAGTACATCTCGTTCATCAAGGGCAAGGGCGGGAAGAAGGTCTCCGACTATTTCCGCGACTTCATCGGCTGCCAGGAAGGGGTGGATTCGCCGAGCGAGACGCGCACCCTGCTGAAAGCCTTCAGCGATTTCGTGGAAAGCGAGGACATGGCCGAGGAACAGGCCCGCGAGAAGACCGAGACGCTGGTCGACTACGCCACCTCCCAGGCGCGCATCGGCGAGCCGATGACCCTCGACGCGCTTTCGGAACTGATGGACGACCAGCAACCGCGGGCGTTCTACGACTACATACGTAACAAGGACTACGGCCTGTCGCCGGAAATCCCGGCGGACAAGCGCACCCTCAACCAGTTCCGCCGCTTCACCGGCCGCGCCGAAGGCCTGTCGATCAGCTTCGAGGCGCACCTGCTGGGCTCCAAGGTGGAATACGACGAAGAGCGCGACATGCTGATCATCCGCCAGTTGCCGACCCAGTTGAAGGACCAGCTCAAGCGGCGCAAGGACTGACCCGCGCCGCCCCGGAGCGCCGCCGGCGCTCCCTTTCCCTCCTCAGCCGCAGGCCCAGTCGAAGCGCATGTCGCGGAAATCGAGCTGGGCGTTGCCGCCGCCGAAGTTGTAGCCGCCCAGGTATTCCTCGAACTCTACGTAGAAGGGACTCATCTCCGGCACGCCCTGCACCGGACGCATGGTGCCGCCGATATGGTTCGGCAGGTGCCCTTCCACCCAGGGATGCTCGCGGTAGTTGTCGCGCTCGATCTTGCCGTCCAGCCAGTAGTGCGGCAGCTGGTAGCCGCCGTCGCCGTATTCGCTGGGCACCACCCCGGCGTTGGGGTCTTGCGCCCGCGCCGTCCAGCGCAGCGGGTAGCGTTGCTGGTGGCCGGCCGCCGGGCGGCCACCGAGGGCGCGCAGCAGGTAGTAGTCGTCCTCCGCCCAGTCCGGCACGAAGCTGGCCGCCGAACCAGCCTCCAGCCACTGCGGCGGCTCGGTCTGCGCCAACAGCGGGTTGCCCGCCGGCAGCGCCGGCGGCTGGCAGGGCGCGCCGCTGAATTCAGCGGCGTCGAGCAGGATCAACGCATAGGCGCCGCCGAGGATGTCCTCCATCCGATGCAGACGCGGATGGCTATTGCGCCCGGCCTCCCAGAACGGCCGCAGTTCCGCTTCGGCCGGCGGTTGCGCGGGCGGATCGATGAGCATCTCGCGAATGCCGTCGACGCTGGTCGGTCCACCGTCGTTCTGGTCCGGGGCGAGGGAGAAGAAGCTCAGCGCGACGATCTCCGGGCCATGCACCCGGTAGTCCTCCGGCAGCAGCAGGGTGAAGCCGTGCATCAGCGGATAGCCGGTGTCCGGATCCAGCGGCCACTGCTCCGGACGGATGCCCGGCGGCAGGCCGAAGCACCAGCCGTGGTTGGCTTCGCCGGCGTGCGCGGCGTCGTTGACGATTTCGATGTCGTAGGCGTTCATGGCCACTCCCTGGTCGGTTTTTCCTGTTCCCGGCCACGCCGGCCGGGTGTCGCAGTGTAAAACGGAGTCCCCGGCAGGCGAAGGACTTTCAGCCCAGGCCCACGCCGAGCGCGGTGCCCAACCCATAGGTGAAGGCCGCGGCAAGGGTACCGACCAGCACCTGGCGCAACGCCGAGAACGCCAGCGGCCGCCCGGTGAAACGGGCGGTGACCGCGCCGCTGAACAGCAGCGCAAGCAGGCTGGACAGCAGGCTTGCGACCAGCGCCGCGGCACCGTCGAGGAACAGGAACGGCGCCACCGGCACCAGGGCGCCAAGGGAAAACAGCAGGAACGACGTGCCCGCCGCGTTCCACGGGTTGCCGCCCAACTCCGTCGGATCGATGCCGAGGGCCTCGCGGGACAAGGTGTCCAGCGCGCCACGACCGTCGTTCATCAGTTGCAGGGCCACGCGCCGGGCGGACACCTCGCTCAGCCCCTTGGCAGTGAAGATATCGATCAGTTCCTGGGTCTCGGTGTTCGGGCAGAGCCTGAGCAGGCGTTCTTCCTCGGCGATGCGCTTGCTCGCCATCTCGCGGGCGTTGGTCACCGACAGCCACTCGCCGAGGGCCATCGAACAGGCCCCGGACACCAGTCCGGCCATCCCGGTGAGGACGATGGACGAATGCGCCATGCTCGCACCCGCCACGCCCATCACCAGGCACAGGTTCGACACCAGGCCATCGTTGGCACCGAGCACCGCGGCGCGCAGCTTGGTGCCGGCGTCGCGGTCCGGCCTCGCCTCGGGCAACGCGCACTGCGGCGGATCGGCGTCCGGCCGCAGCGGCGGGGTCTCCGCCGGCATGCCTCAACGCGCCTCGATGCGAAAGCCCAGGCGCGGGAAATGCACATGCACGGTACCCGCCCGCGGGTCTTCGCGGCGCAGGATGAGTTCCTCGCTGCCGGCGAAGAGCAGTTCGCCCTGTACCGCGTCGACACCGTAGTCGGTGGCGGCGATGGCGACCGCCTGGCCGGGCAGGAAACCGTTGGGGTCGCTGAAGGATTCGTCCGGCAATGCCGCGGGCTGGCTGCCGCGAGCCACCTCCAGGGCTTCCTCCGCACTCATCTCGGCTGGCGCGCCATGGCCGAAGCCGAGCACCCGTCCCAACCAGGCCTGCACCTGCGGGTAATCGTCGACCAGCGGCGCGGTGACCGGCGTGCCCTTGAGGAACCACAGGCAGTGCGCCACGGCGAAGTCGGCGACGGACGCTTCGCCGAACAGGAAATCGCCGTCCTCGCGCGACAACTGGCGCTCCAGTCGCGCCATGAATGCCGGCCACTGGTGGCGCGCCTGTTCCAGCGGCAGGCGGCCGGCGCTGCCGCCGCTGAATAGCTGGCTGCGATCGGCCATGAAGGCCTTGAGGAATTCCGGCGGCAGCTTGCCGAAACGCACGGCGATGGACTCCGGGGCGAACGCCAGGCTTACCGCGTGCTGGAACAGCACCGCGTCGGCCCACTGGGCGAAGCTCGCGGCGACCATCTCCTGGCCTTCGGGGAACAGCGCCGGGACCGCCTTTTCCTGCTCCAGGCGACGGGCGATCAACGCGGTATCGCAATACACATCGGCGCCGACCTGCAACACCGGGGTCTTCCGATAGCCGCCGGTCAGCGCCACCAGGTCCGGCTTGGGCATCACCGGCGGAATCATCACCGAGCGCCAGGACAGTTGCTTGAAACCGAGCAGCAGGCGCGCCTTCTCGGCGAAGGGCGAAGTGGGATAGTGATGCAGGATCAGCTCTGACATGGGCGCCTCCGGGCGGATGTGAGGCACCAGCTTAGCGCGGCAGGGAAAACACGCCTATGACAATCCGGGACATGAAGGGCACCCCATCGCCTGGCCCGATGGGCCTGGCGATGGGCGCGCTCAATCCAGCCGGCACCCCTGGCGGGTGATGGTCATCCGCCGGTACGCCGCACGCGGCGCCTCGCGCGCCTCCAGGGCGGCGAGGAACTCCCGGGGTCGGTCCAGCGGCAGGCCGGTGAGGAAGGCGCTATCCAGCTCCCACCAGCGTGAGGCGAGCAGGCCCTCGATGATCTCCGGCGGATGCCGGTAGCGGATCACCTGCGCCGGAGTCCCGGCGACGATGGCATAGGGCGGCACGTCGCGAGTGACCACGGCGCGCGTGGCGATGATCGCCCCAGTCCCGACCTTGACCCCTTCCATCACCATCGCGCTGTGTCCGATCCAGACGTCGTGGCCGATTTCCGCGTAGCTCAGCGCCGGCTCGTAGCGCAGCGCGGTGCCGGTGTGCTGGAAGGGGTGGCTGCTCACCCAGTCGCTGGGATGGGTATGTTTTTCCTGGCCGATGAAGCAGTCCGAGCCGATCGAGCAGAAACGCCCGATGGACGCCACCAGGGACAGGTCGGTGCCGCTGCGCACATAGCTGTAGGCGCCGATCTCCAGCCTCGGCGGGACGATGCGCAGGTGGCCGAGTTCGACCTGCTCCTCGAGCACCAGCGTGGTGCGCTTGCCGACACTGGCCGGGCCGCCGGCCAGCTTGCAGCCGCGGCGGCGGATCCAGCGTTTCCACCAATGATTCTTCAGGTAACCCACGAATACCCCATGACCGCAGATGAACGTCCTAGATTGCCGGCTCGCCGACCTCGCGCAACACCGGTACGCCGACCAACAGGCGCTCCTTGGCGCGCTTGCTCAGGGCCTTGATCGCCCGCTCGCGGCGCAGGGCGTCGCCCTTGCTGGCGCAGGCCTCGACGTAGACCAGCGCGCGGGCGGGGCTGGAATGGAAGAACCGCGCGCCCTTGCCGCTGCAATGAGTGTCGAAGCGGCGCAGCGGATCGTCGCTGATGCCGCAGTACAACGCGCCGTTTTCCGCCCTCACCAGGTAGACCGACCAACACTTCCCGATCGCCGCCGTGGCGGCCGTCGCCTCACTCACTCCAGACCCGCTCCCGCATCCGCTCGCAATACGCCACCAGGCGCGGATAGCCTCGCGCCACATGGCTGAGTGGGGTATCCAGGGTCGCCTCGATGAGGTTGGCGAGGATACCGTAAGCGGCGGCATCGGCGCTGCACGGATGTTCGCCGCCGTAGTACGGGACCTGGCCAAGCAGGCCGTCGAGGGCATCGAGGTCGTCGCGGGCGAAGGCCAGCAGTTCGTCCCTGCCGTGGACCCCGAGTCCCTGCGCCCTGAGGGTAGCGCGGACCTTGCGGCGCATGGCCCAGGCCACCGCGTCGCGCACGCCGAATGGCAGCGAGCCGAAGAATACCGGCTTGAGCACGCGCCAGCTGTCCTCATCGAACCAGCGGAAATACAGCATCAGGTAGTACAGGTGTTCGTCGCACAGGCGCGTGATCGCCCGTGCCCAGCCCTTGCCCCGGGCATCCAGGCCTGCGTCGAGAGTGACCCCGTAGCGCTCGCCGAGGGTACGGATGACGATCTCGCTGTCACCGATCGCCTCGCCCTCGATACGCACGTAGGGCAGCTTGCCCTTGGGCGCCTTGCGCGGGTCGCTGACGACCTTCACCTGATACTCCAGGCCGGCCAGGCGCAACCAGGTTTCCAGTTTCAGGCAGTAGGGACTGGCATTGGGTACGTTGAATGCGGCGGGAAACTGGAAGAGCGTGATCATCGCGGCGTCCTGCGGGTTGTCCGCGGCGAGCTTAGGAGATTATCCGCGCTTCGGCCACCGACAGCCTCAGCCGGCCGCCGGATGGGCAGCCTGGTAGGCGGCCAGGCCCTTGCGCGCCTGCCCGCGGATCGCCCGCTGCACCGGCGGCGCCCAGCCCAGCAGCAGGCCCTTGGCGCCAAGCGCCTGGCGGCTCCAGCGCCACAGGTCGAACTGGTCGCGATGCTCGACGATCAAACCGTCGGCGAAGCGGAAACGGGCCTCGATGCGATTCTCCACCCTGCGCCCGGTCTGGGTGAACAGGTAGTGGGCCACCCATTGCGCACGCCCCTCGTTCTCGTCGGCGCGGACGTTCGCGTAGTCCAGGCGGAAGTCCCGCGCCCGGCTGGTCAGCAGGCGCCACATGTCGCCCACCTCGCGCCCGCGCAGTTCGCCGAAGGCCGGGTCGTGGAAGGTCGCCTGGGGAGCGTAGCAGGCCGCCATGGCCTCGCCGTCGAGGCGCTGGAAGGCCTGGTAGAAGCGCTCGATCAGTTCGGCGTTGGGGTGGGCCATGCGGGGTTCCTTGCGATGATAGGGACTTGCCAGGCGTCCCCAGGCGGGAACGCCGTCGTGCCGGGTCGTTTCAGCCGAACCACTCGCGGGCGCTGCGCCAGAGGCAGATACCGACGAAATAGGCCGAGGCGGCGAACCACAGGCCGAGCAGGATCGGCAGGTCGGCCGGCTGCTGGACGATCAGCAGACCGCTGCTGATCAGCCAGACGAAAGTCACGGCGATGTTCAGCGGCATGAACTGGCGCACGCGGAACGGGTGGAGGAACTTCATCCGGGTCAGGGTCAGGGCAGCCAGCACCAGCACCGTGGCGAGGTTGACCCAGGGGTGCAGGTCGAGCACGTAGAAGTACACCGCCACCACGTTCCAGGCGGCCGGGAAGCCGACGAAGTAGTTATCGGTGCTCTTCATGTTGACGTTGCAGAAGCAGAACAGCGATGAAACCAGGATCACGCCCACCGCCAGCAGCTCGAAATGCTCCGGCAGGGGGATGTAGCGGTAGATGAAGATGGCCGGGATGAACACGTAGGTCAGGTAGTCGATCACCAGGTCGAGCACCGAGCCGTCGAAATGCGGCAGCATTTCCTTGACTTCGTACTTGCGCGCCAGGGTGCCGTCGAGGCCGTCCACCAGCAGGGCCAGGCCGAGCCAGAGCAGGCAGGCCTGGGGTTTGTTGTCGACCAGCGCGAGCAGGGCCAGCAAGGCCAGGATCACGCCACTGGCGGTGACGGCGTGGACGCCCCAGGCCTTGGCTTTGTTGATGGGAGTCATCGATAGGTTCACGGGCATTTCTCTTGTTCGGTGTTCGGCATGACGCGTCGCTCTATAGTGCACCGGCACCGGTGCGTCTGTCTGTTATCGGATTGTCGGTGCTGGCGAGAGTTCAGCCAGCCCCGCCGGTCAGCGAATCGGCGGCGCATAGTGCAGGCCGCCGAGATTCCATTGCGCGTTGAGGCCGCGCGGCATCTTCAGCGGGCTGCCGTCGCCGACGTTGCGGGCGAAGATCTCGCCATAGTTGCCGACCTGGCGCACCATCTGCACCACCCAGTCGCGCGGCAGTTGCAAGTCCTTGCCGGCGTCGCCCTCGCTGCCGAGCAGGCGGGCGACGTCCGGGTTGCGGCTGTCCCTGGCCTGGCGCTCGACGTTGCTCGAGGTGACCCCCAGCTCCTCCGCGTTGAGCAGGCCGTACAGGGTCCAGCGGACGATGTTGAACCAGGCTTCGTCGCCCTGCCGCACGGCCGGGCCGAGCGGCTCCTTGGAGATCACTTCCGGCAGCACCACGTACTGCTCCGGCTTGGCCAGCTTCAGGCGCTGGGCGTAGAGCTGCGACTGGTCGGAGCTGAGCACGTCGCACTGCCCCGCCTCCAGGGCACGGGCGCTCTTCTCGTAGCTGTCGTCGAGCACCGCCTTGTAGCGGATGCCGTGGGCCCGGAAGTAGTCCGCCACGTTCAGCTCGTTGGTGGTGCCGGACTGGATGCACACCGTCGCGTCCTTCAGTTCGCGGGCGCTGGACACGCCGAGCTTGCGATTGACCAGGAAGCCCTGGCCGTCGAAATAGGTGACGCCGGTGAAGTGGATGCCCAGCGCGGTATCCCGCGAGCTGGTCCATGAGGTGTTGCGCGACAGCAGGTCGACCGTGCCGGACTGCAACGCCGAAAACCGCTCGGTGGCGGACAGCGGGGTGAAGCGCACCTTCTCGGCGTCGCCGAACAGCGCGGCGGCCAGCGCCCGGCAGATGTCGACGTCGAGCCCCTTGAAACGGCCCTTGGCGTCGGCGTAGGAGAACCCCGGCAGGCCGTCGCTGACGCCGCACTGCACGTAGCCCTTGCGCTTCACCGCATCCAGCGTCGCACCGGCCTCGGCCGTGGCGCTGGCGCCGAGGCAGACGGCGGCCAGCAGCAGCCAGGTACCTTTCATTATTGTCATCTGTTCGCCACTCCCTTCGCCGCCCCTGGGTGAACCGCCGGCCCCGCGCCGGTCGCTTCCCGGGCCGGTCGCCGCACTGTAACCGCAAGCGCCGCGGCACCGGCAGAGGCAGCCGGCGGCGCGACCGCGGCGGGCGACGAACGGCGTACCCGGCGCACTTCCCTTAGCAAAGCGCATCCGCGGGAAATTGGCGAATGCATGATCTGCGACAATCTGGCCGACTTGCGAGCGGGAAAGCGCCTGTTGTCGAATGGTCCTCCCATTCCGAACGCATATGCCCCCTGCCTGGAGCCGTCATGAGCGAACCCCTGATCCTCGATGCCCCGAATGCCGACGCCTGTATCATCTGGCTGCACGGCCTGGGCGCCGACCGTACCGACTTCAAACCGGTGGCCGAAGCCCTGCAGATGGTCCTGCCGAGCACCCGCTTCATCCTCCCCCAGGCGCCGAGCCAGGCGGTGACGGTCAATGGCGGCTGGGTCATGCCGAGCTGGTACGACATCCTTGCCTTCAGTCCGGCGCGGGCCATCGACGAAGACCAGTTGAACGCCTCCGCCGACCAGGTCATCGCTCTCATCGATGAACAGCGCGCCAAGGGCATCGCCGCCGAGCGGATCATCCTCGCCGGTTTCTCGCAGGGCGGCGCGGTGGTCCTGCATACCGCCTTCCGCCGCTACGCCCAGCCGCTCGGCGGGGTGCTGGCGCTATCCACCTACGCGCCGACCTTCGACGACCTGGCGCTGGACGAGCGCCACAAGCGGATTCCGGTCCTGCACCTGCACGGCAGCCAGGACGACGTGGTCGACCCGGCGCTTGGCCGCGCGGCCCATGACGCCTTGCAGGCGCAGGGCGTGGAGGTGGGCTGGCACGACTACCCGATGGGCCACGAGGTGTCCCTGGAGGAAATCCACGACATCGGCGCCTGGCTGCGCAAGCGCCTCTGACGCCCGGAGCTTCTCTCAGACGGCGTGCAGCCGGTAGTTCAGCGCGTAGCCGCCGAGCAGCTCTTCCAGCGCCGCCTGGCGTCTTTCGTCAAGCGCGGGAACGTGCAGGTGGGCGAGCTGGCCGTGGCGCTCGTCGGCGACCACCTCCACGCGGATATCCTCGGCGATCCTCCGGCTTTCCTCCTCCAGCACCCGGCGGATCGCGTCCAGGCGCAGCGCCGGCTTGAAGGTCTTGCCCACCGCGGTGACCGGCATGCTCTCGATCAGCCAGATATCCTTGGGCACCGCCGCGCGCTCCGGTACGTGGCGGCTGGCGTGCTCCAGCAGCTCTTCCTCGCTGGCGCTGGCGCCGGGCTTGAGCTGGATATACGCCACCGGCAGCTCGCCGGCCTTGGCGTCCGGCTTGCCCACCGCCGCCGCCAGGGCCACGGCCGGATGCCGGTGCAGCGCTTCTTCGATCATCTGTGGGTCGATGTTGTGGCCACCGCGAATGATCAGGTCCTTGCTGCGCCCGGTGAGCCAGATGTAGCCGTCCTCGTCGATACGACCGAGGTCGCCGGTATTGAACCAGCCATCGCCGATCCAGATATCGCGGTTCCGGTCCTGTTGCAGGTAGCCCTTGAACACCGTCGAGCCCTTCAGGCAGAGGTTGCCCACCTCGTTCGGCGCGGCATCGCGCAGGTAATTGCCCTCGCCGTCGAGCACCGCGACCTTCACCTGGCAGTACGGCAGGCGCAGGCCGATCGAACCCGGCCGGCGCTCGCCGCCACGCGGGTTGCAACTGGTGCCGCAGGTACCTTCGGTGAGGCCGTAGCCCTCGATCACCTTGAGCCCGGTACGCGCCTCGAACTGGCGGATCAGCTCCACCGGCATCGGCGCCGCGCCGCACAGGGCGAAACGCAGGCTGGACAGGTCGCGGCCATCGCTGGGGACCTGCAGCAACGCCGCGTAGATGGTCGGCACGCCACTGAAGCTGGTGACCCGGTAGCGTTCCACCAGCTTCCAGAAGTCCTGGATCAGGGTCGGATTGCGGTAGCCCTGGGGCCCGGCCAGGAGCACCTGGGCGCCGCGATGGAAGGGCGCCAGGCCGGTAACCATCACGCCGTTGACGTGGAACAGCGGCAGGCCGCAGAGCAGCACGTCGTCCACCCCGTAGTCGGCGTTCAGGCCCATGATCTCGGCCATCGCCACCTCGTTGAAGTGGCTGTGCGGCGCCAGCTTCGGCGTGCCGGTGGTGCCGCCGGTGTGGAAATAGGAAGCGACGTCGTCCGGATGGATCGCCCGTCCGCTCTCCAGGCGGTCTGCCGGGCAGTCGGCGATCAGCGTATCGAAGTCCAGCACGCCCTCCGGCAGCGGCCCGCGCTGGGCCTTGAGCGCCTCGCGCTGCGGCGCCGGTAACAGGTTGGCCGGATCGACCACGACGATCGCGTACAGCTCCGGCAACTGCGCGCGCAGGCCGGCGACCTTCTGCCACAGGTCGGTGCCGGGGAACGGCGCCAGGGTCACCAGCACCCGGGTGTTGGAGGCGCGGATCAGCTCGGCGATGTGCTCCGGCTCCAGCAGCGGGTTGATCGCATTGACGATCCCGGCTGCCTCGCCGCCCCAGATCACGTAGTGGGTCTGCGGCAGGTTGGGCAGCAGGAAGGACACCGCCTGGTGGCTTTCCAGGCCCAGCCGGTGCAAGGCGTTCGCGGTCTGGGTGACGCGGGCGAACAGCTCGGCATAGCTGATCCGCAACGGTTCTTCGGCGGCGCTGCCATGCAGCAGGCAGCTCAGGGCGATACGCTGGCCGTGGCGCTGGGCCGAGCGTTGCAACAGTTCGTAGGTGCTGGACGGCAGGTCGCGCTGTTCCAGCGGCACGCGTTCCAGGGCTTCGATATCGCTCAGCCCGACGATCGATGGGGACGGATTCATGGTTTTCTTGTTCTTCCGTTGGTGAGTGGGTGGACACTCGCCGGATCGCTCCGGCACCGTCCCGAAGATGCCACCCCCGTCGTCGCCCTACCGTTGTCTTTTTGTAGCGCGCCGCCGGTCGCGCGCACGAGTCCTCCCGAAGGCTGCCCCGGGCGCTTCGCGCAGCCCCCTCCAGGCCCCGTCCGGCCAGGGCTGGAGGGCGCCGGCCAAGCATGGATTTCTCCCCGCTGGCAACATGCTTTACACTGGCGCCCGTTCATTCCTTAACCACTACGAGATCGCCGTGCTCAAAGCACTCAAGAAAATCTTCGGCAAGGCCGACGGAACCCAGCCGCAGAGCGGTTCCTCCCCGGTCCCGCAAGGCCCTGCCGGCGCTACCGCGAAAGGTACCGCCCCCACCGGCGAAAAGCCGACCGAGAAACGCCCACGCAAACCGCGCCCCCCGCGCGCCGACAACGAGTCCGGCGCCCCGCGCGCCGCTGAAAAGGCCGAGAAAGGCGAAAAGCCCGCCAAACCCGCCGGCAAAGAAGGCCGGGACGCCAAGCCGCGCAGCGACAAGCCGCGCCGCGAACGCAAGCCGAAGCCGGTGGACAACTGGAAGCTGGAAGACTTCGTGGTCGAACCGCAGGAAGGCAAGACCCGCTTCCACGACTTCAACCTCGCCCCGAGCCTGATGCACGCCATCCATGACCTCGGCTTCCCCTACTGCACCCCGATCCAGGCGCAGGTACTGGGCTTCACCCTGCGCGGCCAGGACGCTATCGGCCGCGCCCAGACCGGCACCGGCAAGACCGCCGCGTTCCTCATCTCGATCATCACCCAGTTGCTGCAGACCCCGCCGCCGAAAGAGCGCTACATGGGCGAGCCGCGCGCGCTGATCATCGCCCCGACCCGCGAACTGGTGGTACAGATCGCCAAGGACGCCGCGGCGCTGACCAAGTACACCGGGCTGAACGTGATGACCTTCGTCGGCGGCATGGACTTCGACAAGCAACTCAAGCAGCTGGAAGCGCGCTTCTGCGACATCCTGGTAGCCACCCCAGGCCGTCTGCTGGACTTCAACCAGCGCGGCGAGGTGCACCTGGACATGGTCGAGGTGATGGTCCTCGACGAAGCCGACCGCATGCTCGACATGGGCTTCATCCCGCAGGTCCGGCAGATCATCCGGCAGACCCCGCACAAGGGCGAACGCCAGACCCTGCTGTTCTCGGCGACCTTCACCGACGACGTGATGAACCTCGCCAAGCAGTGGACCGTCGATCCGGCGATCGTCGAGATCGAGCCGGAGAACGTCGCCAGCGACACCGTCGAGCAGCATGTCTACGCCGTGGCCGGCAGCGACAAGTACAAGCTGCTGTACAACCTGGTGGCACAGAACAACTGGGAACGGGTGATGGTCTTCGCCAACCGCAAGGACGAAGTCCGCCGCATCGAGGAACGCCTGACCAAGGACGGCATCAGCGCCGCCCAGATGTCCGGCGACGTGCCGCAGCACAAGCGCATCCGCACCCTGGAAGGCTTCCGCGAAGGCAAGATCCGCGTCCTGGTGGCAACCGACGTGGCCGGCCGCGGCATCCACATCGACGGCATCAGCCATGTGATCAACTTCACCCTGCCGGAGGACCCGGACGACTACGTGCACCGTATCGGTCGTACCGGCCGCGCCGGCGCCTCGGGCACCTCGATCAGCTTCGCCGGCGAGGACGATGCCTTCGCCCTGCCGCCGATCGAAGAACTGCTGGGCCGCAAGATCACCTGCGAGATGCCGCCGGCCGAACTGCTCAAGCCGGTACCGCGTAAGCACTGAACGCAGGCGTGGAGAAAAAAGGCGAAGCCATCCGGCTTCGCCTTTTTCGTTTCTGCGACACGCAGGTGCCGCCGTCGGTCATCGAGGCGGGTCGGCGCTTGCCCGGCAATACCTTAAAGTCCAGAATGGACAAATTGTTTACATCCATTCCGGAGATCGCATGAGCGCCGCCACTCCCCTGATCGTCCAGCAGGCCGAAGCCGAGCAACTGCTCGCCCGTATCGACGTCCTCCAGGCCATGCGCCAGCTGTTCCTCGACCTGGCCGCCGGCCAGGCGCTCCAGCCGGCCCAGCAACTGGTGGAGTTCCCCGCCGGTCGCGGCGACTTCATCAACTACCTCGGCGTGCTCGCCCAGGAACAGGTCTACGGAGTCAAGACTTCACCCTACATCGTTCGCGAACAGGGCCCGTTGGTCACCGCCTGGACCCTGCTGATGTCGATGCAGACCGGCCAGCCCTTGCTGCTCTGCGATGCCGCCCGGCTGACCACCGCGCGCACCGCCGCCACCACCGCCGTGGCGGTGGATGCCCTGGCTCCGGCCGAAGCCGGCCGCCTGGCGCTGATCGGCAGCGGACCGGTAGCCCATGCCCACCTGCAATACGTGAAGGGCCTGCGTGACTGGCAGGGCGTGCGAGTCCATTCGCCGTGCCTGGACGAGCGCCGCCTGCAAAGCCTGCGCGCCATCGACCCGCGCGCCGAAGCCGCCGGCAGCCTGGAGGAAGCGCTGGACGAAGCCGATGTGATCCTGCTCTGCACCTCCTCGGCCCGAGCAGTGATCGACCCGCGCCAACTCGAGCGCCCGGCGCTGGTCACCTCGATCAGCACCAACGCGCCCCGCGCCCATGAGGTACCGGCGGAAAGCCTGGCGGCCATGGACGTCTATTGCGACTACCGGCACACCACCCCAGGCTCCGCCGGCGAGATGCTGATCGCCGCCGAACAGCATGGCTGGAGCCCCGAGGCGATCCGCGGCGACCTCGCCGAACTGCTCAGCGGCCAGGCGCCACGTCCGGAATACCGGCGCCCGGCGTTCTTCCGCTCGATCGGCCTGGGCCTGGAAGACGTAGCCCTGGCCAACGCCCTCTACCGCCTGCGCCAGGCAGGCTGATCGCGTGATGCAGGAGAGCAGCATGATCGAAGCGGATTACCTCGTCATCGGTGCCGGCATCGCCGGCGCATCCACCGGCTACTGGCTGTCGGCCCACGGCCGGGTCGTGGTGCTGGAGCGCGAGGCGCAGCCCGGCTACCACTCCACCGGCCGCTCCGCCGCGCACTACACGGTGGCCTACGGCACACCCCAGGTGCGCGCGCTCACCGCCGCCAGCCGGGCCTTCTTCGACAACCCGCCGGCCGGCTTCTGCGAGCATCCGCTGCTCAGCCCGCGTCCGGAAATGGTGGTCGACTTCAGCGACGATCCGGAAGAACTCCGCCGTCAATACGAAAGCGGCAAGGCGCTGGTGCCGCAGATGCGCCTGCTGGACGCGGAACAGGCCTGCTCGATCGTGCCGGTGCTGCGTCGCGACAAGGTCTTCGGCGCCACCTACGACCCCACCGGCGCCGACATCGATACCGACGCCCTGCACCAGGGCTACCTGCGCGGCATCCGCCGCAACCAGGGGCAGGTCCTGTGCAACCACGAAGCGCTGGAGATCCGCCGGGTCGACGGCGCCTGGGAAGTCCGCTGCGACGCCGGCAGCTACCGCGCGGCGGTGCTGGTCAACGCCGCAGGCGCCTGGTGCGACGCCATCGCCGGGCTGGCCGGCGTCCGCCCACTGGGCCTGCAGCCCAAGCGCCGCTCGGCCTTCATCTTCGCCCCGCCGCCGGGCATCGACTGCCACGACTGGCCGATGCTGGTCAGCCTCGACGAATCCTTCTACCTGAAGCCGGACGCCGGCATGTTGCTCGGCTCGCCGGCCAACGCCGATCCGGTCGAGGCCCACGACGTGCAGCCCGAGCAACTGGACATCGCCACCGGCATGTACCTGATCGAAGAAGCCACCACCCTCACCATTCGCCGCCCGGAACACACCTGGGCAGGGCTGCGCTCGTTCGTCGCCGACGGCGACCTGGTGGCCGGCTACGCCGCCGATGCGGAAGGCTTCTTCTGGGTCGCCGCCCAGGGCGGCTACGGTATCCAGACCTCGGCGGCGATGGGCGAGGCCAGCGCCGCGCTGATCCGCCACCAGCCGCTGCCGGCGCACCTGCGCGAGCACGGCCTGGACGAGGCGATGCTGTCGCCGCGCCGCCTGTCCCCCTGATGACCCGGCGGCGGGTTTGCGGCACACTCGCCTCGCCCGCCGTCCCACGAGAGTTCCTGCGCATGAGCCCGAGCCAAGACCCCAGCCTGGAGAACTACCGGGCGATCGCCGACGGCATCGCCACCCTGTTCTTCCCCCACGCCGAAGTGGTCCTGCACGACCTGCGCAGCCAGCGGGTCGACTACATCGCCAACAACCTGTCCAAGCGCGAGGTCGGCGACGACTCGGCGCTGGAAGACATGCTCGAAGGCGATAGCGACGAGCGCAACATCGGTCCCTACGAGAAGCTCAACTGGGACGGGCAGAAGATCCGCTCGGTCAGCACCGTGCTGCGCGACGCCGCCGGCCAGCCGCTGGCGGTGCTGTGCATCAACCTGAATATCAGCCTGTTCGAGAGCGCCAAGGCGGCGCTCGACCTGTTCCTCTCGCCGAGCAAGCTGATCCCGCAACCGGACGCGCTGTTCCGCGACGACTGGCAGGAGCGCATCAACACCTTCCTGCACGGCTGGCTGCGGCAGCGCCAGCTCGGCTTGAACCTGCTGACCCGCGAGCACAAGCGCGAACTGGTCCTGGCCCTGCACGCCGAGGGCGCGTTCAAGGGCAAGAGCGCCGCCAACTATGTGGCCAACGTGCTGAACATGGGCCGGGCGACGGTCTACAAGCACCTCAAGGAGCTGAAGGAAGGCGGCGACTGACGGCAGCCGCCGCCGGCGAGCGGTCAGTCGCCGTAGATGTCGCTCTTGAAGTACTTGCCCTCGATGCGCTTGTAGGTCCCGTCGGCACGAATCGCGTCGATCGCCGCGTTGAGCTTGCCGACCAGCTCGGCGTCCCCCTTGCGCACCGCGATCCCGGCGCCCTCGCCGAAGTATTTCGGGTCCTTGAACTCCGGCCCGACGAAGGCGTAGCCCTTGCCGCGCGGGGTATCGAGGAAGCCGGTCTGCAGCGGGATGGAGTCGGCGAAGGTGGCGTCGAGGCGGCCGGCCACCAGGTCCAGGTAGATCTCGTCCTGGCTGGTGTAGCGCACCACTTCGGCACCGGCCTTGGCCAGCACCGCACTGGCGAAGCGGTCGGCGGTAGCGCCGCGCTGCACGCCGATGCGCTTGCCGGCCAACTGGCTGAAGCTGTCGTCGAGCTGGGCGCCTTCCTTCATCACCAGGCGGCCCGGCGTGAAGTAGTACTTGTGGGTGAAGTCCACCGAGCGCCGGCGCTCCTCGGTGATGGTGATGGAGGACAGCGCGGCGTCTATCTTGCGAACTTTCAGCGAGGGAATCAGGCCGTCGTACTCCTGCTCGATCCACTGGCACTTCACCTGCATCTGCGCGCACAGCGCGTTGCCGATGTCGTAGTCGAAGCCGGCCAGTTCGCCTTCGGCGGTCTTGAAGGAAAACGGCGGGTAAGCGGCCTCGATGCCGATTCGCAGGTTGCCATCGGCGGCGACGGCGGATCCGCTGGCGAGCACGCCGAGCAGCAGGCCTCCCAGCAGGTTCTTGGTGTTCAGCGACTTGATCATGGACGACTCCAGGGGTGACGAAGGTGCGCCCGCGGCCCGGGCGGGAAACAGACGGTGATCCGTCTTTATACTTTTCGTCCAATCTGGACCAAAAAGTATACATCGTCAATCGCCGTCCCTCCTCCGCTACCCCTCCTTACCTCCTTCGAGGAATAGGCCCGCCGGCCCGCGGGACTTAGTCTTGAGCCATACACAGCCACCCCGCGAGGTGTTCCGCTACGCAGACATCACCCCTTGCTCCATTTCAGCTATCACGGTTAAGGCTCTATTTACGCCTGGATCCCCGCGTCACGCTCATGCCGCGGGGATTTTTTCGTTTCGTCAACGCCCTTGAGAGGCTTCGCTACCCGTCGCAAGCCGCGCTCCGCCAGCTAGCGCGCCCAGGTCGGCGCCGAGCGCGAGTACCGAAGGGTGCCTGAGCGACGTACGGGACTAGGCCGGGCTGGACATGCCCGGCCACCCGGACGCGCGGCGCAGCTAGGTGATCGCACGCAGTTCCTGCGACGGTTATGCCGTGATGTTTTCCGGGGGCGAGCTGTACAGCAGCGAGACCGGCGACGAGACCCTGCTGGCCTACCAGAAGAGCGGCCTCGCCCTGGCCGCTGGCGAAGGCCCGCTGGAGGCGCCCCGAGTCGCCTCAGCCGCCGCTCATGTTCATGAAGCGCAGCACCTGCACCTCGCCGGCGGCGCTGAATTCATGGCGCGCCGGCTTGCGCTGGAGCGCCTCGCCGATCGCTTCCAGCAACGGCCCGTCGTGCAGCGGGTGGCGGCGCAGCAGCGCGCGCAGGTCGAGCGAATGCTCGTGGCCGAGGCACAGCAGCAGGCGGCCCTCGACGGTCAGGCGCAGGCGGTTGCAGGTGGCGCAGAAGTTGTGCGAGTGCGGCGAGATGAAGCCGATGCGTATCTGCGGATGCTCGACCAGGCGCACGTAGCGCGCCGGCCCGCCGCTCTGCTCGGCGCTGTCGAGCAAGGCGTGGCGCTGGGCGATCAGCGCGCGTACTTCGTCGCTGGAGCAGAAGCTCTCGCCACGTTCGCGGCCGACCTGGCCAAGTGGCATCTCCTCGATGAAGCTGATATCCAGGCCGCGGGCGATGGCGAAGTCCACCAGCGCCGGCACCTCATCGGCGTTGCGCCCCTTCATCACCACCGCGTTCAGCTTGATCCGGCGGAAACCGGCGGCCTGGGCGGCGTCGATGCCGGCCAGCACCTTGTCCAGCTCGCCGTTGCGGGTGATCGCCCGGAAGCGCAGCGGATCGAGGGTATCGAGGCTGATGTTGAGACGCGACAGGCCGGCGTCGTACAACGGCCCGGCGTAGCGCACCAGTTGCGAGCCGTTGCTGGTCATGCACAGTTCGCGCAACCCCGGCAGTGCCGCCAGGCGCTCGCACAGGCCGACGATGCCGGGCCGCACCAGCGGCTCGCCGCCGGTCAGGCGCAGCTTGCGCACACCGCCGGCGACGAACAGCCGGGCGACCCGCTCGATCTCCTCCAGGGTCAGCACCTGCTGGCGCGGCAGGAAGCGCATGTCCTCGGCCATGCAGTAGACACAGCGGAAGTCGCAACGGTCGGTGACCGACAGGCGCAGGTAGTCGATCTGTCGGCCTTGGCCATCGATCCAGTCGGTCATGTCCTGGGTACTCCGATTGATGTGCGGGAGGGAGAGGGAAACATCGGCACCGAAGGCTATTGCACCAGCGCCCCATCCGCACCCTCGAAGGCGAAGCCCTCGATACAGGCGTCTCCCGCCAGCACGCCGATGTACTGTCCCACCGCTCGCTGCAACACCTGCGCTTGCAGGTGCGCGGCGATTTGCGCGCGGGCCGCGTCGAAGTCGAGCGGCTCGCCGCCTTCGCGCGCCAGCAGTTCCACCACATGCAGGCCATAGCGGCTTTCCAGCGGATGCTCGAGCAGCCCGGGCGCGCGGCGCAGCAGGCGCTTCTCGAATTCGGGGACGGTCTGCCCCGGCTCGATCCAGCCAAGGTCGCCACCCGACTCCTTCGACGGGCAGGCGGAAAAACGCCGGGCCAGGTCGACGAAGCGCTCGGGATGCCCGCGCAATTCGTCGAGCAGCTCCGCAGCCTGCTTGCGCGCCGTCTCGCGGCCCTCCAGGTCGTCCGGCGCGCAGGCCAGCAGCACATGGCGCAATTGCAGGCGCCAGGGGCCGAGCAGGCGTCCCGGATTGGCCGCGTACCAGGTCCGGCAGGCGTCTTCGTCGGCTTCCGGGACCTGCACCTCTTCCTCCAGCAATTGGCGGATGCGCGCTTCCTCCGGCGTCTCGCCGTCTTCGCAGCGGGCCTCGATGCCCAGCGCGTCGGCCCGTTGCAGGAGCAACTGGCGGACGATCAGCGCACGGCAGGCGGCCTCCAGCGCCAGCGCGTAGCTGTCCGCCGGGTGGTATTGCAGCTCGCGGGCCAGCAGGTCTTCGCCGATGGCCACGCCGTTGACCTTCAGTTGCGGCAGTTCGACCTTCTCGACGCGTTCTTCGTAGTGGGAGCAACTCATGATCGATCACCTCGGTTCGGCGGGCCGGCGCCGGATGCGCCGGCCGCCCAGGGTTCAGGCAGGACGTTTCTGACGCACGATCTGGTAGCGCCGGCCCAGGTACCACACCGGCGCGCTGACGATGTGAACCAGGCGGGTGAAGGGGAACAGCACGAACAGGGTAAGGCCCAGGCCGACGTGCAGCTTGTAGACCAGGCCCACCGGCGCGATGGCCTCGGCCGCCGCCAGCGGACGCAGGGTGACGATGGCCTGGGCCCAGTCGGCGAGCATCACCATCACCGAGCCATCCATGTGATGGGTCGAGGCGACGATGGTGGAGAGGCCGAGGATCAGCTGGGCGTAGAGCACCAGCAGGATCATCAGGTCGGAGGCGTTGCCGGTGGCGCGCACCCGTGCGTCGGTCAGGCGGCGCAGGATCAGTCCGCTCAGGCCGATGAAGCAGAGCACGCCGAAGAAGCCGCCGGAGACCATCGCCAGCAGTTGCTTGTTCTCGGTGCTGATCAGGTGGTGGTAGACCGAGGCCGGGGTCAGCAGGCCGACGAAGTGGCCGGCGAGGATGAACAGCACGCCGACGTGGAATAGGTTGCTGTATACCCGCATGCCCTTCTTGCTGAGCATCTGGCTGGAACCGGCCTTCCAGGTGTACTGCGAGAGGTCGAAGCGCGCCCAGCTGCCGACCAGGCAGATCAGCAGCGCGACATAGGGATAGATCCCGAAGAACAGAAGATTGGTCGACATGCTCAGACTCCTTCGCGGGCCGCGCGGTACTGCATCTGCGGTACCGGCTGGGCGACCCATTGCAATGGTTGTTCGGTGGACGCCGTTGGACGGCGGCCGCTGCTCGACGGGCAACCGCCGGCGGGGTCGGTGAAGCTCACCGGGGTTTCCTCCCAGGCCCGGTCGATGGCCTCCAGGCTGTCGTCGCGCTGTTCCTGGGCCTGGTCGCGACGCAACGCGCCGAGGTCCGGGCGCTCGCCGCCGAGTTCCAGCAACGCCTCGAAAATCGCCGCGTAGGCGCTGCCGCGTTCCTCCAGGCGCAGCGCCAGCAGGCCGAGGATGTGCGCCACTTCGGCGAGCCCTTCGCTGGCCGCCGCGAACGGCAGCAGCGACAGGTATTCGAGGTACAGCGGCAGGTAGTCCGGCAGCTCCGGTACGTCGATCTGCAGGCCGGCCCCGGTATAGCGGTCGAGCAGGTCGACCATCGCCTGGCCACGGTCGCGGCTCTCGCCGTGGACGTGCTCGAAGAGCAGCAGCGAGACCGAGCGGCCGCGCTCGAAGAGACCGTCGTAGCGCGCCTGGACGTCCAGCAGGTCGCCCTGGCAGAGCTCGTTGAGCAGCGCCGCGAGGCCGTCGCGCAGCGCTTCCGGCAGTTCGCAGGTGCGGATCAGCGCATGCAGGCCGAGGCTCTCCTCGCGCAGCTCGGCGCGTGGATAGTCGAGTAGCAGGGCGAGCAGGCGGAACAGTTGGCTGTGATCGTTCATGGCGCTCACTCCTGGATCTGCACGACCTGGATCACGTCGCGGCGGTTGGTCGGCTTGCCGCCGAACAGGTTGACGGCGGAGTTGCTGCCGCCGGAACAGCCGTTGCCGAAGCTGAAGCCACAGCCGGAACGCTCGGCGAAGGCATCGGAAAGCGCTTCCTCGCGGTGCGCGCTGGGGATCACGAAGCGATCCTCGTAGTTGGCGATGGCCAGGTAGCGGTACATCTCCTCCACCTGCTCCACGCTCAACCCGACCTTGGCCAGCACCTCCAGGTCCTGGCGGCCTTCGACGTGCTCGGCGCGCTTGTAGGCGCGCATCGCCAGCAGGCGCTTGAGCGCCAGCAGCACCGGCGCGGTGTCGCCGGCGGTGAGCAGGTTGGCCAGGTACTGCACGGGGATGCGCAGCGACTCGACGTCCGGGATCACCCCGTCGCTGCCGATGTGCCCCTCGGCGGCGGCGTTCTGGATCGGCGACAGCGGCGGCACGTACCAGACCATCGGCAGCGTGCGGTATTCCGGGTGCAGCGGCAGGGCCAGCTTCCAGTCCATCGCCAGCTTGTACACCGGCGACTTCTGCGCCGCCTCGATGACGCTGTCGGCCACCCCATCCTTGCGCGCCTGGGCGATCACCGCCGGGTCGAACGGATCGAGGAAGATCTCCAGTTGCTTCTCGTACAGCTCGCGCTCGTTCTCGCAACTGGCCACTTCGTGGATACGGTCGGCGTCGTAGAGCAGCACGCCGAGGTAGCGGATGCGCCCGACGCAGGTCTCCGAGCAGACGGTGGGCTGGCCGGCCTCGATGCGCGGGTAGCAGAAGATGCACTTCTCGGACTTGCCGCTCTTCCAGTTGAAGTAGATCTTCTTGTACGGGCAGCCGGAGATGCACATCCGCCAGCCGCGGCACTTGTCCTGGTCGATCAGGACGATGCCGTCCTCCTCGCGCTTGTAGATCGCCCCGCTCGGGCAGGACGCCACGCACGCCGGGTTCAGGCAGTGCTCGCAGAGGCGCGGCAGGTACATCATGAAGGTGTTCTCGTACTCACCGTAGATGTCCGCCTGGACCTGGTCGAAGTTCTTGTCCTTGCGCCGCTTGGCGAACTCGGTGCCGAGGATCTCCTCCCAGTTCGGGCCCCACTCGATCTTCTCCATGCGCTGCCCGGAGACCAGCGAGCGCGGGCGCGCCACCGGCTGGTGCTCGGCCTTGGGCGCGGTATGCAGGTGCTGGTAGTCGAAGTCGAACGGTTCGTAGTAGTCGTCGATCTCGGGCAGGTCCGGGTTGGCGAAGATGTTCGCCAGCACGCGGAACTTGCCGCCGATGCGCGGGCGGATCGAACCGTCTGCCGCGCGCACCCAGCCGCCCTTCCACTTCTCCTGGTTTTCCCATTCCTTCGGGTAGCCGATCCCGGGCTTGGTCTCGACGTTGTTGAACCAGGCGTACTCCATGCCTTCGCGGCTGGTCCAGACGTTCTTGCAGGTGATCGAGCAGGTGTGGCAACCAATGCACTTGTCGAGGTTCAGCACCATGCCGACTTGCGAACGAATTTTCATGGCGTCTCTCCTCAAATGTCCTGGGGCAGCGGTTGCGGCAGGGCGTCGCCGCCGAGTCCGCCGTGGCGGGGTTCGTCCAGCCAGTCGACCTTGCTCATCTTGCGCACCACGACGAACTCGTCGCGGTTGCAGCCGACCGTGCCGTAGTAGTTGAAGCCCCAGGCCTGCTGGGCGTAGCCGCCGATCATGTGGGTCGGCTTGAGCACCACGCGGGTCACCGAGTTGTGGTGGCCGCCACGGGTGCCGGTGGTCTCGCTGCCGGGTACGTTCACGATGCGTTCCTGGGCGTGGTACATCATCACCATGCCGTCCTTGACCCGCTGGCTGACCACCGCGCGGCAGGTCGCCGCGCCGTTGGCGTTGAACACCTCGACCCAGTCGTTATCGACGATCCCGGCCTTGGCCGCGTCGTGCTCGCTGAGCCAGATGATCGGACCGCCGCGCGACAGGGTGAGCATCAGCAGGTTGTCGCTGTAGGTGGAGTGGATGCCCCATTTCTGGTGCGGGGTGATCCAGTTCAGGGTGATCTCCGGGTTGCCGTTGGGCTTCCTGTTCAACAGCTTCTCGGTGGTCCGGGTGTTGACCGGCGGCCGGTAGCTGACGAAGCCTTCGCCGAACGCCTGCATCCACGGGTGGTCCTGGTAGAACTGCTGGCGACCGGTGATGGTGCGCCACGGGATCAGCTCGTGGACGTTGGTGTAGCCGGCGTTGTAGCTGACGTGCTCGTCCTCGAGGCCGGACCAGGTCGGGCTGGAGATGATCTTGCGCGGCTGCACCTGGATGTCGCGGAAGCGGATCTTCTCGTCTTCCTTGGGCAGCGCCAGGTGGGCGTGCTCGCGGCCGGTGATCTTCGACAGCGCTTCCCAGGCCTTGACCGCGACCTGGCCGTTGGTTTCCGGAGCCAGGGCGAGGACCACCTCGGCGGCGTCGATGGCGCTGTCGATGCGCGGCCGGCCCTGGCTGACGCCGCTCTCGACGACGCGATGGTTGAGGTCGCCGACCAGCTTCACTTCCTTCTCGGTGTTCCAGCCGATGCCCTTGCCGCCGTTGCCCAGCTTGTCCAGCAGCGGACCGAGCGAGGTGAACTTGCGGTAGACGTTCGGGTAGTCGCGCTCGATCAGGTGCAGCGTCGGCAGGTTGCGTCCCGGCATCGGCTCGCACTCGCCCTTCTTCCAGTCATGGCCGTCGCCGCCGAACGGCTGCGCCAGCTCGGTGGGGGTGTCATGCAGCAGCGGCACCGTGACCAGGTCCTGCTCCACGCCGAGGTGGCCTTCGGCGACGGCGGAGAACTTCTTGGCGATGGCCTTGTAAATCTCCCAGTCGCTCTTGGCTTCCCAGGCCGGATCGGTGGCCGCCGACAGCGGATGGATGAAGGGGTGCATGTCGGAGGTGTTGAGGTCGTCCTTCTCGTACCAGGTAGCGGTCGGCAGGACGATGTCCGAGTACATGCAGGTGGAGGACATGCGGAAGTCCAGGGTGGTGACCAGGTCGAGCTTGCCCTCGGCACCGTCGTTGACCCAGTCGACCTCGGTGGGACGCGGACCGCCGGCCTTGCCGAGGTCATCGTTCATCACCCCGTTCTTCGCCCCGAGCAGGTACTTGAGCATGTACTCGTGCCCCTTGCCGGAGGAGCCCAGCAGGTTGGAGCGCCAGATGAACATGTTGCGCGGGAAGTTCTGCGGATCGTCCGGCGATTCGCTGGCGAAGCGCAGGCCGCCGCTCTTCAGTTCGCGCACCACATAGTCGGCGACCGGCAGGCCGGCGGCCTCGGCCTCGGCGGCGATGCGCAGCGGGTTGCGGTTCAGTTGCGGCGCCGACGGCAGCCAGCCGAGGCGTTCGGCCTGGATGTTGTAGTCCAGGGCGTGTTCGGCGAAGCGGCTGGCGTCGGCCAGCGGCGACAGCACCTCGTGCATCGACAGCTTCTCGTGGCGCCATTGCGAGCTGTGCAGGTAGAAGAAGCTGGTGCCGTTCATCTGCCGCGGCGGCCGGCTCCAGTCCAGGCCGAAGGCCAGCGGCGCCCAGCCGGTCTGCGGGCGCAGCTTCTCCTGGCCGACATAGTGCGCCCAGCCGCCGCCGCTCTGGCCGATGCAGCCGCACATCATCAGCATGTTGATGACCGCGCGGTAGTTCATGTCCATGTGGTACCAGTGGTTCATCGCCGCGCCGATGATCACCATCGCCTTGCCGCGGGTCTTGTCGGCGCTGTCGGCGAACTCGCGGGCGACCTGCGTCGCGCGCGCCGCCGGGACGCCGGTGATGCGCTCCTGCCAGGCCGGGTATAGGGCGTGTCGGCGTCCTCGTAGGAGGTCGCCACGTTGTCGCCGCCCAGGCCGCGGTCGATGCTGTAGTTGGCCATCTGCAGGTCATAGACGGTGGCCACCCGCAGGCGCTTGCCGTCCGCCGCGACGATCTCGCGGAACGGCACCCGGCGCAGCAGTACCTCGTCGTTGGCGACGCCCTTGAAGTGCGGGTGCTCCTGCCCGGCGAAGTACGGGAAGGCCACCTCGCAGGCATGTTCCGGGCCATCGAGCAGCGACAGTTGCAGGCGCGTCTGGTCACCGCTCCTGCCGTCCAGCTCGGCGATGTTCCACTTGCCAGACTCGCCCCAGCGGTAGCCGATGGCGCCGGTGGGCGAGACCAGCCCGCCGCTGCGCTCGTCGTAGGCGATGGTCTTCCACTCGGGGTTGTTGTCCTGGCCGAGGTTGTCCGCCAGGTCGGCGGCGCGCAGGTAGCGGGTCGGCTTGAACGCGCCGCCGGCGTGTTCTTCCAGCAACACCAGCATCGGCATGTCGGTGTACTGGCGGCAGTAGTCGACGAAGTAGGCGCTCGGCCGGTCGAGGTGGAACTCCTTCAGGATCACGTGACCGAAGGCCATGCCCAGCGCGGCGTCGGTGCCCTGCTTGGGGTTGAGCCAGAGGTCGGTGAGCTTGGCCACCTCGGAATAGTCCGGGGTGATGGAGACGGTCTTGGTGCCCTTGTAGCGCACCTCGGTGAAGAAGTGCGCGTCCGGGGTCCGCGTCTGCGGCACGTTGGAGCCCCAGGCGATGATGTAGCTGGAGTTGTACCAGTCGGCCGACTCCGGCACGTCGGTCTGCTCGCCCCAGATCTGCGGGCTGGCCGGCGGCAGGTCGCAGTACCAGTCGTAGAAGCTCAGGCAGACCCCGCCGATCAGCGACAGGTAGCGGGCGCCGGCGGCGTAGCTGACCATCGACATGGCCGGGATCGGCGAGAAGCCGATCACCCGGTCCGGACCGTAGGTCTTGGCGGTGTAGACGTTGGCCGCGGCGATGATCTCGGTGACCTCGTCCCAGCTGGAACGGACGAAGCCGCCCAGGCCGCGCTGGCTCTTGTAGCTCTTCGCCTTGGCGGCGTCCTCGACGATGCTGGCCCAGGCGTTCACCGGGTCGCCGTGCTGCGCCCGCGCCTCGCGCCAGAGCTTGAGCAACGGCTTGCGCACCTTCGGGTACTTCAGGCGGTTGGCGCTGTAGATGTACCAGGAATAGCTGGCCCCGCGCGGGCAGCCGCGCGGCTCGTGGTTGGGCAGGTCCGGACGGGTGCGCGGGTAGTCGGTCTGCTGGGTTTCCCAGGTGATCAGGCCGTTCTTCACGTAGATCTTCCAGGAGCAGGAGCCGGTGCAGTTCACCCCGTGGGTGGAGCGCACGATCTTGTCGTGCTGCCAGCGCTGCCGGTAGGCACCTTCCCAGGCGCGGCTCTCGTTGCTGGTCTCGCCGTGGCCATCGGCGAATTCACCCTGCTTCTTCTTGAAGAACTGCAGGCGGTCGAGCAGGTGACTCATCTTGATCTCCTCACCCGGTCTGTGCCGGGCGTTACAACGCTAATCAGGGGTTGCCGCGGGCTGCTGCCGACGGACTCAACAGGGACTCTCCGCACCCTTGCGCGCGTACCACCACCAGGTGGCGACGATGCAGCTCAGGTAGTAGGCGATGAACACGTAGAGGGCGCCCTCGGCGCTGCCGGTCATGTGCAGCGAGGTGCCGAACGCCTTCGGGATGAAGAACCCGCCGAAGGCGCCGATGGCGGCGGAGAAGCCGATCACCGCGGCCGACTCCATGCTCGCGTTGCGCGCCGCGCCGGCTTCGTCGGCCTGGCCGTCGCGCACCCGCCGGGCCCACTCGTTGCGGAAGATCACCGGGATCATGCGGAAGGTTGAGCCGTTGCCGATGCCGGCGAAGAAGAACAGCAGGATGAAGGCGCCAAGGAAGCCGAAGAAGTTGCCCTGGCCGCCGTCGCCCGGCAGGAAGGCGATCACCGCGAACACCCCGCCGATCATCAGTGCGTAGTTCCACAGGGTGATCCGCGCGCCGCCGAACTTGTCCGCCAGCCAGCCGCCCAGGGGCCGGCTGAGGGCGCCCACCAGCGGACCGAGGAAGGCGTATTGCAGCGGGTTGATGTCGGGGAACTGGGTCTTGCTGAGCATCGCGAAGCCGGCCGAGAAGCCGATGAACGAGCCGAAGGTGGCCACGTACAGCCAGCACATCAGCCAGTTGTGCTTGCGCTTGAAGATCACCGCCTGGTCGCGGAACGAGGCCTTGGCGTCGGCGATGTCGTTCATCCCGAACCAGGCCGCGACCGATACCACGGCGATGAACGGCACCCAGATCCAGCCGGCGTTCTGCAGCCACAGGCGACCGCCGTCGCCGAGCTGCTGCGGCTCACCACCGAAGGCGCCGAACAGGCCGCCGGCCACCGCCAGCGGCACGGCGAACTGCATCACCGAGACGCCGAGGTTGCCGAGCCCGGCATTCAGGCCGAGGGCGGTGCCCTGCTGGCTCTTCGGATAGAAGAAGCTGATGTTGGACATGCTCGAGGCGAAGTTGCCGCCGCCGAAGCCGCAGAGCAGCGCGATCAGGGCGAACACCCAGTACGGGGTGCTCGGGTCCTGCACGGCGAAGCCCAGCCAGATGCACGGGATCAGCATCGAGGCGGTGCTCAGGGCGGTCCAGCGACGACCGCCGAAGATCGGCACCATGAACGAATAGAACACCCGCAGGGTGGCGCCGGAGATCGACGGCAGCGCCGCGAGCAGGAACAACTGGTCGTTGCTGAAGGCGAAGCCGGCGCTGTTCAGGCGCACGGTCACTGTGCTCCAGATCATCCACACGGCGAAGGCGAGCAGCAGCGCGGGGATCGAGATCCACAGGTTGCGGCTGGCGATGCGCTTGCCGTTGCGCGCCCAGAACTCGGGGTCCTCGGGGCGCCAGTCGAGCAGCAGCGGTCCCCGTGCGGCTTTCAGTTGGGTATTGGCGATCATGCCCATGACGGCATTACCTCAGGAGTGGGTGGGAAGGGTGGGAGGAAGGTCGACGTCGGCCGAGGCGGCCTGGCCGTCGATGCGGCGTTGCTGCTTGATCGCGTAGTGCATCCAGACCATGCAGACCACGGTCAGGCCGAACAGCAACATGAAGCAGGAGGAGCGCACGCCGATGTGGTCGGCGGCGTAGCCGAACAGGATCGGCAGGCAGAAGCCGCCGAGGCCGCCGATCACCCCGACCATGCCGCCGACGGTGCCCATGTTGCTCGGGTAGTAGTCGTGGATGATCCGGTACACGCTGGCCTTGCCGAAGCCCTGGGCGATGCCGACGACGAACACCAGGAAGGTGAACAGCCAGACGTTCAGGCCGATGCCCAGGCTGAGGTCGCCCTGGATGCCGTGGATGGTCATGGTGGTCTGCGGGTAGGAGAGGAAGAACAGGCACACCAGGCAGACCCAGAACACGCCCCAATTCACCGAGCGCGCGCCGTAGTGGTCGCTGAACCAGCCACCGAGGGCGCGGATCAGGCCGGACGGCAGGGTGAACAGCATGGTGATGAAGGACGCGGTCTTCAGGTCCAGGCCGTATTCGGCGATGTAGTACTTCGGCAGCCACAGGGCCAGGGCGACGAAGCCGCCGAAGACGAAGAAGTAGTACAGGCCGAAGCGCCAGACGCGCAGCTCGGCGAGCGGCGCCAGTTGCTTGGCCAGGGTCGGCCGCTGGCTGGCCTCGGCGGCACCCTTGAGGTGCGCCGGATCGGTCCAGGTGAACAGCCAGAACAGCACGGCGGTGACCAGCATGGCCACCGAGTAGACCTGCGGCACCATGCGCCAGCCGAAGGCGACCACGATCATCGGCGCCACCAGGTTGGTGATCGCCGCGCCGGCATTGCCAGCACCGAAGATGCCCATCGCGGTGCCCTGGCGCTCCTTCTCGAACCAGGCCGAGGTGTAGGCGATGCCGACCGCGAAGGAGCCGCCGGCCAGGCCGACGAACAGGCCGAGCACCAGGTAGTGCCAGTACTGGCTGGCGAAGGCCAGGCCGTAGATCGGGATGGCCACCAGCAGCATGTGGATGAAGAACACGATGCGGCCGCCGAAGCGGTCGGTGATCAGGCCCAGCGGCAGGCGCACCAGGGAGCCGGTGAGGATCGGCAGGGCGACCATCAGGCCGAACTGGGATTCGCTCAGGCCGAGCTCGTCCTTGATGCGGATGCCGATGATCGAAAACATCGTCCACACGGCGAAATTCACCGCGAAGGACAAGGTACTCATGCCGAGGACGGAGTACTGTTTCTGACGTAGGGAAGCCATGGCTAAACTCTCTGCACGGACAGCGTTCAGCGAGAGCCTAGGGAAGGTGTTCCTATGCAAATTTGATAGGAATCAATGAAATACCGGCCGTTCCGTGCCTAGATGCGCGCCCCTACCTCGAAAGAGGTACGGCTGAAATTATTGCGCAACTAACTGTTTTAAAAGGCTTTTCTCATGAACAAGGCGACCGCACCGGACGCTGACCAGCGGGACAGATTCTTTGGAGGTAGTGACAGGGCCGGAAAGCCGATCCTGCGCCGCTCCCTGGTAGTCCGCTTCGGCTGCTACCTCACCCTGCTGGTATCGCTGGCGCTGATCGGGATGTTCAGCGCCCTGCTCTTCGCCGACTACACGCACCAGGACGCCGCGGTGATCAACCACGCCGGCTCGTTGCGCATGCTCACCTACCGGGTCGCCCTGGAGCCCAGCCTGGAAGGCCGCCAGGCGCTGCTCGGGACCCTCGGCGAACGCCTCGACAGCGGCGACATCCGCCGCCTGCTGCAACGCCAGGACGCCGACGACCCGATCCGCCAGTTGCACCAGGAGCTGCGCGAGGGCCTCGCGCGCCTGGACCCGCGCGCGCTGCCCGGACGCGCCGTGCTGGACGCCTACGTCGGCGACATCGACCGTTTCGTCGGCATCCTCCAGGCCAAGGCCGAGCGCCGCTCGCAACTGCTCAGCACGGTGCAGGGCCTGTGCCTGTTCCTCAGCCTGCTGGTGGTGTTCGTCACCCTCTACGACCTCAGCTATCACGTCATCGGCCCGCTGCGCGAACTCACCAGCACCGCCCGCCGCCTGGGCCGCGGCGAGCTGGACGCGCGGGTCACCTACAGCGGCGAGGACGAACTGGCGCAACTGGGCGAGCGCTTCAACCAGATGGCCGGCGAGCTGAAGAGCATCTACGGCGACCTGGAAGAGCGCGTGGAGGACAAGACCCGCGCCCTCTCGCAGAGCCACCAGCGCCTCGAACTGCTCTACGCCAGCGCCCGCCGGCTGGGCGAGAACCCCTACGACAGCCGCACCCTGCAACCGCTGCTGAACCAGTTGGAGAAAGTGCTCGACGCCGGCCGCGTGACCCTCTGCCTGAACAAGGACGGGGTCGAGCGCGCCTACAGTTCGCTGACCACCACCGAGCGCCCGGCGGACTTCTGCCTGCAGGGCGACTGCGGTAGCTGCCGCGAGCAGGCCAGCGCCTGCGACCAACCCTCGTCCCTGGCCCAGCCATTGCTGATGCAGCCCCTGTCCATCGCCGGCCACCGTTTCGGCGAACTGTTCATCGAAAGCCGCAGCGGCCGCCTGGAGAACTGGCAGCAGCAACTGATCGAGACCTTCTGCGACAACATCGCCCGCACCTTCGCCCTGTCCCTGCAACAGGAACAGGAAAGCCGCCTGGCCCTGTTCGCCGAGCGCGGCACCATCGCCCGCGAACTGCACGACTCGCTGGCACAGTCGCTGTCCTACCTGAAGATCCAGGTCAGCCGCCTGGGCACCCTGCTCAAGCGCGAGGCGCCGGCGGAGAAGATCGAGGACACCCTCGACGAACTGCGCGAAGGCCTCAACGGCGCCTACCGGCAACTGCGCGAACTGCTCACCACCTTCCGCCTCAGCCTCGACGAGCCGAGCCTGGAAGCCGCGCTGGGGAACGCCGTGGCCGAGTTCGGCGAGCGCGGCGAGGTGACGATCGAACTGGACAACCGCCTGCAACACGTGCCGCTGAGCCCCAACGAGGAAATCCACGTCCTGCAGATCGTCCGCGAGGCGCTCTCCAACGTGGTTCGCCATTCGCAGGCGCAACGGGCCTGGGTGCGCCTGAGCAGCCAGGCCGACGGCCAGGTGAGCATCGCCGTCGAGGACGATGGCGTCGGCTTTGATCCGCAGCAGAACCGTAGCGGCCATTATGGGCTTACCATCATGCAGGAGCGCGGCCAGACCCTCGGCAGCCAGTTGCGCTTCGAAGCGCGCGCGCCCCACGGCACGCGAGTGCTCTTCAGCTTCGTGCCGACCGCCCTGCAACCCTCCGCCGCCAAGGAGCCGACCCCATGACGGACATGCCAGCCACCGCCGACGAGCCGGTTCGCCTGCTGCTGGTGGACGACCATCCGATGATGCGCAAGGGCGTCGCCCAGTTGCTCGAACTGGAAGACGACCTCAGCGTGGTCGGCGAGGCCGGCAGCGGCGAGGAAGCCCTGCGCCTGGCCGCCGAGCTGGACCCGGACATGATCCTGCTGGACCTGAACATGAAGGGCATGAACGGCCTGGATACCCTGCGCGCGTTGCGCGAGGCCGGAGTCGACGCGCGCATCGTGGTGTTCACCGTGTCCGACGACAAGGGCGACGTGGTCAACGTCCTGCGCGCCGGCGCCGACGGCTACCTGCTCAAGGACATGGAGCCGGAGCGCCTGCTCGAGCACATCCGCCAGGCCGCCACCGGACAGATGACCCTCAGCCCGCAGTTGACCCAGATCCTCGCCCAGGCCCTGCGGGGCGACGACCGCTCGAAGAGCCTCGACGAGCTGACCGAGCGCGAACGGCAGATCCTCCGCCAGATCGCCCACGGCTACAGCAACAAGATGATCGCGCGAAAGCTGGACATCACCGAAGGCACGGTGAAGGTCCATGTCAAGCGGGTGCTGCACAAGCTCGGCATGCGTTCGCGGGTCGAGGCCGCGGTGTGGGCGGTGGAGAACGACCTGGTGTGAGCCGCGCGCGGGCTTGATTCCGGTCAAGAAATCCACCGCGGCGCTGCGTCGATACTGGCGGCTTCCTTCCACGAGGCGCCCGTCATGATGTTCGAACGCAGCCCCGACGATCCCCTTCCCCTGGTCTACGCCTGCTCCGGCTGCTCCAACGTGGCGCAACTGGCCAACGATCTCGCGCTGCGCCTGGATCGCGCCCGGCTGGCGGAGATGTCCTGCATCGCCGGAGTCGGCGGCGACGTCCCGCTGCTGGTCCGCCGGGCCCGCTCCGGGCGACCGATCCTGGCCCTCGACGGTTGCCCGCTGCATTGCGTGAAAGGCTGCCTGGCGCGCCACGAGGTAGTCCCAACCCTGCACCTGACCCTCAGCGAACACGGCCTGAAGAAGCGCTACGGCGAGGACTGCGAGGCGCAGGACGCCGAGCGCCTGTTCGTCGAGCTGGAGCGTCTGCTGACGCCGGGCGGCAAGCGCCGCTGCGAATGACGGCGCGGCCGGGGGCGGCGGCTATCCCCAGCCTGCCGAAACCCGCATCCCCGACTTTCGGCCTCCCTTGCGCATATCGCGGCGCCTCCGCCGCGTAAGCGTGCCCGTACCGCCTGCGATACGCAGCAGTGCGCTAGGATGTCCCCTCGGCTTCGAAGAAAGGACATTTCAATGCTGATCGGTGCGCTGCTGGTTCTCACCTGGGTCATCCTCCTCGTCCGATACCCGGCCAAGGCCCTGCCGGTCTCCCTGGCGGCTCTCGCCGGGCTGGGCCTGGTGGCGGCCTGGGTGATCTGGCAGGACAACGACGAAAGCCGCCACCTGCAACGCCAGGAACTGCGCCTGAGCTATGCGCCGGAACGCTGTCCGGTGGACCGGCCGCTGGCGGTCGAACTGAAGAACGGCAGCGACCGTCCGTTGCTGGAGCTACGCTGGAGGATCGCCGCCTACCGCCCCGGCGACAGCGTCAACCTGGCCGACACCAGCTTCGACAGCCCGCGCTACCGGGCGCCGAACGCCCTGCTCGGCGGCGACAGCTGGCACGATTGCCTGCCGCTGCCGCCGCTGCGTCCGGGCTATCGCGCCAGCACCCTGGAATTCCGCGCCGAACGCCTGGACGGGCGTTTCGGCAACTGACCGAGGGAGGACCCGATGGAAACCCGCCGTCTGTTCGACCAGGGCTCCGCTGCCTACGCCAGCGCCCGCCCGCGTTATCCCGATGCGCTCTACCGCCATCTCGCCGGGCTCTGCGGCCAGCGCCGGCGCGCCTGGGACTGCGCCACCGGTACCGGCCAGGCCGCGCTCGGCCTGGCGCAGTACTTCGGCGAAGTCCTCGCCAGCGACACCAGCACGCAGCAGATCGAACACGCCGTTGTCCATCCGGGTATCCGCTACAGCGTGCAGGACGCCGAAGCCACCGACTATCCCGACGCCGCCTTCGACCTGGTCTGCGTAGCCCAGGCCTGGCACTGGTTCGACCATTCGCGCTTCAACCGCGAGCTGCTGCGCGTGCTGCGTCCCGGCGGCGTGTTCGCCGCCTGGGGCTACGGCTGGTTCAGCATCGACGCGGAGATCGATGCCGCCATCGACGAGGAATACCTGCGCCCGATCGGCCCGTACTGGGCGCAACAGAACCGCCTGCTGTGGAACGCCTACCGGGATGTCGAGCTGCCGCTGGGCGAACTCCCCGCGCCGGCCTTCGTCATCGAGCAACAATGGAGCCTGGCCCGGTTGTTCGACTACATGGCCACCTGGTCGGCCAGCCGCCTGTGCCGCGAGGCGCAGGGCAACGCTTTCGTGCGCCAGGCCCTGCAACGGGTCGCCGCGCTCTGGGGCGAGCCGACCTCGACACGCAGGGTTCGCATGCCGCTGGCGCTACGGATCGCGCGCAAGGACGCCTGACCGAGCCTTCGAGCGGTTTTCCGCGGCCGGCGAATCCAGTACGGTAGGCCGCCCTCCTTCCAACTCCCAGCCAAGGAACGCTGCCCATGAGCCAACCCGTCGCCTTCGTCACCGGCTGCTCCAGCGGCATCGGCCGCGCCCTCGCCGACGCCTTCCAGCGCGCCGGCTACCGGGTCTGGGCCAGCGCGCGCAAGGAGGACGACGTGCGTGCCCTGGCCGAGGCCGGCTTCCAGGCGGTGCAACTGGACGTCAACGACGCCGCCGCGCTGGCCCGTCTGGCCGAGGAACTGGGAGTCGAAGCCGCCGGCCTCGACGTGCTGGTCAACAACGCCGGCTACGGCGCCATGGGTCCGCTGCTGGACGGCGGCGTCGAAGCCATGCGCCGGCAGTTCGAGACCAACGTGTTCGCCGTGGTCGGCGTGACCCGCGCGCTGTTCCCGCTACTGAGGCGCAAGTCCGGCCTGGTGGTGAACGTCGGCAGCGTCTCCGGCGTGCTGGTCACGCCCTTCGCCGGCGCCTACTGCGCCTCCAAGGCCGCGGTGCATGCGCTGAGCGATGCCCTGCGCCTGGAGCTGGCACCGTTCGGCGTCGAGGTGCTGGAAGTGCAGCCGGGCGCCATCGCCTCGAACTTCGGCGCCAGCGCCAGCCGCGAGCTGGACAGCGTGGTCGACGAACGCTCGCCCTGGTGGCCGTTGCGCCGGCAGATCCAGGCGCGCGCCGCGGCATCCCAGGACAATCCCACGTCCGCCGAAGACTTCGCCCGCCAGTTGCTAGCCGCCGTGCAGCGCCGTCCGCGCCCGCCGCTGGTGCGCATCGGCAATGGCAGCCGGGCCCTGCCGGCGCTGGCCCGCTGGCTACCGCGCGGCCTGCTGGAGCGGCTGCTGAAGAAGCGCTTCGGTCTCGACACGCGCCTCTGAAACCGCCAGGAGATACCGCCATGGGCGACCGCCTTGCCGTACCCATCCGCTACTACGCCCTGGCCGGGATCGCCGCGGCGATCCTGCTCAACGTGCTGCTGCGCGGGGTGGTCCGCTTCGGCGGCCTGCCGGCCAGCCTGCTGATCGCCGCGCTGGTCGCCGGCGGCCTGGCCTGGTGGTTCGCCCGCGCGCAGCGGCGCTGGCCGACCTGGGGCGAGCGCTTGCGCCTGGTCGCCCTGTATGGCGGAGTGCTCGGGGTCCTTTACCTGCTGCTGGTCGGCCTCGCCTCGCTGAAAGGCGATCCCAGCCCGGCGGCACTGCTCATCGTGGTGCTGCACTACCTGTGCTATCCGGCGCTGTTGCTGGTGTTCTTCTCCGGCAGGGTCTATGGATTCTTCCTGCGCTGACAGGTGAGGCTGCCTCAACGAATTCTTCACATTCTCTTCAGCTCGGCTTGACCCGCCCTCGCCTAGTGTTGGCCACCCACCGCACGAGGCCGACATGCACCGTTCACCGCTCGCCTGGCTCCGCCTGCTCCTCGCCGCCGTGCTCGGCGCCTTCCTGCTCGGCGGCCCGCTGCATGCCGCCGAGACTGCCGCCACGCGTTCGCCAGCCTGGGCGCAAGCGGTCGACCCGTCGATCAACCTCTACCGCATGAGCCCCACCCTCTATCGCAGCGCGCTGCCCAACGCACAGAGCGTCGCGCTGCTGCAACGCCTGCAGGTGAAGACGGTGGTCAGCTTCATCAAGGACGACGACCGCGCCTGGCTGGGCCAGGCTCCGGTGCGGGTGCTCAGCCTGCCGACCCACGCCGACCGGGTCGACGACGCCGAGGTGCTCAGCGTCCTCCGCCAGTTGCAGGCCGCCGAGCGCGAAGGCCCGGTACTGATGCACTGCAAGCACGGCAACAACCGCACCGGACTGTTCGCCGCCATGTACCGCATCGTCGTGCAGGGCTGGGACAAGCAGGCCGCGCTGGAGGAAATGCAGCACGGCGGTTTCGGCGACGAGGACGACATGCGCGACGCCAGCGCCTATGTGCGCGGCGCCGACGTCGACGGCCTGCGCCTGGCGATGGCCAACGGCGAATGCAGCCCGTCGCGCTTCGCCGTCTGCCATGTGCGCGAGTGGATGGCCCAGGCGCTCGACCGGCCGTAAACACGCGCAGGGCCGAAAGGCTTGGTCCCGTCACGCAAGTTTGGCACCCTTGGGACTCGCCGCCGCACGCGGCGGCCCACTTCGACAGCCGCGACGAGACTCCCATGAGCGATGCCCCGACCTCCCCGCGCTTCAGCGCCGCCACCAGCACCCGCCTGCTCGACCATGCGCAACTGGAGGTGCTCTGCGCCGACTATGACGGCTTCCTTCTCGATCTCTGGGGCGTAGTGATGGACGGCGCCGAGGCGTTCCCCGGCGCCCTTGCCTGGCTCGCCCGGCGGCACGCCGAAGGCCGCCCGGTCTGGTTCCTCAGCAACTCGTCCAGCAGCGTGGCGGAAATGAGCGCCGGGCTCGAGCGCCTGGGCATCCGGCGCGACTGGTTCGCCGGCATCACCACGTCCGGCCAGTTGACCATCGACGCCCTGCTGCAAACCGCCGAATACCGGCGTGGCGGTATCTACCTGGCCGGCGTCGGCCTGGCCCAGCAGAGCTGGCCGGCGGAAATCCGCGAGCGCTTCGTCGAGGACATCGCCCAGGCGGCGCTGATCGTCGGCGTCGGCAGCTTTCCCCAGGATGAACTGGAACAGCGCTTCGCGCCCCTGCGCGGCGCCACCGACCTACCGTTCCTCTGCGCCAACCCGGACCGCGTGGTGGTTTCCGGCGGCCGCACGGTATACGGCGCGGGCATGCTCGCCGAGCTGTTCAGCGAGGAAGGCGGCCAGGTCAGCTGGTACGGCAAGCCCGACCCGGCGGCCTTCCGCATCGCCCAGCGGCAACTGGAAGCGCGCGGCGCGCGGCACATCCTGTTCGTCGGCGACTCGCTGGTGACCGACGTCCCCGGCGCCCTCGCCGCGCGCATCGATACGCTCTGGCTGGGCGCCACCGGCATCCACCGCGAAGCCCTGGGCGCCGAGTTCAACGGAGCACTCGACGAGGAGCGGGTCAGGTCGCTGCTGCACGGCTATCCGATCCGACCGCACTTTGCCGCGCCAGGGCTGGTCTGACCCTCAAAGGTCGGAAAAAGGATGCACGCATGCACTGGCTGGACTACCTGCAATGGCCCGCCATGCTGGTCACGGTGGTGGCCGCCTGGCTGGTGGCGTCGGCGCATCGGCGAAGACGCAAGGTCGGCTTCTGGGTGTTCCTCGCCAGCAACCTGCTGTGGATCGCCTGGGGCCTGTACGCCCAGGCCTATGCGCTGATCCTGCTGCAGGTCTGCCTGGCGGCGATGAACCTGCGCGGCACCCATCGCAACGAAGCGCCACAGGACAGCGCCTGATGGCCGCCAACGAAAACGCCCGCCATGACGGCGGGCGCTCGCTTTGCGAAGGCTGCGCTCAGTGCGCCCCCTCGCTTTTCTCCAGCGGCTGGCCGGCGTAGATACGACGCACCAGCGGGCCGATGGAAAGCCCCTGGAGCAGGATCGATACCAGCACCACGATGTAGGTCAGGCTGAGGATCAGGTCGCGCTCCGGCCCCAACGGCAGGGACAGCGCCAGCGCCACCGAGACGCCGCCGCGCAGCCCACCCCAGACCAGGATGCGGATGGTGCCCGCCGGTACCTGCCGGTTGGCGCCACGGAAACGGCGCAGGACCAGGATCGCCGGGCCCACCGTGAGCAGGCGCGAGACCAGCACCGCGCCGCCTAGGGCGAAGGCCGCCGCCACGTGCAGCCAGGAGAACGGCAACAGCAGCAGCTCCAGGCCGATCAGGGCGAACAGCAGGGCGTTGAGGATCTCGTCGATCAGTTCCCAGAACTTGTCCACGTAGCGCCGGGTCTCGTCCGACATCGCGTAGTGGCGTCCGTGGTTGCCGATGATCAGCCCGGCCACCACCATCGCGATCGGCGCCGATACGTGCAGGCGCGCGGCCAGCGCGGCACCGCCGATGACCAGGGCGAGGGTCAGCATGACCTCCACCTGGTACTGGTCGATGCCGCGCATCATCACGAACACGCCGTAGCCGAGCACCGCACCGAAGACCACGCCGCCGATGGCTTCCTGGACGAAGAGGATCGCCGTGGCGCTGACCGTGGGCGCCTCGCCGAGCTGGAGGATGCCGAGGATGATGGCGAACACCACCACCGCGGTGCCGTCGTTGAACAGCGACTCGCCGACGATGGTGGTCGCCAGCGGTTTCGGCGCGCCGGCGGACTTGAGGATGCCGAGCACGGCAATGGGGTCGGTCGGCGAGATCAGCGCGCCGAACAGCAGGCAGTAGATGAAATCCACCTGCCAGCCGAACAGCGGGAAGGTGTAGTAGGCCAGGCCACCGATGACGAAGGTGGCGATCAGCACCCCGGCGGTGGCCAGCAGGCCGATCGGCCACTTGTAGCTGCGCAGGTCGGAGAGGTCGACGTGCAGTGCGCCGGCGAACAGCAGCGCGGGCAGGAACCAGGTCATCAGCACTTCGGAGAAGTCGATGCGGCGGATGATTTCCTGCATCTCCACCTCGAGGATCGGATAGCCCAGTTCCGACAGCCCCTGGACGATCAGCGAGAACACCAGCGCCGTGGCCATCACGCCGATGGTCGGCGGCAGGCGGATGAAGCGGTAGTTCACGTAGGTGAGCAAGGTGGTCAAGGCAATGAATGCCGCGACGAGATCGAGCATGACGCGGGGTACTCCCTTAGCAGAAGGTAAAACACCTACCCCAAAAGGCCGATCCGTGAACCGTGGGGTGCGAATGTCTGGAAAAGCCCGAGAAAATTTCGGAACCCGCATCATAACCGCAGAAAAGCCCTGGACGTCCAGCGCACCGATACGGTGCATGGCGCGCCGCCGACACGGCAGCGCCATTATCGACCGCTTCCCCGGGAAAATTTCTTCGTTCGCCGCCAGCCCAGGCGAGACGGCGGCTGCGGCCGCTTGCCCAGGCCCGGTCATGGCACAAGCATGGCCGTTTCGTTGAACCTCCGCGAACGACGAACGGTCAACCCTTTCAGGGTCGGGAATTCGGTGCCCATCCGAAGCCTTTGATTTCCGGCCTGTTTCCGCGCTTCGACGAAGCGCCCGACAGCGTAGCCAACGCTCATTCCGAAGGGAGTCCCGACCATGGTGAAAACCTGTGGCAAGGCCCTGCTCGGCCTCTGCGCCGCAGCCGCCGTACTGGCCTTGCTGATCCACTGGATCACCCCCGCGACCATCCTCCACTACCGCGAGGACCTGCTGTTCTACTTGCAGGCCCACCTGGTGCTGGTCTTCAGTTCGATGGCGGCCGCCCTGCTGGTCGGCGTGCCGGCCGGCATCCTGCTCAGCCGTCCCGGCATGCAGGCCCAGGCCGAACGCCTGATGCAGGTGTTCAACGTCGGCAACACCATCCCGCCGCTGGCGGTGCTGGCCATCGCCCTGGCGATCATCGGCATCGGCAACGGCCCGGCAATCCTCGCCCTGTTCCTCGCCTCGCTGCTGCCGATCGTGCGCAACACCTACGAGGGCCTGCGCAATGTCTCGCCGGCGCTGAAGGAAGCCGCCACCGGCATCGGCATGACGCCCAACCAGGTGCTGCTGCGGGTGGAACTGCCGAACGCGGTGCCGATCATCGTCGGCGGCGTGCGCGTGGCCCTGGCACTGAACGTCGGCTCCGCGCCGCTGGCGTTCCTGATCGGCGCCAACAGCCTGGGCAGCCTGATCTTCCCCGGCATCTACCTGAACAACCACCAGCAACTGCTGCTCGGCGCCGCCTGCACGGCGCTCCTCGCCCTGCTGCTGGACGCCCTGGTGGTGCTGTTCAGCCGCATGTTCCTGGAACGCGGCCTGACCGCCAAGGAGGCCTGATGAACCGACTGATCCGCTCACTCTGCCTGGCCTGCGCCGGCCTGTTCGCCGCCGGCCTGGCGCAGGCGGAAACCCTGCGCATCGGCGGCAAGACCTTCACCGAGCAGCGCATCCTCACCGCCATCACCGCGCAGTTCCTGCAGAAGCGCGGCTACGACGTGACGGTCACCACCGGCCTGGGCAGCACCCTGGCCCGCGCCGCCCAGGAAAGCGGCCAACTGGATATCGTCTGGGAGTACACCGGCTCGTCGCTGATCGTCTACAACCACATCGACGAGAAGCTCGACGCCGCGGCTTCCTACCGCCGGGTCAAGCAACTCGACGAAGCCCAGGGCCTGGTCTGGCTGAAGCCGACCCGCTTCAACAACACCTATGCCCTGGCCATGCCCGAGGAACAGGCCGAGCACCTGGGCATCCAGAGCGTCAGCGATCTCGCGCGGGTGCTCGCCGAACAGCAGGAGGCCGAGCCCGGGAGCACCCACCTGTTCGCCATGGACCCGGAGTTCGCCGGCCGCCCCGACGGCCTCGGCCCCATGAGCGAGCTGTACGGCCTGCACTTCACCCGCAACGACATCCGCCAGATGGACGCCGGGCTGGTCTACACCGCGCTGAAGAACCGCCAGGTGTTCCTCGGCCTCGTCTACACCACCGACGGCCGCCTGAAGGATTTCAAGCTGCGCGTGCTGAAGGACGACAAGCAGTACTTCCCCTTCTACAACGCCGCCCCGGTGGTGCGTAAGGAGGTCATGCAGCGCCATCCGGAGTTCGCCACGCTGTTCGATCCGATCATCGAGCGGCTCGACGACGCCACCATGCAGGCGCTCAACGCGCGGGTCGATATCGAGCAGCAGACGCCACAGAAGGTCGCCGCCGACTTCCTCCGCGAACACCACCTGCTCGACGACGGCCAGGCCGGCCAGGGAGGTAGCCAGTAATGGACTTCTTCAGCGTGCTTTCCCATCTCGACTGGTCCCAGGTCGGCCAGCTCACCCTCCAGCACCTGCTGCTGGTACTGGTCGCCGTAGGCCTGGCGATCCTCGTCGGCGTGCCGCTGGGCGTGCTGATGACCCGCTTCACGTGGCTGGCCGGCCCGCTGCAGGGCGCCGCCACGGTGATGCTGACCATCCCCTCGATCGCCCTGTTCGGCCTGCTGATGCCGGTCTACTCGGTATTCGGCCAGGGCCTCGGGCCGCTGCCGGCGATCACCGCGGTGTTCCTCTATTCGCTGCTGCCGATCCTGCGCAACACCTACCTCGCCCTGACCGGCGTCGAAGCGGGCATCCGCGAGGCCGGCAAGGGCATCGGCATGACCTTCTGGCAACGCCTGCGGATGGTCGACATTCCCCTCGCGGTGCCGGTGATCCTCGCCGGCGTACGCACCGCCGTGGTGATGAACATCGGCGTGATGACCATCGCCGCGGTGATCGGCGCCGGCGGCCTGGGCGTGCTGATCCTCACTTCCATCAGCCAGAGCAACATGCCGATGCTGGTGGTCGGCGCGGTACTGGTCAGCCTCCTGGCCATCGTCGCCGACCTGCTGCTGCAATGGCTGCAACGCATCCTCACCCCCAAGGGACTGCGCGCCAGCGCGCACTGACAGGAGCCGAACATGATCGAACTGGACAAGCTCAGCAAGACCTTCACCCAGAAGAACGGCAAGGAGTTCCGCGCCGTCGATTCCGTCAGCCTGACCGTGGAGAAAGGCGAGATCTGCGTCTTCCTCGGCCCCTCCGGCTGCGGCAAGACCACCACCCTGAAGATGATCAACCGGATCATCCCGCCGACCTCCGGCCGCGTGCTGATCGACGGCCAGGACACCGCGGACCTCGACGAGGTCACCCTGCGCCGCCACATCGGCTACGTGATCCAGCAGATCGGCCTGTTCCCGAACATGACCATCGAGGAAAACATCATGGTCGTGCCGCGCCTGCTCGGCTGGGACAAGGCGCGCTGCAAGGAGAAGGCCCGCGAGCTGATGAGCATGGTCAAGCTGGAGCCCAAGCAGTACCTGCAACGCTACCCGCGCGAACTCTCCGGCGGCCAGCAGCAGCGCGTCGGGGTAATCCGCGCGCTGGCGGCGGACGCGCCGCTGCTGCTGATGGACGAGCCGTTCGGCGCGGTCGATCCGATCAACCGCGAGTCGATCCAGAACGAGTTCTTCGAAATGCAGCGCAAGCTCGGCATGACCGTGATCATGGTCAGCCACGACATCGACGAAGCCATCAAGCTGGGTGACAAGGTGGCGGTGTTCAAGAGCGGCCGGCTGCTCCAGTACGACCACCCGGACACCCTGCTGGCGCACCCGGCGGACGAGTTCGTCAGCGCCTTCACCGGCCAGGACAGCACGCTCAAGCGCCTGCTCCTGGTGCGCGCCGAAGACGCCGCCGACAGCAGCCTGGTCACCGCCCGGCCGCAGACCCCGGTGGCCGAGGCGCTGGAACTGATGGACGAGAACGACCGGCGCTACCTGATCGTGGTGGATGACCAGGGCAAGGGCCTGGGCTACGTGCGACGCAAGGACCTGCGCCGCCAGGAAGGCACCTGCGAACCGTTCGTCACCCCGTTCCGGGTCACCGCCAGCCACGACGAGCACCTGCGCATCCTGTTGTCGCGGATGTACGAGTTCAACAGCTCCTGGCTGCCGGTGCTCGACCCCGACCAGCAGTTCCTCGGCGAGGTCACCCAGGAATCCATCGCCGACTACCTCAGCTCCGGCCGCTCGCGCGGCGGCAAGGGCCTGATCGTGTCGCCGGCCGAACAGGTCGGGGCCTAGGCCGCCGGGTGGATATTCACCGCCGGCAGCCGCCAACCGCAGCGTATTCCTGGCGAGTGGCGCCCTCTTCCGCCCCGCCGAAACGAAAAAGCCCGGCATCCGCCGGGCTTCTCCCTGCCCCTTCCACTCAACCGGCCCGCCCCGGCGCCTGCGCCGCCGAGGCCTGGTCGTCGCGCCCTTGCGGCTTGACGATCACCGTGCAGGTGATCCCCGCCGAGAGCAGCACGCCGTCCGGCACTTCGTCGATGTGTACCCGCACCGGCACGCGCTGGGCCAGGCGCACCCAGTTGAAAGTGGGGTTGACGTCGGCGGTCAGCTCGCGGCTTTCCGGGTTGTCGCGGTCGTAGATGCCGCGGGCGATGCTTTCCACGTGGCCCTTGAGGTGTTCGCCGCTCATCAGCTGCATGTCCACCGGGTCGCCTTCGCGGATGTACGGCAGCTTGGTTTCCTCGAAGTAGCCGTAGACCCAGTAGGAGTTCTTGTCGATCACCGCCATCTTCGCCTCGCCGACCCGCGCGTAGTCGCCACGGTGCACGTTGAGGTTGGTGACGTAGCCGTCGACCTGCGCCACCACCCGGGTGCGCTCCAGGTTCAGGCGCGCGGCGTCGAGCTGGGCCTTGGCCTGCTCGTAGTCGGCCATCGCCGCGGCGGCGGTGTTGTGGGCGTCGTCGCGGCTTTCGCGGGAGACCACCATCTCATCCATTTCCGCGCGCCGCCGGGCGTTCAACTGGCGCATCTCCAGGGTCGCCTTGCGCGAGGCAACCAGCGACTCGGCCTGCTTCACCGCAATACGGTAGTGGTCGGGGTCGATCTGCATCAGCAGGTCGCCTTTCTTCACCAACTGGTTGTCGCGCACCGGGACGTCGACGACGATCCCGGAAACGTCGGCGGCGACATTGATCACGTCGGCGCGCACGCGACCGTCACGGGTCCAGGGGGTGTCCATGTAGTTGACCCACAGGGTCCGCCCGATAAATACGGCGACCAGCAGGATCAGCAGGGTCGCCAGCAGGCTGATTACGGATTTCAAGGTCATGGTCGGCTCACGATAACGAAGAGGTGCGCTACCGCCTCAGCGGTAGATGGTCAGGGACAGGCCGCCGTACAGGCAGGCGAACAGGCTGACCCGGAACAGCGCCGGGTGCCAGGTGAAGCGATACAGGCCAACCGAGGCGAAGATCCGGTCGAGCCCCCAGGTGAGCGCCGCGGCGATCACGAACAACAGCGTCAGGGTCGGCATGTAGACCCCATGGATGGCGATTTCACGAGGCATGGACGGTACCTTGGCCGCTCGTCCGGCCGGCCAGTTCGGTCAGTGGCGAGGTCGGCGCGAGCAGGGAAGAACGGATGAAGTGCAGGTAGCTGCGCACCCGCCGTAGCGGCGAGCTGTCGAAGTGCGGCGCGCAGGGTTCGTCGGTGTGCCTGGCCGCGTGGATGGCCTGGTCGACAGCCGCCAGGGCGCGCTCCAGGTTCTCCGCACCGGGGCGCACGAACAGCCGGATCAGGGCCCGCCCCATGGCGCGGATCGCCTGGCGCCAGGGCATGGCCTCGGCGTAGCAGGGTTCGTCCGGCAGGCGCTCCTGCTCGCGACGCAGCTCGATGATCGCGTGGCCGACCTCGAGCACCAGGAACATCCAGCGCAGCAGCCCGCGCTGCACGTCCGGGCGCCCGGCGGCGACGCCATAGGCCTGGTTCAGCAGGTCGCGGGTACCGCTTTCGAAGGCCGAGCCAAGCCCCCTGCTCCTGCCGCTGATGGCGAACACCACGCGCATCCGCAGGTCGCGCTCGAGGCGCTTCCACAGCCAGGCGCTGTTGGGCGGCAGAATGACCGCGGCGGCCGCGGCCGAGAGCAGCATCGAGAGGATCAGGGCGATGTACTCGTTGATCACGTGGGCCGGGTCGTAGACGGTCAGGTTCGCCGGCACCGAACCGAAGCAGAAGAACACCAGCAGGCCGAGACCGTAGCCGGCCCACTGCGGCCGCGAGGAGATGAACGCGCCGAGGGCGAACACCGGCGCCAGTACCAGGCATAGCAGCGGGAAACCGTCGATATGCGGGTAGACGAAGAACATCTCGCTGAAGCCGAGCAGCGCCGCCGCCATGGTGCCGATGGCCATCTGCATGGCGACCTTCTTCGGGTTCGGCGCCGCCGAGGCCAGCGCCGAGACCGCCACCGCGTTGAGGGCGAAGGTGCCGCCGCTGGGCCAGGTGCTGTAGATCCAGAAACAGCCGAACAGCAGGATCATCAACCCGGTGCGCATCCCCGCCACTGCCGCCGCCACCGCGTTGGCCTTGGCGGTGAAGGCGTCCTTCCACTGCTCGCGCTCGTGGCGGTGGGCGGCCAGCGAGGCATGGGTCAGGGCGTAGTCGTGCATCTCCTCGGCGAAACGGTAGAGCAGCTCGGCGGCGGTATTGAAGTCCAGCCGCGCCTCTTCGCCCGGCTCCCGCGCCAGCAGTTCTCCGCGCGCCTGGCGGATGCGCGCCATCAGGCGTTCGCGGCAGTCGGCGAGGCGCTGGGCGAAGCGCTCGGCGTCATGGTCGGTGACGGCGCGGCCACGGATCTCCTCGAGCAGCCCGGTGATTTCCTCCAGGCACGGTTCGAACGCTTCCAGCACCTGGGTGGAGCCCTGCGCGCGCAGGCGTTCGAGCAGTTGGTGGAGGGCGTGGAAACGGGTATTCATGGCCATGAACTCGCTGCTCAGGCGAATCAGCCGGCCATTGCGCAGGCGCATGTGCGGATCCTCGAAGGCGCTCGCCGCGCGCATCGTCTCCAGGCCCACGGCCTGGGCGGCGAAGGCCACGTTGCTGCTTTCGAAGCGCTCGCGCCCGCCGACCCCGCGCAGGCTGTCGAGGACGAACGCGGCGAACAGGCCGAAGCGCACGTACAGCGCATTGCGCATCGCCGCGCTGGTGGTCTGCGGCATGATCACCGCGCTGACCACCCCCGAGCAGAGGATCGCCAGGCTGATTTCCAGGACCCGCCAGATCGCCTGCATGAAGGCGCCTTCCGGATGGCTGGTGGCGGGGATGCCGATCAGCGTCGCGGTGTAGCCGGCGAGCACGCAGGCGTAGGAGCGGAAGTCACGGTAGCGGGCGGCCCCGGCGGTGCAGAGGCCGATCCAGATCGCCGAGCTGAGCAGGAACAGCACTCGCTCCTGGGCGAACAGGGCGATCAGGGTAACCATCACGCTGAGGCCGACCAGGGTGCCGAGGATGCGGTAGAAGCTCTTGGCGAACACCTGGCCGCTCTGCGGCTGCATGACGATGAACACGGTGATGGTCGCCGTGCTCGGCTGCGGCAATTCCAGGCGCATCGCCAGCCAGAGGGTCAGGAAGGCCGCGCAGAGCACCTTGAACACGTAGATCCAGGTCGCCCCGTCGCTGCGCGCCCACTCGGCCAGCGCGTGCCGCCACTCGTCGCGGCTGGGCAGGGCGAAACCAGCGGAGCGGCCGCTCATCGCGAAGACACCGCTCTGACCGGGACGTTCTCCGGCGCCAGCTTCCGCTGCACCGGCGTATCGGCGCCGGCCCCGACGCCGCCGCCGAGGGCGGTGAGCAGGCTGGCATGGGCGGCCAGCCGGGCGGCCTGCACCTGCTCCTGGACCAGTTGCTGCTGGAACAGCCGGGTCTGCGCGTTGAGCACGTTGAGGTAATCGGTGAGGCCGCGCTGGTAGGCCAGGGTGGCGATATCGTAGGTCTTCTGCGCGGAAGCCACCGATTGCGCGGCGAAGTCCTTCTGGATGTCCACCGAATGCAGGCGGATCAACTGGTCGGAAATGTTCTTCAGCGCATCCACCAGGGTCTGGTTGTATTGCTCCACCGCCGCGTCGTAGCCGGCCGCCGCCTCGCCCAACTGCGAACGCAGGCGGCCGCCGTCGAAGATCGGCAGGGTCACCGCCGGGCCGGCGCTGTAGGTGTACTTGGCGCTGCGGAAGAACTCCAGCATGCCGCCGCCGACGGCACTGAAGCCGACCGAGGCCATCAGGTCGACGTTGGGGTAGAAGTCGGCGCGCGCCACGTCCACGCCCTTGGCCAGGGCGGCGACCTGCCAGCGGCGGGCGACCACATCCGGGCGGCGACCGAGCAGTTCGGCCGGCAAGGCGCTGGGCAGGCTCGGCTGCGCCGCCAGGTTCAGGCTTGGCCGGCGGATCGTGCGGCCCTCGCCCGGGCCCTTGCCGGCCAGGGCGGCGAGCAGGTTGCGGGTGAGCTGGATTTCTTCGTCGATCACCTCGATGCGGCGCTCGGTCTCGGGCAGCGGCACTTCCGCCTGGCTGACCTCGAAATGCGTGCCGATGCCGCCGCGCAGGCGACGCTGGGCCAGGGCGAGGATGTCGCGCTGCTGTTGCAGCATGGCCTTGGCGATGTCCATCTCGGCGTACTGCAACGAGAGCTGGACGTAGGCGCGGACGATGTTGCCCTCCAGCTCGAGCTGCGCCTGGCGCGCCTCGGCGGCGGCCATGTGGGCCAGGTCGACGGCGCGCTCGCTGTCGCTGCGGTCGCGCCCCCAGAGATCGAGCTTGTAGTTCAGGCCGATCTCGGTGGAGTTGTTCCAGGAAGTGGTCCGCGCCAGGTCGCCGGGGCCGTAGAAATAGTCGTCCGGCCAGCGGTGGCGGACCAGCGAGCCCTTGCCCTCGATCTGCGGCGACTCGATGGACTCCACCAGCCCGGCCATGGACTTCGCCTGGCGTACCCGCGCATGGGCTACCGCCAGGCCTGGATTGCCGTCCAGCGCCTTCTCGATCCAGGCGTCCAGCTGCGGATCGGCATACACCTTCCACCACTGCGCCTGCGGCCAGCCGGCCTCGCGGGCGGCAGCCTGGATCGCATGGTCGGTGGCCAGGGCGTTGACGTCGAGCGTGGCGGCCTCGGGGGCGATATCGCCTGTACTGACACAACCGGATATTGCGGAGAAAACGACGAGAAAACCGACGAAGGAGCCGACCAAGGTCAGTTCCTTCCTGAGAGCACGCGGCACGTTGTCTGATCCTGGAGGGGCGAAGCACGGAATTTGAACGGTACGGGCGCCGTTCAACCCGCTCGAGCGTTCGTGCGCTCGGGGGCCGATGAATTTTAAGAGGCTGGCGGCTGCTGATAAGCTGGCTCAAGTGCGATTGTTTATTGCGTAATGTGAAATAATCCGCCATCGCAACAATCTGACACACTTCTGCGCGTGCCTAGGAGGCCCCGTCGATGGACACCCTGCAAAACATGCGAGCCTTCGTCTGCGTGGCGGAAACCGGAAGCTTCACCGCGGCGTCCCAGCAGCTCAACACCACCACCGCCTATGTTTCGCGGGCGGTGGCCAACCTCGAGACGCACCTGCGCACCCGCCTGCTCAACCGTACCACTCGTCGCATCGCCCTCACCGAGGCCGGCCAGCGCTACCTGCTGCGCTGCGAGCAGATCCTCGCCTACGTCGAGGAAGCCGAGGCCGAAGCCAGCGACGCCCATGCCCGACCCGCCGGCAAGCTGAAGCTGCATTCGATGACCGGCATCGGCCAGCACTACGTGATCCGCGCCATCGCCGGCTACCGCCAGCAGTACCGCGACGTGACCTTCGACCTGACCATGGCCAACCGCGTGCCGGACCTGCTCGACGAGGGCTTCGACGTGGCCATCGTGGTGGCCTCCGAGCTGCCCGATTCCGGCTTCATTTCCCAGCGCATCGGCGAGACCTACAGCATTCTTTGCGCCTCGCCGGAGTACCTGCGCCTGAACGGCACGCCGAGCGAGCCTTCGGAGCTGGCCAGCCACGACTGCCTGCGCCTGGTCAGCCCGGTGGTGCCGCTGGATCGCTGGCTGTTCGACGGTCCCAACGGCCAGGAAATGGTCTCCATCGGCGCCTCGCCGTTCCAGGTCAATGTCGGCGACGCCATGACCGAGGCAATCCGCTCCGGGCTGGGCATCGGCATCCTGCCGGTGTATTCGGCCATCGAGGACCTGGGCAAGGGCACCCTGGTGCGGGTCCTGCCGCAACACCGCCTGCAACAGCTCAACGTCTATGCGCTGTACCCTTCGCGGCAGTATCTCGACGCGAAGATCAAGACCTGGGTGGAATACCTCAAGGAAAGCCTGCCCGGCCTGCTCCAGCGCGACGAAGCGGCGCTGGTGGAGCTGGGCCTGGAACTCGGAAGACCCTCCTGAGCCGATAATCGCCCGCCCAGTGGCGGGCCCCTGCCCGCCGCTTCGATGGCGGTGGTATGGTCGGCGCTTTCGCTCCCGCTTGCAGAGTCCCGTCATGAAAAAGAACGTCTTCGTCTTCAGTCGCCTCGCCCCCGAGCATCTCGAACGCCTGCAATGCCAGTTCAACGTCCGCGTGCTCGAACCGAAACAGGGCGACATCGACGCCCAGTACGCCGCCGCCCTGCCCGATACCCACGGCATGATCGGCGTCGGCCGGCCGCTCGGCGCCAGGCAACTGGAACAGGCGATGCAGCTGGAAGTCATCTCCAGCGTCTCGGTCGGCTACGACAACTATGACCTGGACTACCTGAACCGCCGCGGCATCGCTCTCACCAACACGCCCGACGTCCTCACCGAGACCACCGCCGACCTCGGCTTCGCCCTGCTGATCAGCGCCGCGCGACGGGTCGCCGAGCTGGACGCCTGGGTCAAGGCCGGGAACTGGAAGCGCACCGTCGACGCCCCGCAGTTCGGCACCGACGTGCATGGCAAGAAACTCGGCATCCTCGGCCTCGGCCGGATCGGCGCGGCCATCGCCCGGCGCGGCCGTTTCGGCTTCGGCATGCAGGTGCTCTACCACGGCAACAACCGCAAGCCGGAACTGGAACAGGAACTCGGCGCGCGCTTCCTCGGCTTCGACGAACTGCTCGGCGAGGCCGACTTCGTCTGCGTGGTGGTGCCGCTGGGAGCGCAGACCCGGCAGTTGATCGGTGCGCGCGAACTGGGCCTGATGAAACCCTCGGCGATCCTGGTCAACGTCGCCCGCGGCCAGGTGGTCGATGAGGCCGCGCTGGTCGCCGCCCTGCGGGAGAAGCGCATCCTCGGCGCCGGCCTGGATGTCTACGAGAAGGAACCGCTGGCCGAATCGCCGCTGTTCGCCCTGGACAACGTGGTGACCCTGCCGCACATCGGCTCGGCCACCCACGAGACCCGCCGGGCCATGGCCGAGCGGGCGCTGCAGAACTTCGAGGCGGCCTTGCGCGGCGAGCGGCCGCTGGACCTGGTCAATCCGCAGGTGTGGCGACGCGGCTGAGCGCGCCTCCCTCTCCGCTAGGTCGAGCGCGCCGGCCCGGCCAGCGCCGGCGCCTTCGGCTTGCGGAACACCAAGACGTTGCCGAGCATCACCAGGACCAGCCCGGCCAGCGCCGGTGCGGTCCAGCGGTAGCCCTCGGCGAAGGCCGAGATGTTCAGCGCCACCACCGGGAACAGCACGGTGCAGTAGGCGGCGCGATCCGGGCCCATGCGCCCGACCAGGGTCAGGTAGGCGGTGAAGCCGATCACCGAGCCGGGGATCGCCAGGTACAGCAGCGAGCCGACGTAGCGCGCGCTCCAGTCGAAATTCAGCGGCACGCCCTGGAACAGGCACAGCGCCAGGAGGATCAGGGTGCCGTAGAGCATGCTCCAGGCATTGCCGGTGAGCGGGCGGATGCCGGCCTTCTGTTGCAGGCTGGAAAGCATGTTGCCGGTGGAGAAGCACAGCGTGCCTAGCAGGGCCAGGCCGAGGCCGTAGAAGGTTTCCGGGGTGGCCTGGTGACCCACCAATTCCGGCCAGAACAGCAGCCCCAGGCCGAGCAGGCCGAGACCGCCACCGGCCATCACGTTCGACGCGATGCGCTGGCCGAACCACAGGCGGGCGTTCAGCGCATTCCACAGGGTGGCGGTGGAGAACACCACGGCCACCAGGCCGCTGGGAATCCACTGGCTGGCGGTATAGAAGCAGATGAAATTCAGGCAGAACAGGCATACGCCCTGGGCCATGCACAGGCGTTGGCCCCGTGCGTCCAGCCTTTGCAGGCGGCGGCCGAGCAGCAGCACGGCGAACAGCACCAGCGCCGCCAGGGCGAAGCGGTAGGCGATCGACAGGGTGATCGCCACCGGGCCCATCTGCAGCTTGATGGCGATCCAGGTGGTGCCCCAGATGAGCACGGTGAGCAGGTACAGCGAAAGATTCATGGCGACTCCGCAACGACAGGATGCCGTCAGTCTGCGGGCGAGGCCGGGCGCGACCATTGTCCATTCTTGCGCTTTTCATCCGCCGCCTCTCGCGGCAGCGTCCGGGCGCGGGTAGCATGGCCGGCATGCACCAACCCAGTGATTTCCAGGTATTCCGCACCCTCGACCGGACCTCCAATGCGCGCCTGCTGCGCAGCAGCACGCTCAGCGACGGCCTGGCGCTCGCCCATTGGTACCGCGACGAAGCGGAGATCCTCGGCTACAGCGACCCCGGCCATCACACCCTGTCGCTCTACCTGCAGGGCGGCTGGCAGACCTTCCGCCGCGATCGTCCCGGGCTCTATGGCGGCCCCGACCGCTTCTGCGTGATGCCGGCCGAACACCACTCCGACTGGGCGGTGACACGCGGCCTGGGCTTCATGCACCTGTACATAAGCCCGGAACGCCTGGCCGGCGCGGCGGTACGCACCCTCGATTGCGAACCACGCAGCCTGCAACTGGAGGAGCGCACCTACATCCAGGACGAGCCGCTGGCCGCCCTGTGCCGGACCCTGGAACGACAGGACTGGAACGAACCCGGCGAGCGCCTGCTATGCACCAGCCTCGCCCACCAGGCGGTGGACCACCTGCTGCTCACCGGGTGCGGCAGGCGTACCGACGTACGCTGGCAGGGCGGGCTGGCCGCGCACGTGCGGCGGCGCCTGGCCGACTACATCGAAAGCCACCTGGAGCAGCCGCTGGAACTGGGGTCGCTGGCGGAGCTGGCGGCGCTCTCCGAGTACCACTTCGCGCGCATGTTCCGCGTATCCTTCGGCCTGCCGCCGCACCGCTACGTGCTGGAACGACGCCTGGCGCGGGCCCGCGACCTGCTGGCGTACTCCGCGCAGCCGCTCCAGGAGGTCTCGCTGGCCTGCGGCTTCGCCAGTCCGAGCCATTTCAACCGGCGCTTCCGCGAAGCCCATGGCGCCACCCCGGGGCAGTACCGCGCCGCCCTGAAAGCCTCCTGAAAGCCAGGCGCCGACAGCCTGCGGTTGTAGGCAGGCATTCCCGCAGCATAAAATGATAACTATTATCATTCGTTAATCCTTCTGCTCCGGGAATGTCCAGGTGTCGAGCGCCGACCTCGCCCATGCGGCCGCGTTGCATACCCTCTACAGCGACCACCACCACTGGCTCACGGGCTGGCTGCGGCGCCGCCTCGGCTGCCCGCAGAACGCCGCCGACCTGGCCCAGGACACCTTCGTCAAGGTCCTGGTTTCGCGCCAGGCCGCGCGCATCGACGAACCGCGCGCCTTCCTCACCACCATCGCCCGCCGCGTGCTGTGCAACCACTACCGCCGCCAGGACGTCGAGCGCGCCTACCTGGAAGCCCTGGCCAGCCTGCCCGAGCGGGAAGTCCCCAGCGAAGAGACCCGCGCCATCGTCCTGGAGACCCTGGTCGAGCTGGACCGTCTGCTCGACGGTCTGCCGCCGCTGGCCAAGGAGACCTTCCTGCTGGCCCAGCTCGACGGCCTGGGCTACGCCGAGATCGCCACGCAGCTGGGCATCTCCCTGAGCAGCGTCAAGCGCTACATGCTCAAGGCTGCGCAACGCTGCTACTTCGCCGAGCTGCCATGAGCCTGCCCGCCGCACCCAAGGTGCCGCCGCAGGTGGCTGAACAGGCCGTGCGCTGGCTGGTCGAGCTGCAGGGCGGCGCCGACGACGAACGCCTGCGCCAGGCCTGGCAGCGCTGGCGCCAGGCGGCCCCGGAACACGAGCAGGCCTGGCGCCACATCGAGGCGGTCAACCAGCGCCTGGCCGGGATAGGCACGCCACTGGCCCTGGCCGCCATCAACGCACCGCATTCGCCGCAACGCCGGCGCGCGCTGAAGACCCTGCTGCTGGTCCTGGCCGCCGGCGGCAGCGCCTGGGGCCTGCGCGAGAGCGGCAGCCTGCAGCGCTGGAGCGCCGACTATGCCACCGGCGTCGGCGAACGCCGGCGCCTGGCCCTGGCCGACGGCAGTCGCCTCGAGCTGAACAGCGACACGGCGGTGGATGTCCGCTTCGATGCCGGCGAACGGCGCCTGCTCCTGCTGCGCGGGGAAATCCAGCTCAGCACCGGCCACGACCCGCGCCCGCTGCACGTGTACAGCGCGGAAGGCCGGCTGCGACCGGTGGGCACCCGGTTCGACGTGCGCCAGTTCGCCGGACGCACCCGCGTCGCCGTCCACGAAGGCGCGGTACAGGTGGAGAACCGCGCCGGCCAGGGCCTGCTGTTGCCCAGCGGCCGGCAACTGGACTTCGACCGCGAGCGACTCGGCGCTCCGCAGCCGCTGCCGGTCGGCAGCGGCGCCTGGACCGACGGCATGCTGGTGGCCGCCGGCATGCGCCTGGACGAATTCCTCGCCGAAGTCGCGCGCTACCGCCCCGGCCGGCTGGGCTGCGACCCGCGCATCGGCGGCCTGCGGATTTCCGGCAGCTATCCGCTGGACGATAGCGAGCGGATCCTCGCCACCCTGCCGGCGGTGCTGCCCGTGGAGGTACGGCGCGTCACCCGCTACTGGGTCGGCGTGCACCCGCGCGAATGAGCGGAAAGATATTTCCGCGCACCTGAGCCTTTTTCCCCACCTCGCGTGACAGAGGAGGAAAGCCAACCTCGAAAGATCCACTGGAGTGTCCCTCATGTCCCCGTCACGCGCCCTGTCGCCGCTCAGCCGCGCCCTGCTCCTCGCCTGCCTCGGCGGTCCCGTCCTGGTTTCCGCCGGCAGCGCCTGCGCCGCCGAGATCCGCACCGATGCCCGCCAGTACTACCGCCTGCCTGCCGAGCCGCTGGAGCAGGCGTTGAACCACCTAGGCCGCCAGGCCGGCGTGCTGATCGCCTTCAGCCCGGAACAGACCGCCGCGCGACGCAGCCAGGCGCTGGACGGCGAGTACACCCTGGAGGAAGCCCTGGCCGCCCTGCTCGCCGGCTCCGGCCTGGAGGCGCGCGCCCGCGGCGACGGCGCCTACACCCTGGAAGCGCTGCCGGTGGAAGACCCGGCCAACCTGCAGGCGCTCACCGTGGTCGGCGACTGGCTGGCCGACGCCAGCGCCGCCGACGTCTTCGAGCATCCCGGTGCGCGCGACGTGGTCCGCCGCGAGCAGTTCCAGGCCCAAGGCGCGGCCAGCACCCGCGAAGTGCTGGAGCGCATTCCCGGGGTCAGCGCGCCGCTCAACAACGGCACCGGCAGCCACGACCTGGCATTGAACTTCGGCATTCGCGGCCTCAACCCGCGCCTGGCGTCGCGCTCGACGGTGCTGATGGACGGCATCCCGGTGCCCTTCGCCCCCTACGGCCAGCCACAGTTGTCGCTGGCGCCGGTGTCCATCGGCAACATGGACGCGGTGGACGTGGTCCGCGGCGGCGGCGCGGTGCGCTACGGGCCGCAGAACGTCGGCGGCATCGTCAACTTCGTGACCCGGGCGATCCCCGAGGACTTCGCCACCAAGCTCGACGTGCACAGCGAACTCAGCCCCAGCTCCAGCCAGGACGGCCTGAAGACCACCCACAACGTGCTGATCGGCGGCACCGGCGCCAACGGCCTCGGCGGCGCCCTGCTCTACTCCGGCACCCGCGGCGGCGATTGGCGCGAGCACAGCGATACGCGGATCGACGACCTGATCCTCAAGGGCCGCTTCCAGCCCAGCGACGAACACGCGTTTTCGGCGATGACCCAGTACTACGACGGCGAGGCCGACATGCCCGGCGGCCTCGGCACCGCGGCCTACCGCGACGACCCGTACCAGTCGACCCGTCCCTACGACAAGTTCTGGGGCCGCCGTACCCTGGCCAGCGCCAGCTACGAATACACCCCCAACGCCAGCCAGAAGCTCAACGTCACCGGCTTCTTCACCAAGACCCTGCGCAGCGGCTACCTCGACCAGGGCCGCAACCTCACCCTGTCGCCGCGCGAATACTGGGTGCGAGGCCTGGAAACCCGCTTCAGCCAGGGCTTCGAGCTGGGCGAAAGTCGCCACGAAGTGGGCATCGGCCACCGCTACGTCAACGAAGCCAGCCACGAGCTGCGCTACTGGACCCGCGCCGACAGCGGCCAGCTACCCAGCACCGGCAGCCGCAACGACCGCGACACCCGCGGCAGCACCGAAGCCAACGCGTTCTACATCGACGATCGCATCGACATCGGCAACTGGACCATCACCCCCGGCATCCGCTACGAGAAGATCGATTCCGAACAGAAGAACCTGCTGAAGAACAGCAAGGACAGCGGCCGCTACAACGCCTCGCTACCGGCGCTCAACGTGATCTACCACCTCACGCCGAGCTGGAACCTCTACGCCAACACCGAGGGCTCGTTCGGCACCGTGCAGTACAGCCAGATGGGCAAGGCGGTGCGCAGCGGCGACATCGAGCCGGAGAAGGCCCGCACCTGGGAACTCGGCAGCCGCTACGACGACGGCATCCTGCGCGCCGAACTGGGCGCCTTCCTGATCAACTTCGACAACCAGTACGAGAGCAACCAGCAGACCGACAGCGTGACCGCCCGCGGCAAGACCCGGCACAAGGGCATCGAGGCGGCGATCGCCTACGACCTGGCCGATCTCGACCCGCTGCTCTCCGGCTTCGACGTCTATGCCAGCTACGCCTACGTCGACGCGAGCATTCGCGAAGACGGGCCGAACAAGGGCAACCAGGTGCCGTTCTCCTCGAAGCACAAGGGCACCCTTGGCGCCAACTACCGCACCGGCGCCTGGAGCTACAACCTCGACGGCAGCTTCCAGACCAGCCAGTACGCCGACAACGCCAACACCGAGAGCGAAAGCGCCGACGGCAGCACCGGGCGGATCGCCGGCTGGATGGTCTGGAGCGCGCGCGGCACCTACGACTTCGGCCCGCAACTGAACGACCTCAAGCTCGGCCTGGGGGTGAAGAACCTGTTCGATCGCCGCTACTACACCCGCTCGTTCGACGACAACAACAAGGGCCTCTACGTCGGCCAGCCGCGCACCCTGTACGTACAGGCCTCGGTCGGTTTCTGAAGAAAGACCGCGGGAGCGCATGGCGCAACGGCGGACGATCGCCAGCGATCATCCGCCCTCCCCGCCGCCGGGCCTGGTTACCCTCAGGCCCGGCGTCACTTCCAGTTCGGATCGCTCTCCAACTGTTTCATCAGCAGCTCGCGGACCTGCCTGGAGGGTTCGCCGTACCAGCGATAGGTGGCGTACTTGCTCGGCGTCTGCATGACTTCGGCGGGCTCGTCCGGCAGGCTCACCTGCAGCCCGTAGGCGGCACTCTTGTCGCCGCGGAACGCCACCAGCAGGCGGTTGTTGCCGCAATCGTGGGGTTTGCAACTGTTGGCCAGGACGTAGGGCTGGCCCTCCAGGCTCAGGCTGGTGGACGGGGAACTCGGGCCGCTGGCGTCGGAAACCCATTTCGGCACGTCGCTCTCGCCCTTGAACATGGCATGCCAGGTGGCCTTGTAGCCGGGCTGGCCGAGCAGTTCGAACAGCCGCGGCTGCTCCTCGGCCTGCGCCGGCGCCCAGTGCAGCGCCGCGCCCAGCAAGGCCAGGGAGAGCAGTCTGGATACTCCGTTCATGGTGATTTCCTTCGATCGGGTGAAATGAAAGCAGTCTATCCGGCGGTGGCCGCCGCTGGCTGCTTGGAACGGCACGACTGCGACAAGTTCGCTGTCCACCGGCAATTCCATCGATCGCCGGATGACAGGCATCCCGACGCGCCGCGTTTTACCGCTATAATCCCGCGTTTTTCCGGGCCGTCCCGCGCCCACGCCAACGGATTCCAGCAGGCACGCATCCATGACCACTCAGGCCGCCGAAGTCGCGAAGCGCCGTACCTTCGCGATCATTTCCCACCCCGACGCCGGTAAGACCACCATCACCGAGAAGCTCCTGCTGATGGGCAAGGCGATCGCCGTCGCCGGTACCGTGAAGTCGCGCAAGTCCGACCGCCACGCCACGTCCGACTGGATGGAGATGGAAAAGCAGCGCGGCATCTCCATCACCACCTCGGTGATGCAGTTCCCCTACCGCGAGCACATGATCAACCTGCTCGACACCCCCGGCCACGAAGACTTCTCCGAAGACACCTACCGCACCCTGACCGCGGTGGACTCGGCGCTGATGGTGCTCGACGGCGGCAAGGGCGTCGAACCGCGGACCATCGCCCTGATGGAAGTCTGCCGGCTGCGCGACACGCCCATCGTCAGCTTCATCAACAAGCTCGACCGCGACATCCGCGACCCCATCGAGCTGCTCGACGAGATCGAGGCGGTGCTGAAGATCAAGGCCGCGCCGATCACCTGGCCGATCGGCTGCTACAAGGACTTCAAGGGCGTCTACCACCTGGCCGACGACAGGATCATCGTCTACGTCCCGGGCCACGGCCACGAGCGCGTCGAGACCAAGGTCATCGAAAAGCTCGACTCCGACGAAGCCCGCGCCCACCTCGGCGATCTCTACGACAATTTCGTCGAGGAGCTGGAGCTGGTGCAGGGCGCCTGCCACGAATTCGACAAGGACGCCTTCCTCAAGGGCGAGATGACCCCGGTGTTCTTCGGCACCGCGCTGGGCAACTTCGGCGTCGACCAGGTCCTCGACTGCATCGTCGACTGGGCGCCGCAGCCGCTGTCGCGCGCCACCCACGAACGCAGCGTGGAGCCGACCGAGGAGAAGTTCTCCGGCTTCGTGTTCAAGATCCAGGCGAACATGGATCCCAAGCACCGCGACCGCATCGCCTTCATGCGCATCTGCTCGGGCAAGTACGAGAAAGGCATGAAGATGCGCCACGTGCGCCTGGGCAAGGACGTGAAGATCGCCGACGCGCTGACCTTCTTCTCCTCCGAGCGCGAGCAACTGGAAGAGGCCTATGCCGGCGACATCATCGGCCTGCACAACCACGGCACCATCCAGATCGGCGACACCTTCAGCGAAGGCGAGAACTTCGGTTTCACCGGCATCCCGCACTTCGCCCCGGAACTGTTCCGCCGCGTGCGCCTGAAAGACCCGCTGAAATCCAAGCAGTTGCGCCAGGGCCTGCAGGAACTGGCCGAGGAAGGTGCGACCCAGGTGTTCTTCCCCGAGCGCAACAACGACATCATCCTCGGTGCGGTGGGCGTGCTGCAGTTCGACGTGGTCGCCAGCCGCCTGAAGGAGGAATACAAGGTCGAGTGCGCCTACGAGGCGATCAACGTCTGGTCGGCACGCTGGATCGAGTGCGACGACGAGAAGAAGCTCAAGGAGTTCAAGGACAAGGCCTTCGAGAACCTCTCCGTGGACGGCGGCGGGCACCTCACCTACCTGGCACCGACCCGCGTCAACCTCAGCCTGATGGAAGAACGCTGGCCGGACATCCGCTTCCGCGCGACGCGCGAGCATCACTGATCGCACGGGAGGAGCCAGGAACAGCCTACCTGTCTCCTCCCGCGGCGGTCTCGGCGCAGGGCGGATAACCGTATCGCGGCTATCCGTCGCTCCAGCGCGGTATCGGCGGACAGCCCCTGCGCAGGCAAAGCGAACGCGACGCTGTGCGAAACGCCTCCTTCCCTCCTCCCAGGCTCCCCTCCCCATCGCGCCATCGCTCCGTACGCCTGCGCCTTTCGCAGGCGGGTGACGATACTTCCAGGTAGGAAATCCCTTCAAGCGCAACCAGGCAAGGACGCGGTTGCCCAAGCCGTTTCCGAAGGTGCCTCCTGAGCAGTTCAGATAGGTTGTCCGCCCCCGAGTGGCACGGCAGAGTGCCAGGGTTTATCTCATAGGGACTTGAGCATGAGCGGCAAACCCGCTGCGCGCCTGGGCGATCCGACCGCGTGTCCGCTACCGGGCCACGGCAGCAACCCGATCGTCGGCGGCTCGCCCGACGTCTTCTTCGACCATCGGTCCGCTGCCCGCCAGGGCGACGCCACCGCCTGCGGCGCCACCCTCAGCGCCAACGTCATCGCCAACGTACTGATCAACGGCAAGCCCGCCACCGTGGTAGGTAGCGTCGGCACCCACGGCAACCTGGTGGTCGGCGGGGCGGGCACGGTGCTGATCGGCAACAGCGGCGGCGGCGCACCCGCTCTCGCCCTCGCCCCACCGAAGCTGTGCCTGCAATGCCTGCTGCTGGCGGCACGCCGCAACCAGGCCCTGGTGCCCCTGGAAAGCCTCGGCGGCGCACCGTGAGCCGGCTCCAGCCGGCGCTCGCGGCGCCTACGCCGGACAGCCGCCTGTTCGCCCTGGCGGACGGCGCCCGCTACCTGACCCTGGACACCCGCCTGGAAAAGGCCGCGGGGGAAATCCGCTCGCGCTGGCTGCTGGCCGGGAGCGAGCTGGACGAAATCGCCCATGCCGGGCCGGTCCTGATCGAATTCATGGACAGCGCCCCGCTTTCGTCATCGGGCGAGTTCCTCGGCTGGCTGCGCGACTGGGACCGCCGCTCGCCCATGGCCTCCTGGCTGTGGAGCCGGGCGTCCTTCGAAAACCTCGCGAAACACTTCGCCGGGCTGCTCTTCACCCGCATGCCCGACGGCCGCCGGGCGCTGTTGCGCTACTACAGCCCGGAAGTGCGCCGGGCGCTGGAACAGGTCATGACCGCGCGGCAATGGACGCAAGTGATGGCGCCGCTGGAGCGTTGGCAGGTCTGGCAGCCCCTGCAGGGCGGCTATCTCGTCTATGACCGGGAAACGGAGCGGACCGCCGATGCTTGAACTGGATGCCGGCCAACTGGATCGCCTGCAGCGGGTCCGCGACGACGAAGTCATCGAGCGGGTCCTGCTGGAGGTACGCCGGGAGGCTCCCGCCTGGCTCGAACGACGCGGCCTGCTGCCCGCCATCCGGCAACTCGGCGAGCTGCGCGCGACGGCGCTGGAACTGGGTATCGAAGAGCCCGGGACGATCGAACGCTTTCTTCTGCACGGCCTGGCCTTCCCCGCTTTCCAGGACACGCCGGCGTTTCTCGCACACATGCGCCGGCCGCTGGCGGACAGCCCGGAACAACGCTTCCAGGACTACGAACGGATCGTCGAGTTTCGCCTGGCCAGCCAGAAATGGCGCGCGTACGAAACCTCGGGGAGACCGGCATGAGCGGCATAGGCGCGCTTTTCCGACCGCTGCCCCGCATGGGTCCGCGGCTGCCCTTCGAACTACCCGCGCCGCCCCGGCCGCACTTGCCGATGCCGGCGCCGCGCCCGCTGCCGCGACCGGCCCCGGCGCGCTGCCCAGGCCGGTACCGCGTCCGATGCCGGTTCCGCAGACCCTGCCCAGGACCGAGACCGGCACGCTGAGCCGCGACCGGACCCGGGAAGCCGAGCGCGATTGCAGCAAGAGCCAGGGCCGCGACAAGGACTGCGTGGAGTGCCCGCCGTCCCGGGGCGAAATGGCCATCGCCAATAACGGCAAGGGCCACAGCATGTCGGACCTGTCCGCGCGCTACCAGCAGTGGGTGACCAATTTCCCGTTTCCCCACGAATGGTTCTGGAGCGGCACCTGGTGGGACGGCTTCGACGAGCCGCGCTGCACCCTGCTGGAGGCGAAGGCCAACTACGCCTTCCTGTTCGTCCCGCTGCTCGGCGTGCCCAGGCCCTGGGCGCGGGCCAAGGTGAAGTCGGACCTGCTGCAGAAGGCCGAGGTCCACAGCGACAAGGCCCGACCGACCCCGCCGGTGTTCGTCGAATGGCACTTCCTGCAGCGGATCGTCTACGAGTACTGCGCCGCGGAGTACCTGCGCATGGGACTGGCCAACCTGAAGGCATTCTGGAATCCGATGCCGGGAACGGACGAGCACGACGACTACCAGGAAACCCGCGCGAAGGAACAGGAAGAGATGAAAAGGTTTTGCGAAGAGAACCCGGGGTATTGCGCATGACGGACGCCAAGGCTTTCAGGCGCTACATATTCGAGCTGTACTTCGATCCGGCACGGCTCCTCGAACTGGACGACGACCAGCACCTGCAACGGATAGAGCGCTTCCTCGATGCCCTCGCGCCCCTCCATCCGGTGCTGGAGAACTGGTACCTGTGCGGCGACTCCCTGCGCGATGCCCTCAGCCACAACGTCACCGAGCACCGCCAGGATCTCGCCAAGGCCCTGTCGCGTGACCGACGCACCCGGGCGGTGGAACTGGTGCTATGGAACGGCGAGGAGGATCCGCTCAAGGGCGGGTTGTCGCTGGACTACGAGGCCAGCGGCAGGGCCGTCTCGTCCAGGCTCCAGTTGGAAGATGCCGGCAGCCTGCTGCAAGTGTTCGACGCACCGGCTTCCTCCTTCGTCGCGATCTTCCTCGCGGCGCTGGAAATCTGGCCCGAAACGACCTGGGGCATGCTCGCTCCGCATGCGTACTTCGTACACCAGCGGACCTTCCCGGACCGCCGCAGCATCGGCTGGATCGGCTTCTGCCCGCATCCGCTAAGGGCCACGGACTTCCCGGCGGCTACGGAGCTGGTCGACATTCCCGGCCGTGGCACCCTGCTGCTGAACGGCCGCGAACCGATGGACGAAACCCGTCGCGAACATTTCGAGCGCGTCGGCGAAGCGGACATCAAGCTGATGGAACTGGGCTACCTGCCGCCGCTGCGCGGTTGACGACGTACGAAGCAAAAGCCGCCTGCGTTCCGTGGGGCGAATACGCCACCGGCGTTATCCGCCGAGATCCCGCCACAACGGCGGATAACCGCAAGCGGTTATTCGCCCTACAGGCCCACGTGCCATGCAGAAAGGCCACCCGAGGGTGGCCTTTCTGCATGGCGACCAACGCCACGGGCGCTATCCGCTGCCTACCTGCGGTGCTTCTTCATCGCCACCCGGCGCAGGTCGATACCGATCACCACCGGGTCGTGGTCGGAGGCCCGGTACGGCTCGGCGTTGTACAGGCTGTCCTGCTGCCGAGGGGTCTTGAACTCGACGTTGTAGTCCAGCACCCGGGGCTCGTCGGCGTTGATGTGCCACTCCACCGCGCCGCGTACCTGGCGCGCCAGGCTGGCGTTGGCGAGGGCGTGGTCAAGGTAGCCGGACTGCCCGGAGAACACGTAGGAATAGCCCTTTCCTGCGCCCGCCTGACGCGCCACCAGGTCGGTGTAGCCGGCGCTGCGGATGACGTTCACCGGGTCTTCCTTGGCATAGGAATTGAGGTCGCCGATGATCAGGCGATCAGGCTCCTTGGCGCCCGTCGGATCGCCCGCCAGCCAGTCCACCAGGGCCTGGGCGGCGCGCGCCCGGGTCAGGTTGCAGTTGCCCTGGCCGTCGCCGGTGTCCGGGTCGCCGTCGCAGGCCGAGCCCTTCGACTTCAGGTGGTTCACCGCGATGGTCAGGCGTTCGCCGCCATTGATCTCCTGGAAGGTCTGGGCCAGGGTCGGACGGTTGCGGGTGTCGTCGAACTCCGGGTTCACCGAACTGTCGAGCACCGCCGCGGATCGATAGGTGCGGACCTTGTCGCCGCGATAGATCAGCCCCACGGCAATTTCGTCGCTGCCCAGCTTCGCCCGGTTCGGGTTGACGAAGGCATAGCGCTGGCCCTGGGGTAGGCTGGCGTTGAGGCCGTTGACCAGGTCGGCGATGGCGCTGAACTCGCCGTAGCCGTCGTTCTCGATCTCCATCAGGCCGACGATGTCCGCCTTCGAGGCGAGGATCGCCGCGACGATCTTCGCTTTCTGCCGTTGGAACTCCTCGGCCGTGTTGGCTCCGCGCGAGGTGGGGAAACCGCCGCCCTTGCCATCGCCGTTGAAGTAGTTGAGCACGTTGAAGCTGGCCACCCGCAGGCGCCCTTCCACCGCCGGCTGGGCCGGACGCGGATTGGCTGCCTCGAAGGTCGGCGTCTGCAACGGCTGGATACGGTAGCTGCCGGCCGAGTAGTCGAGCACGCCGTCGATGGCGCTGGTACGGTCGCCGACGCGCAGGCTGTTGTAGGCGCTCAGTTCCGGTGCCGGGTAGCGGATCGGGTCGGGGTTCTGCCCGCTGCGGCCGTCGTCGAGGAGAATCCGGTCGAGGTCGTTGCGCGCCTGCATGGCCTTGGCCTGTTCGCCGGGAGCCACCACGTTGGTCGGAGTCATCTGGCGGCCGCCGGAGGACAGCAGGACCTCGCCGTAGCGGCCGAGGTTGTAGACCTCGTTGACGGTCAGCGTCTGGCGGAGCTGCACGCGCATGCCTTCGTAGCGCTCCAGCGCATCGGCGCTGGCCAGCGGCAGGCTGATGCCGGCCGGCGTCGGCAAGGCCACGCCGCTCGCCAGGACGCTGACCTGCAGCGGCCCGACCAGTTCGGTGAGGCCGTTGAACTCGCGGACCTGGCCGGTCACCCGGACGCGGTCGCCGAGCTTGACGTCGCTGCCGTTGCCGCCGTCGTAGACGAAGATGCCTTCGGAGGTCGCCGGGTCGCCGTCCACCGTGGCATCTTCCTGCTGCACGTAGAAGCCCTTCAGCTCGCTGGCGTTCTGGAAGTCGCCGACCACCACGCCCTCGATGGCGACCCGCTGGTTCACCAGCGGACTTTCGGCGCCGGCGCCCTGCACCTCGTGGATCGGTCGCAGGCCGGCCTCCTCGCCGCCGCCGGGCTCGCCAGCGCCATGCTGGCCGAGGTTGGCGAAGGTGTCGCGCGGGTAGCCCAGCCATTGCGCCGCCGGGTCGAAGGCGTCGCTGGGATCGCTGTCGCCGTCGCGGATGTCGGCCTTGCGCACCAGGCTCCGGTCGAGGGTCTGCACATCGCCGCTGCCCCAGGTCGTGCCGGGGTTGAAGCCGACCTGGCCGAGGCTGTCGAGGATCTCGCCGCTGCGCCGGCGCAGCAGCACCGCATCGTTGCCATTGAACCAGCTGCCTTCCACCCGCTGGCTGGCCAGCGCCAGCAACGCCGGGTCGGCCACGCCGTTGGCGAGGACGAAGGTCTTGCCCGGCGCCAGGCTGCCGCTCAGGTCGATGCTGCGGCCCGCCGCGCTGGCGCCGTTGAAATAGAACTCGACGCGGTAGGCGGAGAGGTCGAGGACCTGGCTGCCGCTGTTGTAGAACTCCAGCGCCTTGTTGTTGCCGCTGCCTTCGACATACTCGGAGATGATCAGCTCGGCGGCGTTGGCCACCGGCAGGCCCAGCAGGGCCAGGCCGCCCAGCAGGGCGGCGTTACGCAAGGGGTGCATCGGGATACTCCTTTATCGGAATGGGGTCGCCGCGGCTCAGGCGCCGTCGGGCTGCAGTTCCTGGGAAAACACCGGCTCGCCGTCGAGGTCGCGCAGGGTGACGGTGAGCGCGCGGCTTTGCGCATCGATCTCCACCTCGCCGAAGAACTGGTAGCCGGCGAAGGGGGAACTGTTCTGGACCAGCGGGGCCTTCTGGAACATCACCTGCGGGCCGAACGTGCCATCCAGCGCGTTGGGTCCGAAACTACCGGCATTGAGAGGCCCGGCGACGAACTCCCAGAACGGCGCGAAGTCCTTGAACGCGGCGCGCTCCGGGCTGTAGTGGTGGGCTGCGCAGTAATGCACGTCGGCGGTCAGCCAGACGGTGTTGCGCACCTCGGCGCGCTGGACGAAGCGCAGCAGGTCGGCGATCTCCAGCTCGCGGCCGAGGGCGGCGCCGTCGTTGCCGTTGGCGATGGCCTCCCAGCGGTCGCGGCCCTGGGCGTCCTTGCCATCGGGCACGCAGAGGCCGATCGGCATGTCGGCGGCGATCACCTTCCACTGCGCGCGCGAACCGCGCAACTCGCGCTTGAGCCATTGCAACTGTTCACGGCCGAGGAAATCGGTGGCGGCGCTGCGCCGCGCCTGCAGGTTGGCGCTGTTGCCGCCGCGGTAGCTGCGCATGTCGAGGACGAACACGTCGAGCAAAGGGCCGTAGGCGACCTTGCGGTAGATCCGCCCGTCGCGCCCCTGGCGCTGGAAGCGCAGCGGCGCGTATTCGAGGAACGCCTGGCGTGCACGGGCCGCCAGCACGTCGATGTCCTTCACCTGGTAGCGCTCGTCGAGCTGCTTGCTGGAGGACCAGTTGTTGGTGGTCTCGTGGTCATCCCATTGCCAGATCTGCGGCACCTCGGCGTTGAAGCGGCGCAGGTTGTCGTCGAGCAGGTTGTAGCGGTAGTTGCCGCGGAACTCGTCGAGGGTCTCGGCGACCTTGCTCTTGGCCTCGGTCACCCGGTTGCGCCAGATGCGCCCGCTCTCGGTCTCGATGCGCTCGGGGATCGGCCCATCGGCATAGATGGTGTCGCCGCTGTGCAGGAAGAAATCCGGCTGGCGCCGGCGCATGGCTTCGTAGATACGCATGCCGCCGATATCCGGATTGATCCCGAAACCTTGCCCGCAGGTGTCGCCGCTCCAGACGAAACGGATATTGCGCGCCTCGCTCGGCGCACTGCGCAGGTGGCCGAACCAGGGCTTGCTCAGGCTGCCGTCGCGGGCATCCTCGAAGCGCACCCGGTAGAAGATCGACTGGTCGGCCGGCAGGCCACGCAGGTCGATGCGCGCGGTGTAGTCGAGGCGCTCGTCGGTGACCGGCGAGACCAGCCGACGCGGCTCGCTGAAGACGCTACGGGTGTCCCATTCGACGATCATCCGCGCCGGGCGGTCGGTGCGGCTCCAGACCAGCGCGCGGTCGCCCTGCACATCGCCGGATTGCACGCCATCGGTCAGCTTCGGCCGCGCCCTGGGCGAGGCGATCACCGCCGGCGCGCCCAGCGCCGGCAACAGCAGTCCAGCGCCCAGGCCTTGCACGACGCGGCGGCGCTTGAGGTCCATCCCACTCATACCGGAGTTCTCCGCAGGCTTCACGAAGGTCCGGTTTACCGGGGCAAGTTGACAGGGGCGTTACGGGGACAGACAGGCTATCCGTTTGGTCAGGGGAAACGCCCATTCGCTCCGCGCCGCCCATGCGGCAACGAACCGGGCGTTGCCTCGCTGAAAAGAGCTTCAGTGAGTTTCAGGCTTCAGGGAATACACCCAATCGGAGGGGCGCGCCCAGCGACATTGGCGTCGCTATACGCCCCTTTCCACCGACCTCAGCCGCCCCGCGCGCCCTGGACCGGCCCCTGGGGCGCCTCGCCGCGCTCCTCCTGCACTGCCCGCCCGGCCCGTTCCACGGCGTTCCACAACCAGGGCGGCAGGTGCTCCGGGTCGAGGCTGTCGAGGAGGTTCTTGACCGCCAGGCCCAGCTCGGTGTCGCCCTCGATCACCAGGCGGCGGCGGAAGAACAGGGTATCCGGGTCCTCATGCCGGCTGGCCAGCAGCAGGAAGTCGCGCCAGTCGCCACGGATGGTCACGCTGGCCCGTGGCCGTTCGACCAGGCGCAGGCCGCCGGGCACCCGGGTGACGCACCAGCCGACGCCGAGGTCCCTGACTTCCAGGCGCAGCCAGCGACCTTCCAGCAGGTCGAAGGCGCCCTCCTCCAGCGGCTGGGCGAACAGCCGGTTGGCGACCCGTTGCAGGACCAGGTGCTGGAGCCCGCGCGGAACCTTCGCCGCCAGCGGCAACAGGCGTCCGGCGACGCCGAGGAGCAGGCGTTGGCGGTTCAGCATAGCCCTGCCTCCTCTGCCCGCAGCATCCCCGGCCGGCCGTGCCAGTAGCCGTTGCAGCCTTCCACAGCGAGCGGCGGAGCGGCACCCTTGCGTACCCGGTCGAAGGCCGCGATCACCTCGGCCATGCCCTGCGCCCGAGGACTCAGGCGTAGCAGGTCGGCGCCGCTATGTTCCAGCGAGCGGTAGTCGGCCAGCAGGTTGCTGACCTTGCCGGACATGGTCTGGATGCCGTTGAGGGTGAACAGCGCCTCGCCCTCCTGGCTGAGCAGCGGGATACCTTCGGGATACTGCTGGCAGCAGAACTGGCAGTCGTCCTTGGGCCGGTTCTCCGCCCGCGCGGTGAAGCAGCGCGCCGAGTAGGCCAGCGGCAGGTGACCGTAGGCGAAGACCTCGGTCTGCAATTGCTCCAGGCCCAGCTGCGCAGCCTGGTCGAGCACCCCGCGCAGCAGCTTGCCGGAGACTTCCACCGGCGGAATCCAGCGGCGCATACCCCAGGAATACAGTTCGGCCAGGGCATGACCGTTGTAGAGGTTCAGCGCCGGACCGCCGACAAAGGGCACGCCGCGCTGGCTGAGGTAATAGACGGCGGCCATGTCGTTGGCCTCGACCCGGAGTTCGCCGTTCTCGCATAGCCGGCGCAGGCTGGACAGCTCCGAAGCGGCCTCGATCAGCGCCAGCCCGGAGAGCACCAGCTCGGCACGGGTCGCCTGCGCCAGCTCGCGGGCCAGCGCCTGCCAGTCATTCAGGGACAGCGCCCGGCGCTTGGCGCAGACGGTCTCGCCGAGGTAGATGACGTCGAGCGGCTGGCTGGCCATCTCGGCGTAGAAATCGAATATCTGCCGCTTGTCCCAGTAGAACAGCAGCGGTCCCAGGCTCAGTTTCATCGCGGCGGTCCTCACTGCCAGGAACGGTGATAGGCGCCCAGGGTGGTCTGGTGCCCTTCGGAAAGTCCGGCCAGCGCGCGCTGCCATTGCGGCTGCACGCTATAGGCGCCCGGCGCGCTGGCGTAGCTGTCCAGCGCCTGGCGCCAGACCCGGGTGACCTGCTCGACGTAGGCCGGGCTGCGCTGGCGGCCTTCGATCTTCACCGCCGCCACGCCGATTTCCGCCAGCTGCGGGACCAGGTCCAGGGTGTTCAGGCTGGTCGGTTCCTCCAGCGCATGGAAGCGCTGGCCATTGACCAGGAAACGGCCCTTGCAGAGGGTCGGGTAGCCGGCCGCCTCGCCGGCGGCGTAGCGGTCGATGAGCACTTCGTTGAGGCGCGAGGTCAACCCCTCCGGTTCCTCGCTCCAGCGCACCGCCCTGGCCGGCGAACAGACGCCGCAGAGGTTCGGCGACTCGCCGGTGACGTAGGAGGACAGGTGGCAGCGGCCCTCGGCCATGATGCACAGGCTGCCGAAGGCGAACACCTCCACCGGCACCGGGCTACCGGCCGCCACCTGGCGTACCTGCGCCAGCGATAGCACGCGGGGCAGGACCGCGCGACGGATGCCGTAGCGTTCGTGATAGAGGGCCAGGGCCGCGGCATTGGTTGCCGAGCCCTGCACCGACAGATGCAGGTTGAGCCGCGGATGACGCTTCGCGGCATAGCCGAGCACCGCCACGTCGGCGGCGATCAACGCATCGACGCCGAGGTCGGCGGCCTGGTCCACCGCGCGCTGCCAGCGCTCCCAGCCCTGCGCGCTGGAATAGGTGTTGACCGCTACGTAGAGCTGCCGCCCGGCCTCGTGGACTCGCCGCAGGCCTTCCTGCAACTGGCGTTCGTCAAGGTTGAGGCCGGCGAAATGGCGGGCGTTGGTGTCGTCGCGGAAACCGACGTAGATGGCATCGGCGCCCTGTCGCAGGGCCGACTTCAAGGCGGGCAGGCTGCCCGCCGGACAGACCAGTTGCATGGGGTTGCTCCTCTGGCGAAAAACGCGCTCCGCGGCAGTGGGCAACCCCGGGGCACAGGCGCCACACTCTAGAAAGACGCTCCCGGTCGGCGCTTGACCGGGATCAAGAAGGCCTCAGGCCATCAGTGCGGAGAACGGCAGAAAGTCGATCGCATCACCCACGCCCAGGGTGGCGCCGCGCTCGATCACCGCCAGCCCGTCCGCCCAACTGGCGGCAAGCAGCATCGCCGAGCCCTGCTGCGGGTGGATTTCCACCCGCCCCCGTTCATCGAGCCGCGCCCGCAGGTACTGGCGACGCGCCCGCGGTTGCGGCCAGTCGAAGGCCGCCGGCAACGCCAGCGGCCGCGGCACTACGTCGAACAGTCCCTGCTGGCGAAGCAGGAACGGACGCGCCACCAGTAATGCGGTGACCAGCGCCGCCGCAGGGTTGCCGGGCAGCCCCAGCCAGGGCTTGCCGGCCACGGAGCCGAAGGCGAACGGCTTGCCCGGCTGGATCGCCAGGCGCCACAGGTTGACCTCGCCAAGCTCGGCGATGGCGCGCTTGAGGTGGTCTTCCTCGCCTACCGAGACACCGCCGCTGGTGACCAGCGCGTCCCATTCGGAGGCCGCCAGGCTGAGCGCATCGCGGCTGGCCACCAGTTCGTCGGCCAGCACTTCCTCGTCGTGCACCTCGAAGCCGAGACCGCGCAGCAAGGCGCCGATGCAGTAACGGTTGGCGTTGTAGATCTGCCCGGCCAACAGTGTCTGGCCGGGCTCGCGCAATTCGTCGCCGCTGCTCAGCAGGCCGATGCGCAAGCGCCGACGCACCGAGACCGTGGCGACGCCGAGACTCGCCAGCAGGCCGAGTTCCTGCGGGCGCAAGCGCTGTCCGGCACGCAGCACCGGCGCGCCGCGACGCAACTCCTCGCCGCGCCGGCGCACATGCTGGCCGGCGCTCACCGGCGGCAACTGCACGCGCTCGCCGTCGACCACGCAGAGTTCCTGCGGCACCACGCAGTCGGCGCCGGTCGGCAGCGGCGCGCCGGTGAAGATCCGCGCCGCCTGGCCCAGCGGCAGGCTCATGCCGCGGGTGTCGCCGGCGGCGATCCGCGCGCCGACCGTCAGGCTGCCGCCGCTGCGCGGCAGGTCGGCGGAGCACAAGGCGTAGCCGTCCATCGCGCTGTTGTCCCAATGCGGCAGGTCCATCGGCGCCAGCAGGTCCTCGCCGAGCACTCGTCCCAGCGCCCGCTCCAGGGCCAGGCTCTCGCAGGCTGGCGGGCGCGGCGCGCGCGCCAGCAGTTCGGCCAGCGCCTCGTCGAGCGGGCGCAGTTGGCCGCCATCGCAGGCGCAAGCGCTCACGAGCGGCACCCGCAGCCGGCCACCGGCGCCACGGCTGGCGGGGTCTTCAGGTGCGGGACGAAATTGCACGGGCGGGTGCGGCTGTCCAGTTGCGCCAGGAGAATCTCGTTCCAGGCGGTGCGACAGGCGCCCGGCGAGCCGGGCAGGCAGCACACCAGGGTACCGTTGCTGAGCCCGGCCAGCGCCCGCGACTGGATGGTGGAAGTGCCGATCTCGCGCTGCGAGACCTGGCGGAACAGTTCGCCGAAGCCCTCGACATCGCGCTCGAACAGCGGCCCGACCGCCTGCGGGGTGTTGTCCCGCGCGGTGAAGCCGGTGCCGCCGGTGATCAGGCCGACCTGTACCTCGGGGTCGGCGATCCAGGCCGAGACCACCGCGCGGATCTGGTAGATGTCATCGGTCTTCAGGCTCCGCTGGTGCAGGCGATGACCGGCGGCCAGCAGCGCGTCGGCGAGGGTCTGGCCGGAAGTATCGGTTTCCAGGGTACGGGTGTCGCTGACGGTGAGGATGGCGATGTTCAGCGGCTGGAAGGTGGAGGTGGCCAGGTGGCTCATGGAAGGGGTCCTAGGAACGGGCGATGCCTCAGCCTGAACCGCGGGCCCCCGGCTGGCTATTCCTCCGAAGAGGTAAGCCGGCGGCGCGAGGAGGTAGACGTCACTCCTCCCAGCGCTGCGCGGCGGCCTGGTCGCTGCAGCGGCCTTCGACCCAGCGCGGGCCTTCGGCGGTGTCTTCCTTCTTCCAGAACGGCGCGCGGGTCTTCAGGTAGTCCATGACGAAGTTGCAGGCGTCGAACGCCGCCTGCCGGTGGGCGCTGGCGCAACCGACGAAGACGATCGGCTCGCCCGGCTCCAGGCGGCCGATGCGGTGGAGGATCTCCAGGCGCAGCAGCGGCCAGCGCTGCCCGGCCTCGGCGGCGATCTTGCCGAGGGCCTTCTCGGTCATGCCCGGATAATGTTCGAGGAACATCCCGCCGACCTCGCGACCGTCGTTGAAGTCGCGCACGTAGCCGACGAAGCCGACCACCGCGCCGATGCCGACGTTCTGCGCATGCAGGGCGTTAAGCTCCTGCCCCGGATCGAAAGCGGCCTGCTGGACGCGGATGGCCATGGGTTCAACCTCCGGTGACGGTGGGGAAGAAGGCGACTTCGTCGCCGTCCTGCAACGGCTCGTCGAGGCCGCACAGTTCCTGATTGCGCGCACACATCAGGTTCTGCTCGCCGAGGGTACGCTCCCAGGCCCCGCCGCGCTCCACCAGGAGCTGGCGCAAGGCGCCGAGGGTCGCCAGCCCGGCGTCCCAGTTCAACTGCTCGCCGTCGATGCCTAGGGCTTCGCGGTAACGGGCGAAATACTGCACGCGGATCATGCCTGCCCTTCCTCCTCTTTGCGGTAGTGGCCGCTCTTGCCGCCGAGCTTCTCCAGCAACTGGACCTGCTCGATGACCATCCCGCGGTCCACCGCCTTGCACATGTCGTAGATGGTCAGGGCCGCGACGCTGGCGGCGGTGAGCGCCTCCATCTCCACGCCGGTCTGCCCGGCCAGCCGGCAACGCGCGCGGATGCGCACGGCGTCCGGCGCCTCGGCCTGCAGTTCGAGCTTGACGCTGGTGAGCAACAACGGATGGCACAGCGGGATCAGTTCGTGGGTGCGCTTGGCCGCCTGGATGCCGGCGATCCGCGCCACGGCGAAGACGTCGCCCTTGGGATGGCCGCCGTCCTGGATCAGTTGCAGGGTTTCCGGGCGCATGCGCACCACGGCCTCGGCCGTGGCTTCACGGGAGGTCACGGCCTTTTCCGTGACGTCGACCATGTTGGCGCGGCCCTGGGAATCGAGATGGGTCAGCACGTGGGTGCTCCTGGAAGAGGATACTGGCCAGTCATTGTAAGCCCTGGAAGGCATGACGCGATGCCTGGGGGAGGTTCGGAAGGGGGATGATTGTATACATAAAGAGGTAGGGCAGGCCGGCGCAAGGCGCCTCATCCCGATCGGGTAACGATGCGGGCCCGGTCCCCGGACCGGGCCTGGCAGGATGTATATCCCGCCCGGCTTTTTCAACCGGGCGGGATATCGGCCGGCGATTGCCGCCGGCTACTTCACATGTGCGCCTCGGCGTACTCCGCCAGCACCGAGCGCGGCACCCCTTGCAGGGTCACGTGCACGCCGTGGGGGAAGTCCTTGAAGCGTTCGGTGAGGTAGGTCAGGCCGGAGCTGGTGGCGGACAGGTAGGGCGTGTCGATCTGCGCCAGGTTGCCCAGGCAGATCACCTTCGAACCGCTGCCGGCGCGGGTGATGATGGTCTTCATCTGGTGCGGCGTGAGGTTCTGGCATTCGTCGATGAGGATCAGGCTCTGCTGGAAGCTGCGCCCGCGGATGTAGTTCAGCGACTTGAACTGCAACGGCACCTTGCTGAGGATGTAGTCGACGCTGCCATGGGTGCATTCGTCGTCCATGTGCAGCGCTTCGAGGTTGTCGGTGATGGCGCCGAGCCAGGGCTCCATCTTTTCCGCCTCGGTGCCGGGCAGGAAGCCGATGTCCTCGTCCAGGCCCTGCACGCTGCGGGTGGCGATGATGCGCCGGTAGCGCTTGCTGACCATGGTCTGCTCGATGGCCGCGGCGAGCGCCAGGATGGTCTTGCCGGAACCGGCGGCACCGGACAGGTTGACCAGGTGGATGTCCGGGTCGAGCAGCGCGTACAGCGCCAGCGACTGGTACACGTCGCGTGGCCGCAGGCCCCAGGCTTCCTGGTGCAGGAGCGGCTCCTGGTGCAGGTCGAGGATGGTCAGCTCGTCCTGCTGGATGCCCTTGATCCAGCCGACGAAGCCCTGTTCGTCGACGATGAACTCGTTGATGTGCACCGCCGGCAGGTTGTCGGTGAGCTGCACGCGATGCCAGGTACGGCCGTGGTCCTGGCGGGTCTCGACCTTGCTCACGCGGTCCCAGAAAGAGCCGGCGAGGGAATGGTAGCCGCGCGACAGCAGGGCCACGTCGTCGATCAACTGGTCGGTGTGGTAGTCCTCCGCGTCCACCCCGCAGGCGCGCGCCTTCAGGCGCATGTTGATGTCCTTGGTCACCAGCACCACGCGCACGCCGCTGTGGCGGCTCTTCAGCTCGACCAACTGGTTGATGATCTTGTTGTCGTTGAGGTGCTCCGGCAGCCAGGTGATGGGCTCGGCACGCTTGCTCATGAGGATCGACAGGCTGCCGCTGGGGCCGTTCTTGCCACGCTGGATCGGTACCCCTCCCTCTACCTGCTCGGGCGTGGCCTCGCCGAGTACCTGGTCGATCAGGCGGATGGCCTGGCGGCACTCGGCGGCGATGGTGTGCTTTCCGGTCTTCAGCTTGTCCAGCTCTTCGAGCACCGTCATCGGGATCGCGACGCGGTGTTCCTGGAAGTTCAACAGGGCATTCGGATCGTGGATCAGGACATTGGTATCGAGGACGTACAGGGTGGGCTGGGTGGGGCGGGAACGTCCGTGGTCATCCATACGCGATCACCTTCTGCTAAGGGCCTGGCGACGGAATGCCGGGTCGGCGCTCCGCCGGGGGGCGAGCCGCCTTCTCTCTTCCGGTGGGGAGAGCCTGACAGCAGAGGTGAGGGCCGGGGCCGCCACCTGTGCTGCAGGGTTCGGCGGTCTACGGTTCCACAAATACCGCAAAAAATATGACGGTAAAAAGTACTTTTCGTCATCAGCAGGTTTTTTTTCCGCAAGCGACGAAATACCTTGGCGCAGCCCTTCGCGAGGTCTAGTGTTATCGGTCCCACCCCTGTGAAAACCCTCCGCTTTTCCGTGCCGCAACGGTTTTCCAGCGCCATTCCCCCTGCCCCTGCCCCTGCGACATAAAGCCGCCACTGCGCCCTGCGCCGCCTTCCTGTATGAATCCGGGGCTTGACCTTGACACGATGTCAAGGCTGAACCTGGCGACAGATCTCACCGGCGCCTCCCAGGGCGCCTGCGGTGCCACTTCTGTCCATTCCAAGGAGGACTCATGAACAGCGCCACGCTAACCGAGCTCGATCTGCCGGTCAGCGGCATGACTTGCGCGTCCTGCGCCGGCCGTGTCGAACGAGCCCTGAAGAAAGTGCCCGGGGTCGCGGCCGCCTCGGTCAACCTGGCCAGCGAGCAGGCCCGCGTACAGGCCCCGGCGGACAGCCTGCCGGCCCTGGTGGCGGCGGTCGAGCAGGCCGGCTACCAGGTTCCGGCGCGCAGCCTGGAACTGTCCATCGAGGGCATGACCTGCGCCAGTTGCGTCGGCCGGGTCGAGCGGGCGCTGAAGAAGGTGCCCGGCGTACGCGAGGTCAGCGTCAACCTGGCCAGCGAGCGCGCCCACCTCGAGTTGCTCGGCGCAGTGGACAGCCAGGCCTTGCTGCAGGCGGTGGAACAGGCCGGCTACAAGGCCCGCCTGCTCGACGCGGGGCAACCACGCCAGGACGATGCCGAGCGCCGCCTGCGCCGCGAACGCTGGTGGGTTATCGCCGCGCTGGTGCTGGCGTTGCCGCTGGTGCTGCCGATGCTGGTGGAATGGGCCGGCCTGCACTGGATGCTGCCGCCGTGGGCACAGTTCCTCCTGGCGACCCCGGTGCAGTTCGTCATCGGCGCGCGCTTCTATGTCTCCGCCTGGCGCGCGGTGAAGGCCGGCGCCGGCAACATGGACCTGCTGGTCGCCCTCGGCACCAGCGCCGGCTACGGCCTCAGCGTCTACCTCTGGCTGACCGCCCCGCCCGGCCACATGCCGCACCTCTACTTCGAAGCCTCCACCGTGGTGATCGCCCTGATCCTCCTCGGCAAGTACCTGGAAAGCCGCGCCAAGCGCCAGACCGCCAGCGCCATCCGCGCCCTCGAGGCGTTGCGCCCGGAGCGCGCGGTGCGCCTGCGCGACGGTCGCGAGGAAGAGGTGGCGATCGCCGAGTTGCGCCTCGGCGACGAGGTGGTGGTGCGTCCCGGCGAACGCTTCCCGGTGGACGGCGAGGTGCTCGACGGCAGCAGCCACGCCGACGAGGCGCTGATCACCGGCGAGAGCCTGCCGGTGCCCAAGGCTCCCGGCGACAAGGTCACCGGCGGCGCGATCAACGGCGAAGGCCGCCTGCTCCTGCGCACCACTGCGCTCGGCGGGGAAACGGTGCTGGCGAAGATCATCCGCCTGGTGGAAGACGCCCAGGCCGCCAAGGCGCCGATCCAGAAGCTGGTGGACAAGGTCAGCCAGGTCTTCGTCCCGGTGGTGATCCTCATCGCGCTGGTCACCCTCGGCGCCTGGCTGGTCGCCGGGGTCGGCCTGGAGCAGGCCCTGGTTAACGCCGTGGCGGTGCTGGTGATCGCCTGCCCCTGCGCCCTCGGCCTGGCCACCCCGACCGCGATCATGGCCGGCACCGGCGTGGCCGCGCGCCACGGCATCCTGATCAAGGACGCAGAGTCCCTGGAAGTCGCCCATGCGGTCACCAGCGTGGCCTTCGACAAGACCGGCACCCTGACCTCCGGGCGACCGCAGATCATCCACCTCGGCGGCGACGACCAGGAGCAACTGCTCAGGCTCGCCGGCGCTCTGCAACGCGGCAGCGAGCACCCGCTGGCCAAGGCCGTGCTCGAGCGCTGCGCCGAGCGCGACCTGGAGGTTCCGCCGGTGAACGCCAGCCAGGCCCTCAGCGGTCGCGGCATCCAGGGCGAGGTCGAGGGTCGGCGGCTGGCCTTGGGCAACCGCCGCCTGCTCGACGAGCAGGAACTCAAGCCCGGCGCGCTGGCGAGTGCCGCCGCGGACTGGGAGGCCGAGGGCCGCACCCTGTCCTGGCTGCTGGAACTGGCTCCGGAGAAACGCGTGCTCGGCCTGTTCGCCTTCGGCGACAGCCTCAAGGACGGCGCCGCCGAAGCGGTGGAGGCCCTGCGCGGACGGGATATCCACAGCCACCTGATCACCGGCGACAACCGCGGCAGCGCGGCGGTGGTGGCCAAGGCCCTGGGCATCGACGACGTACACGCGGAAGTGCTGCCGGCGGACAAGGCCGCCACGGTCGCCGAGCTGAAAGGCCGGGGCCGGGTGGTGGCGATGGTCGGCGACGGCATCAACGACGCCCCGGCGCTGGCCGCTGCCGACGTCGGCATCGCCATGGGTGGCGGCACCGACGTGGCCATGCACGCCGCCGGCATCACCCTGATGCGCGGCGACCCGCGCCTGGTGCCGGCGGCGCTGGACATCTCGCGGCGGACCTACGCGAAGATCCGCCAGAACCTGTTCTGGGCCTTCATCTACAACGTGATCGGCATCCCGCTGGCGGCCTTCGGCCTGCTCAACCCGATGGTGGCGGGCGCGGCGATGGCCTTCTCCAGCGTCAGCGTGGTCGGCAACGCCCTGCTCCTGCGACGCTGGAAGCCCTGAGCCAGCACGCCAGGCATATGGGGTGGCGCGCCTAGCGCAACAACCCCATGTGCTTGGCCCGCGCCACCGCCTGGGTGCGACGCTCGACGCCGAGCTTGTCGTTGATATGGCGGGCGTGGCTCTTCACCGTATGCAGCGAGATGAACAGCCGCTCGCTGATCTCCTGGTTGGACAACCCCTGGGCGATCAGCTCCAGCACCGCCAGTTCGCGCCCGCTGAGCACCTCGCCCGCACTGCCCGCGGGCTCGGCGGGCGGCTCCGGCAACAGCGCGCGCATGCGCTGGGCGCCGGGACAGGCAGGGAAGCGCTGCAACTGTTCGCGCAACCATTCCGGCTGCTGCACGAGCAATTCGTGGAGCGGCAGCAAGGCTCCCCCGACTGCGCCCTCCATGGCCTGTTGCAGGGTCGCCAGCGCCTCGCGCTCGCGGCCCTGCTCCAGGTGCAGCGCGGCCAGTTGGCCGAGGGCCAGGCGAGCCGGCAGCAACGCGCCGTTCTCCCGCGTCGAGCGGGCCAGCCGGTCCAGGCGCCGGGCGGCTTCCTCCGGGCGTCCTTCGCGGCGCTCCAGGCCGGCCTGGAGCAACTCCACATGCAGCGGCAGCAGCGGACTGCATTCCGGCGGCGTGGCCGCCTGCCCGCCGTAGGTGCCGCCCAGGCGCTGTAGCCAGACGCCGGCCAGTTCGGTCTGGCCCTGGGCCAGCCAGAGTTCGCACTTGATCAGGGTGATCGCCGCCAGGTAGTAGATCGGCGGGATATCCCAGGCATGCATCAACCGCTCGACGTCGCCAAGCCGGGCGAACGCCGCCGCGTAGTTGCCCAGGCGCCCTTCCAGGCTGGCCAGGACGCAATAGCCGATCACCAGGCTGACATCCCGGCAGCTGCGGGTTTCCTCGATTCCCTGCTTGATCCACTTGCGCGCTTCGTCCGGCTGCAGCGCCAGGCTGCGCAGGTAGCCGCGGTACAGCAGGAGCCGCCCGCGCACCGCGTAGCGGCGTTGCGCCGGCAGGTGCTGGAGGCGTTCCAGGCCCTGGCGCACCTCCTCCTCGGCGCGCGCCACCTCGCCGCGCGCCTGGAGGACGCGGGCGCGGTCGTAATGGACCAGTGCCTCGAACAGCGGGTTGCCGTAGCGCTGGGCGAACTCCAGGGCGTCGCGGTTGTAGTTGCGCGCCTGCCAGAAGTCGCCACGGGTCACCGCCAGGTTGCTCAGCGTCGACAGGCATTGCAGGCGGGTGCCATAGCGCTCCCCGGCGAGGTCCTGCAAGGCCTCGCGGCAGTGCGCCTCGGCCTTGTCGATATCGCCGCGGCCGCGCGCGATCACCCCGCTCAGGGCCTGCCACTGGGCCAGCAGGTCGCGCTGCGCGGACTCGTCCGGCGCCGGCAGGAAACGCGCCAGTTGGCCGGCCAGTTCTTCCGCGGCATCCAACTGGCAGGCCAGCGCCAGCGCCCAGCCGTACAGCAGGATCAGGCGCGGCGTGCTCGCCAGGAGGCTGTCCGGCAGGTCCATCTTCCAGCGCAGCAGGGTGGCGATGTTCTGCTCCGCCAGCAGTTGCTCTTCCGACAGGTTCTGCACCAGGCTCGCCGCCACGTCCGGCTGGCCGGCGCGCAGCGCCTGCTCCACCGCCTGGTCGAGCAGGCCATGGCGGCTGAACCAGCCGCAGGCGCGCAGGTGCAGGGAGCCGGCGGACGGACCGAAGTCGGGCAAGGGACGCGCCAGCAGCAGGTCGGAGAACAGGTGGTGGTAGCGGAACCACTGGCCGTTTTCGTCCAGCGGCACGAGGAAGACCTGGTGCTGCTGCAGGTGGTCGAGGATCGCCGCGCTGTCGCCGGCCTCGCGCACGGTATCGCAGAGCTCGGCGCAGAAGCGCTCGAAGCGCGCGGTCTGGGCGAGGAACGCCTGGACCTCGGGCGGCTGCCGCTCGATCACCTCCTCCAGCAGGTAGTCGCGGATCAGTTCGTCGGCGCCGTGTACCCCGGGGCTGACCTGCTCCTCTGGATCGCCGCGCGCCAGCAGCCAGAGGCGCAGCCCGGCGACCCAGCCTTCGCTGCGCTCGAGCAGCGCGTCCAGCGCGTCCTCGTCGAGTTCGAGGCCGCTGGCGGCCATCAGCGCCCCGCTCTCCTCGGCGGTCAGGCGCAGGTCCTGTTCGCTGAGTTCGAGCAATTGCCGCGACAGGCGCAGGCGCGCCAGGTGCCAGTCCGGCCGCTGCCGGCTGGTGACCAGCAGCACCAGGCCCTCGGGCAGGTGATTGAGGAGGAATTGCAGGCAACGGTCGAGCACCGCGCCCTGGGCCAGGTGGTAATCGTCCAGCACCAGTAGCAGGGGACGCTGCGGGTCCAGGCAGGGGGCGAGTTCGTCGAGCAGGTCGTCGAACCAGGTCTCGAAGGCGAACGGCTGGTGGCGCTGGCGCATCTTCAGCAGGCCGAGGGCCTCTTCGCCCAGGGTCGGGTGGTACTGTCGCAAGCCATCGAGCAGGCGTTCGAGGAAACGTCCGGGATCGCTCTCGCGGCTGCTCAGTCCCAGCCAGAGGCTCTGCCAGCGCGGATCGAGGCTTTCGCAGAACTCGATGGCCAGGGAACTCTTGCCGAATCCGGCGGGCGCGGCGATCAGCAGCAGGCGACCGTCCAGTCCGTCGCGCAGTCGACGGCAAAGACGCGGGCGCGCCACATGGGCCGACGGCAGCGGGGGCGGAAAAAGCGGTTGGCCGTCGGCAGGACGGCGGATGGAGTGCCCGAGAAGGTGCGCGAGAAGTCAGTCATCACCCGGTTTCTTGGTTTATGTATGGGGCGTGAACGCTCCGGAGACTAACCACAAGTGATGGCTATTTGAAGCACTATCCATCGGCTCGGACGAAATAGCGCACCGGCGCTTCAGCTCGATAACCAAGGAAAGACCGGTTTCCCGGCGCGGTCCAGGCGCGGCAAACGTTTCCCGGCCACACAGGTGCCCGCCGGGAGGATGGCGACGACGGAATCCGCGGGCGAGGCGGGAAAACACTTTGTAATGAATTGACGGCCGGAGCGGCACGCCGCCCGCGAAAACGAAGAAACCGGCACAAGGCCGGTTTCTTCGTGGCTAGGAACGCCGTTTCTCAGCGTACCCCTTCCTGGCGCAGCGCCGCCGGGGTGTAGTCGCTTTCCGAAGCGCTGTAGTTGAAGTCGTAGGCCTGTTTCTCCTCGTTCTTCATGCCCAGCGCCAGGTAGCGGCCGGAGAGCAGGTCGTAGAGGGTTTCCACCGCGTACCAGGGCACCTGCTTGTCGTAGTACTGCTCGGCATGCGCCTCGGCCACGCGCCACAGGGTGCCGCGACCGTCGTAATGGTCGATCTCGGCGGCCTGCCAGGTGTCCTCGTCGATGTAGAAGTCACGCTTGGCGTAGATGTGCCGCTCGCCCGGCTTCAGGGTCGCGACCACATGCCAGACGCGGTGCAGCTCGTAGCGGGTCAGGTCCTGGTTGATGTGGCCGGCCTTGACGATTTCGCTGTACTTGATCTTCGGATCGTCGAGCTTGTAGCTGTTGTAGGGAATGTAGATTTCCTTCTTGCCTTCCAGCTTCCAGTCGTAGCGGTCCGGCGCACCGTTGTACATGTCGAAGTTGTCCGAGGTGCGCAGGCCGTCGGCGGCGGTGCCGGGACCGTCGTAGGACACCTGCGGAGCCCGCCGCACGCGGCGCTGGCCGGCGTTGTAGAGCCACGCCAGGCGCGGCTCCTTGACCTGGTTGAGGGTCTCGTGGACCAGCAGCACGTTACCGGCCAGGCGCGAGGGCGCGGTGACCCGCTGCTTGAAGTAGAACAGCACGTTGCTCGGCTTGTTCGGGTTGTAGTCCTTCAGGTTGGTACGGAAGGTGAAGGCATCCTGGAAGTAGACCAGCTGGTAGGAGCCGTTGACCTGCGGAGTGGCCTGGGTCACCAGGCGCCGGACGCTGCCGCCGCGATAGCGGGTGATGTGGTTCCAGATCACCTCCAGGCCGTTCTGCGGGATCGGGAACGGGTTGGCGGTATCGAAGTTCTCCAGGCCGTTGCCGCCTTCCACCAGCTTGGTGGTGGTGGCGTTGCGCTTGGCCGCCTCCTGCACCGCCGCCGGGACGGTGGCGCTGCGGTGGGTCTTGTATACCGGGATCTTGTAGGTATCCGGGTAGCGCTTGAACATGGCCAGTTGGCCGGGAGTCAGCTTGTCCTTGTACTGGTCGACGTTCTGCGCGGTGATGGTGAACAGCGGTTGCTCGCTGGCATAGGGGTTGGCGAGGAAGCCACGGCTGTCGACGCTGCCGGCGTTGGTCGCCAGGCCGCCGTCCCAGGCGGGGATGCTGCCGTCGGCGTTGCCGGCCTTCTCCGCCCCCAACGGAGTCAGGCTGGTGCCGAGCTTGGCCGCTTCGTCGGCGGATACCGCCGCCATCACCTGGGTGGCCAGCAGGCTCAGGGCCAGTACACCGGTATGCAGAAGAATCTTCGTTGTTTTCATTCGCTCGTCGTCCTCGTTAAGTCCTGCTCGCCGGCCCGGTTCGCACCGGGCCGGCGTACATCAGAAGTTCATGCCGAAGCTGAGCGCGACGAAGTCGCGATCGTCCACGGTGGTGTACTTGCCGTCGAAGAAGTTGGTGTAGGAGAGGCTCGCGGTGTAGGTGTTCTGGTACTCCGCGTCCACCCCCAGGCTGACCGCCTTGCGGCCTTCCTCGAAGTTGGCGCCGGGACCGGGCGAATAGCCATCGACGTCGTGCGACCAGGCCACGCTGGGCTTGAGGTTCACGCCCATGAACACGTCGTTGTAGTCCCAGATCGCACGGGCGCGATAACCCCAGGCGTCCGAGGTGGTATAGCCATCGTTCTCGCAGTAGCGGCTGACGTTGTTCGCTTCGGCGGTGCCCAGCGTGCTGACGTTCAGCGCCTGGCAGCTGGCCAGGCCGGAGATGGTCCCCGGCAGCGGCCCCGGTCCGAAGACCGGGTCACGCCCGTAGCGTGCCTTGGAGGTGCTTTCCAGGCCGCCGACGTGGGTCCAGCCGATCTCGCCCACCAGGGTCAGGCGCTCGGCGCCCATCACCTGGTCGAAGAAGTGCGTCAGGGTGGTCTGCAGTTGGGTGATCTCCTTGCGCCGATAGCCGTGCAGGTCCTGCCCGGCCTGGCCGTTCAGCACCGAGGCGTTGTCGTAGGGGCGGTTGCCGCCGATGCTCACCGGGTCGAGGCCGGCGAAGAGGATGTCGGTGGTGTTCAACTGCACCGGCGCGTTGGGCCGGTAGCTGACTTCGCCGCTCCACGCGGTGCCGTTGGGCAACGTGGTGGAGAAGCTCAGGCCGAACATGCGGATATCTTCCGGGTACTCGATGAAGTAGCTGGAGTTGCCGGCGGTGGCCGCCGCCGCGGCCTGGGCGGCCAGTGCCGGGTTGATCGCGGCGAGGCGGGTGGCGAGGTCGTTGATCGCCGCCATGGTGCTGGCCGAGGCGCCCTGGCCGCTGAAGATCGGCAGGCGGCTGTGGTAGTTCATGTAGTAGGCGCCGAACTCGGTGTTCAGTTCGTCGGCGAAGTAGCGCAGGGCGAAGCCGTACTGGCCGCTGTCGCGAGCGTCGCGGTCCGGCCCGCGGCGGACCAGGATGCCCTCGTCCCAGGGCGACGGGGTAACGCTCAGGCCAGCCCCGGCGAGCACGTTGTTGAGCAGGTTGATGGACGCCTTGTTGTTGGTCAGCACCGCCAGGTTCTGGTCGCAGCCATCGGCCACCACGTCCGGCTGGGAGAAGAAGGTGCCGCAGTTGTCGACCACCGTCTGGTCCCACTCGATCTGGTAGAAGCCTTCGGCGGACAGGTTGTCGGTGAGGTTCTGCGACAGGTAGAACATGTTCACCGGGATCAGGCCTTCCTTGATCTCCGAGCCGGGCCGGCGGAAGGCGGTGACGTCGATCGGGTTGATGGCGCTGATGCCGTTCTGGATGAAGGTGCTCTCGCCCCAGTTCACCACCTGCTTGCCCAGGCGCACGCTGCCCGGCAGGTCGCCGATGGCATAGTTGTGGTAGATGAAGGCGTCGAGCAGTTCGGCGCCGGAGGACTTGGCCAGGGTCTTGCGGCCGCTGTCGTCGATGTCCTTGAACTCGCGGTGCTCGTCCTTCAGCTCGAAGTCGTACCAGTACTTGCCGCGCAGGAACACACCGGTATCGCCGTACTTCAGTTCGAGGTCATGGATGCCCTTGAAGACCTTCGAGAACGTTTCCCCACGCTTGAAGTTCAAGTGGCTGTCGTCGGAGGTCTGGGAAAGTCCCTTGCCGCCGTTGTTCACACCGATCAGGTTCTTGTTCGGCTTGGCGGTCGACCAGCTGGCCCCGACCGACAACGCCGAGTCGAAGGAACCTTCGATTTCCCCGATGTTGAAGGTCACCCCAAAGGCCGGAGCCGCCAGCGAGGAAGCCAGGCTGACGGCCAACGGCAACCGGGCCCGACGCGAGAACGGATTACGGGTTGTCATCGACGCTACTCCATGTGTGTTTTTTGTTATGAGTGCGTGGACTATAGCTAGCGCTGCCTGCCGCTTGATCCCTCGAAAGTGTGATTTGCGCGGCGCAACCACTCTGGCTCGCGCCTTTGCGGCGGATGGAGAATGACCGGCCGGTCGCGAAAACGCGGAGACCAAGCGTTTGCTTGGCCTCCGGGCGTTTCGGCGGTGTAGGAAAGCCCCGTCAGACGGTCGACAGGAAGGCGCTGCCGGCTTCCTGCCACTGGGCGATCTCGATACGGATGCGCTTCTTGTCCAGCTTGCCGACGCTGGTCTTGGGAATATCGGTAACAACCGCGATCTGCGAGGGGATCGCCCACTTGTTGATGTTGCCCTGCTCGACGAAAGGCTTGAGGTGCTCCTTCAGGCCACGGGCGTCCAGTTGCTGGCCCTCGCGCACCACCAGCAGGGCGAACGGGCGCTCGCCCCATTGCGGATCGGGCACCCCGACCACCGCCACTTCGCGTACCGCCGGATGGCGGCTGATCAGGTCTTCCAGCTCCAGGGAGGACAGCCACTCGCCGCCGGTCTTGATCACGTCCTTGATGCGGTCGCGGATCTCGATGAAGCCCATGCCGTCCAGGGTCGCCACGTCGCCGGTGTGCATCCAGCCGCCGCGCCACAACTCCTCGCCGCGCTCGGGTTCGCGGAAATACCCCTGGGTCAGCCATGGCGAGCGCAACACCAGCTCGCCCTGGGATTCGCCGTCGGCCGGGAGGAAGCGGCCCTGTTCGTCCATGATCGCCGCATCCACCAGCGGCACCGGCACGCCGGCCTTGATCCGGTAGGTGGTGCGCTCGTCCTCGCTTCCGGCCAGCAGTTCGTCGTTGAGGTAGGCGCAGGAAATCAGCGGACAGGTCTCCGACATGCCGTAGGCGGCGGTCAGCTGGATGCCGCGCGCCTTGGCCGCCTCGTAGAGCGAGCGGTTCAGCGCGCTCCCACCGATGATCACCTTCCAGCCCTTGAAGTCCACGCCCTGGGCAGCCCTGGCGTTCATCACCATCTGCAGGATGGTCGGCACGCAGTGGGAGAAGGTGACCTTCTCGCGCTTCCACAGTTCGACCAGCAGTTCCGGATCGTAACGCCCGGGATAGACCTGCTTGACCCCGAGCATGGTCGCCACGTACGGAGTGCCCCAGGCGTGGACATGGAACATCGGGGTGATCGGCATGTACACGTCGCTGGTACCGAGCAGGCGGATGCTGTCCAGGCTGCCGATGGTCGAAGCCATCGCCAGAGTGTGCAGGACCAGTTGCCGGTGGCTGAAATACACACCTTTCGGATTGCCGGTGGTGCCGGTGGTGTAGAAGGTGGTGGCGATGGAGTTCTCGTCGAAATCGGGGAAGTCGTAGCGCGGGCTGGCCGCGGCCAGCAGCGACTCGTATTCGCCGACCAGGCCGGGCAGTTCGGCGCTCTTCTCCGCGCCGTCGGTGAGCAGGATGGTCCGCTCCACCGTGGCCAGCTGCCCCGCCACCGCCTGGTAGAGCGGGACGAACTCGCTGTTCACCAGCACGAAGCGATCCTCGGCGTGGTTCATGGTGTAGAGGATCTGCTCCGGGGAGAGGCGGATATTGATGGTATGCAGCACCGCCCCGATCATCGGGATGGCGAACATGCATTCCAGGTAGCGATGGCTGTCCCAGTCCATCACCGCCACCGTGTCGCCGGCCTTCACCCCGGCCTCGCTGAGTACGTTGGCCAGGCGCGCGACGCGCTCGTTGAAGGTGGCGTAGCTGTAGCGCACCTGGTCGCGGTAGACGATTTCATGACTCTTTTCGTAACGACGGCCGGAAAGCATCAGGCTCTTGATCAGCAACGGATACTGATAAGCGCCGGCGGCGGCCGGGATGAGACGGGTCTTCAGCATGGGGCGTACACCTGGGAGCGGGTTCGTTGTCAGGATGAGGCCGACTCTAGAGCCGTCGGCGGGCTTTGTTCATCAGTCAAAAGAGTGATTTGCCCGTGACCTTTCGGAGCCTCCCGGTCACAAGATAGAATCCGCCCACTGAATCGTTCAGACCCTATCCAGAACAAGAGGTAACGTTCCATGTCCGATATCGTCATCGTCGCCGGCGCCCGTACTCCCATGGGCGGCTTCCAGGGCAGCCTGGCCGGCGTTTCCGCGGTCGACCTGGGTGCCGTCGTGATCCGCGAAGCGGTGCAGCGCGCCGGCATCGCCGCCGAGGACGTACAGGAAGTGATCATGGGTTGCGTCCTGCCCGCCGGCCTGAAGCAGGGCCCGGCCCGCCAGGCCGCGCTGGCGGCCGGCCTGCCCGCCGCCACCGGCTGCACCACCATCAACAAGCTGTGCGGCTCGGGGATGAAGGCGGTGATGCTGGCCCACGACCTGCTCAAGGCTGGCACCAACCAGGTGATGGTCGCCGGTGGCATGGAAAGCATGTCCAACGCGCCCTATGTCCTGGAGAAAGCCCGCAGCGGCCTGCGCATGGGCCACGGCGAGATCAAGGACCACATGTTCCTCGACGGCCTGGAGGACGCCCGTACCGGCCGTTTGATGGGTTCGTTCGCCCAGGAGACCGCCGACAAGTACGGCGTGACCCGCGAGGAGATGGACGCCTATGCCATCGAATCGCTCAAGCGCGCCCAGGCCGCCATCGCCGATGGCTCGCTGGCGGCGGAAATCGTCCCGGTCACCGTCACCAGCCGCAAGGGCGAGAGCGTGGTGAAGGACGACGAGCAACCGCTGACCGCCAACCTGGAGAAGATCCCGAGCCTCAGGCCGGCGTTCCGCAAGGACGGTACCATCACCGCCGCCAATGCCAGCTCGATCTCCGACGGCGCCTCCGCGCTGGTCCTGATGACCGCCGAGGAAGCCCAGCGCCGTGGCCTGAAGCCGCTGGCGCGAATCGTCGGCCATGCCACCCAGAGCCAGGACCCGAGCGAGTTCACCCTGGCGCCGATCGGCGCGATGACCAACCTGTTCGCCAGGACCGGCTGGAGCAAGGACGACGTCGACCTGTTCGAGATCAACGAAGCCTTCGCCATGGTCACCATGCTCGCCATGCGCGAACACGGCCTCGATCATGCCAAGGTCAATGTCTATGGCGGCGCCTGCGCCCAGGGCCATCCGGTCGGTTCCACCGGCTCGCGGATCATCCTCACCCTGATCAACGCCCTGCGCCAGAAAGGCGGCAAGCGCGGCGTCGCCTCGCTGTGCATCGGCGGCGGCGAAGCCACCGCCGTGGCGCTCGAACTGCTCTGATACGGCGTTGAGCCATCGGCGCCCGGCCGGCTCGCGCTGTCCGGGCGCCCTCTTCCTCAGGTGCCCACCGCGGCGCTGCGCGCCGGACGCGGAAACACCAGCGCCGCGGCGAAGGTCAGCGCGGCGAAGCCCGCCAGTACCAGGTACAACCCCAGCAGCCCCTGCCGTGGCTCCAGGTAGGCGATCATCGGGATCGCCGCCGCGCTGGCGCCGAACGACAGGAAATAGCGCAGGGCGAAGACCCGCGCCTGCCACTGCGGCGCGACAAAGTGGGCGACCATCGCATCGTTCACCGTCACCTGGCCGAACACCGCGAACATGAACAGCGCGCCGAACAGCACCACTGCGCTGCCGTGGCCGTAGGCCAGGGCCAGCAGCAGCGGCACCTGGCAGAAGGTGAGGAAGACGAACGGCAACTTCAGGTTCAGGCGATCGATCAGGCGCCCCATGATCAGTTGCGCCACCGCGCCGAAGGCATAGGCCAGGCTGACCACCACGCCGAGGGTCTGCGGCGACGCCAGCAAGTCGCTCAGGCGCTCCTGGAACAGCTTCGGGTAGGTCACGGTGCTGGCGTTGAACACCACCCCGCCGGTGGCGGTGACCAGCGCCAGCACGCCGAACACCCGGCGCATCGACAGGCCCTCGCTGTCCTCGCCACGCGCCGCGGCCTTGGCCGACAGGTGCGGCGATGGCTCCTCGCGCACGCAGAAGAAAAAGCCGATGCCGAGCAGGATGGCCACCCCGCCGGGCAGGATGAACGCCGCACGCCAACCGAAGTGCGCGGTGAGAAAGCCGGTAAGCAGCGCGGCGAAGGCGACCCCGAGGTTACCCCACATGCCGTTGATGCCGATCTCGCGGCCGCGGTTCTCCGCGTGTGCCACCAGCATCGCGGTGCCGACCGGGTGGTAGATCGCGGCGAACACCCCGATCAGGGTCAGCCCGGTCACCAGCATCGGTACGCTGCCGGCCAGCCCGGTGAGCAGCGCGGCGGCGCCGATGCCGAAGAAGAACAGCAGCATCATCCGCCGCCGGCTCCAGGTATCGCCCAGCCAGCCAGCCGGCAGCGAACAGGCGCCGAAGGCGATGAAACCGCCCAGCGACAGGCCGATCAGACCGGCGTAGTCGAGGTCGAAGCTGCCGGCCATGCCGAGCACGGCGGCGGGGAAGATCAGCATGAACATGTGGTCGATGACATGCGCGGCGTTGATGAAGCGGATAACGGTTCGAGGTCGGTTCATGGCGTGCGGTCTGAATGGTCGGTGAGGAATGGGCGTCATGACCCGGGCATGATAGGTTGACCGAAAAGCGCAGACAGGACAGCGAGGTCATCGAAACGGACATGCTGATCGAGCACCGCCCGGACGGCCTGCTGGCCGCCATCTCCCTCGACTTCCCCGACAGCCATCACCTGGGGCGGCATTTCCACCCGCAGGCGCAGTTCCTCTACGCCGCTCGCGGCCTGATGCGCCTGGCCACCCACCACGGCGCCTGGGTGATCCCGCCGACCCGCGCGGTATGGATTCCGCCCCGGGTGGAGCACGAGATATTCATGTCCGGCGAGGTGCACATGCGCACCCTGTTCATCGAGCAACCCGAAACGCCGACACCGCTAAGCGACTGTTGCGTACTGGCGGTGACGCCGCTGCTGCGGGAAATGATCCTGCGCGCCATCCACCTCGAGAGCCAGCCGCGCCTGGACGACTTCCGCCAGCGCCTGCAAGGGCTGATCCTCAGCGAGATCGCCAACCTCGAACGGATGCCGCTGTACCTGCCGATGCCCCGCGACCGCCGCTTGCAGGCGATCTGCCAGGCATTGCTGAAACAGCCGGAACTGGGGCTGACCCTCGATGACTGGGGCCTGCGGGTCGGCGCCAGCTCGCGCACCCTGGCGCGGCTGTTCGCCCAGGAATTGCAGATGAGCTTCCATGAGTGGCGCCAGCAACTGCGCCTGACCGAAGCCCTGCCGCGCCTGCTGGCCGGCGACAGCGTGCAGGTGGTCGCCCGCGACCTCGGCTATGGCAGTACGCGGGCCTTCAGCAGCATGTTCCGCCGCCTGCTCGGCGAAACCCCGCGCGACTACCTGGGGCGACTGGAGCAACTGGCACGGGTCAGGGGCCGCGAGGACTGATGCCCCACGGCGCAACGCCAAGCAACCGCGAATCGGCGGATAACGCCTGCGGCGTCATTCGCCCTACCAAGGCGCCGCTAGGGCGCATCCGCCGCCAAGGCTCCCGTAGGGCGCATAACCGCAGCGCGGTTATCCGCCGAACCGGCCTGGATGGTGCAAGGCGGGAACGCGAGGATTGACGCCCTACGGCGCAACACCGAGCACTGGCGGATCGGCGGACAAAAAGAAGCCCTCCAGCGGAGGGCTCTCGGAAAAGGGCGCCGGAGCGCCCGGATGGGATCGTCGATCAGTGCGGAACGCCCAGCCCCGCCGCGCTCATGAACAGGCGCATCAGCCAGGCGGCGACGCCCAGGGCCAGCACGCTGGCGGTCCAGATACCCGCCAGCCAGGCCAGGCGTCGCCAGAGCGGTGGTTTGGCCGCGCTATCTCGTTCGGGATGACTCGGCGTACGGACCATATGCGGCGCCTCCTCAGTGATAGCCATCGCCGTGCTTCACCTTGCCGCGGAACACGTAGTAGCTCCAGGCGGTGTAGCCGAGGATGAAGGGAATGATGAACAGCGCGCCGACCAGCATGAAGCCCTGGCTCTGCGGCGGCGCCGAGGCCTCCCAGATGCTCACCGCCGGCGGGATGATGTTCGGCCACAGGCTGATCCCCAGGCCGCTGTAGCCGAGGAAGATCAACACCAGGGTGAGCACGAACGGCTTCACGTGGTCGTTGTTGGCCACCGAGCGCAGCAGCGCATAGAAAGTCACCAGGACCAGGATCGGCACCGGCAGGAACCAGAACAGGTTCGGCAGGCTGAACCAGCGTGCGGCGATCTCGGCATGGGCCAGCGGCGTCCACAGGCTGACCACCCCGATGATCGCCAGCAGCACCAGCGCCAGCGGGCGCGCCAGGTCGTGCATGCGCTCCTGCAGGCGGCCTTCGGTCTTCATGATCAGCCAGGTGCAGCCAAGCAGGGTGTAGGCGACGATCAGGGCCAGGCCGCAGAACAGCGGGAACGGCGCGATCCAGTCCAGCGAACCGCCGGCGAAGCTGCGGTTCTCCACCGGGATGCCTTCGATGAAGGCGCCCAGCGCCACGCCCTGGAAGAAGGTCGCCACCAGCGAACCGCCGATGAACGCCTTGTCCCAGATGTGCTGCTTGGCCGGCTTGGCCTTGAAGCGGAACTCGAAGGCGACGCCGCGGAAGATCAGCCCGACGAGCATGAAGATCAACGGCAGGTAGAGCGCCGACAGGACCACCGCGTAGGCCAGCGGGAAGGCCCCGAACAGCGCCGCGCCGCCCAGCACCAGCCAGGTCTCGTTGCCGTCCCAGACTGGCGCCACGGTGTTCATCATCACATCGCGGTCGCCGCTGTCCTTGAAGAACGGATAGAGCATGCCGATGCCCAGGTCGAAGCCGTCCATCACCACGTACATCATGATGCCGAAGATGATGATGACCGCCCAGATGAGGGGAAGATCGATACCCATGTCTCAGTTCCTCTTGTCCTGGTCGCGGTCGGCCGCTTGCGCGTGGCCGTCGTGCTCTTCGTCGAAACCTTCGCCGGCGGCCGACAACGGCCGCGCCGGCGTGCGCTTCTGCCCGGCGCCTCCCGGGTTGGTCTCGCGTCCCTCATGGGTGACCGGGCCCTTGCGCACCAGGCGCATCATGTAGCCGATGCCGACGCCGAACAGCGAGAAGTACACCACCACGAAGGTCAGCAGGGTCAGGCTCATCTGCGTCACGCTCTGCGCCGAGGAGGCGTCGGCGGTGCGCATCAGCCCGTAGACCACCCAGGGCTGGCGGCCCATCTCGGTAGTGAACCAGCCGGCGAGGATCGCGATCAGGCCGGACGGTCCCATCAGCAGGGTCAGGCGCAGGAAGGCCTTCGAGTTGAACAGCTTGTCCTGGCCGCGCCAGCGCAGCCACAGGCTCCAGACGCCGACCAGGATCATCAGCATGCCGAGGCCGGCCATGATCCGGAACGACCAGAACACCACGGTGGAGTTCGGCCGGTCTTCCGGCGGGAAGTCCTTCAGCGCCGGGATCGGCTCGGTCAGGCTGTGCTTGAGGATCAGGCTGCCGAGCACCGGGATCTCCACCTTGAAGCGGGTTTCCTCGCGCTGCATGTCCGGCCAGCCGAACAGGATCAGCGGGGTCGGCTCGCCGCTGCTGTTGTCCCAGTGGCCTTCCATCGCGGCGATCTTCGCCGGCTGGTGCTCCAGGGTGTTGAGGCCATGGGCATCGCCGATCAGCGCCTGTACCGGGGCGACGATCAGCGCCATCCACATGGCCATCGAGAGCATCTTGCGGATCGCCGGGTTGTCGCGCCCGCGCAGCAGGTGCCAGGCGGCCGAGGCGCCGACGAAGAAGGCGGTGGCGAGGAACGCGGCGACCGACATGTGCAGCAGGCGGTAGGGGAACGACGGGTTGAAGATCACCGCCACCCAGTCCACCGGGATCACCCGACCGTCGACGATCTCGAAGCCCTGCGGGGTCTGCATCCAGCTGTTGGAAGCGAGGATCCAGAACGTCGAGATCAGCGTGCCGATCGCCACCATCACCGTGGCGAAGAAATGCAGGCCCGGTCCCACGCGGTTCCAGCCGAACAGCATGACCCCGAGGAAACCGGCCTCGAGGAAGAACGCGGTGAGCACCTCGTAGGTCAGCAGCGGACCGGTGATGGACCCGGCGAAGTCGGAGAAATGGCTCCAGTTGGTGCCGAACTGGTACGCCATGACCAGCCCGGACACCACGCCCATGCCGAAGTTGACCGCGAAAATCTTCGACCAGAAATGATAGAGGTCGCGGTAGACCTCTTCGTTCGTTTTCAGCCAGAGGCCTTCCAGTACGGCCAGGTAGCTGGCCAACCCGATGGTGATCGCCGGGAAGATGATGTGGAAGGACACGGTGAACGCGAACTGGATGCGGGCAAGGTCGATAGCCTCCAATCCGAACATGGCAACTCCTCTTCAGGTTCTCGGCCCTTCCGGCTTACGTGCGGATTCGGCCGTGCTTCCTCACGCGCAACGCTACGCAAGGTTTTGGAACACATCCTTCAGCTATCGTTCTTGTCATTGGAAAGCGACCGCAGCCCTGGATGGCAGGAATGCGGGAAGGGTCGCAAGCAGATTCCCGGACCACCCGCCTTGATGCAGAGCAATTCGGTACGAAAATCTTACCCGTTAGCCTAGACCGTCCTGCTGTGGTCGGTTGTCGCGAGACAAATTGCCTCAGCCCTCGCATATTCATTCATGGAATATAAAAATAAACAAATAATATTTTTATGGAATAAAAAGAGTCGCTACTCTCCCCTTCAAGCCGCCCCTCGCGTGTTGGCGCCCCTCCTTCACCGCCCTGCGCGCAGCGGCGGACATCGCCCTACAAGGATCGAAGAATGAAAAAACTGCTCCTGCTGACTGCCCTGGCCTCCGTCATCAGCGTTTCCGCCAGCGCCGCGGAAAAGCTCATCGTCGCCGCCACGCCGATCCCTCACGCGGAAATCCTCGAACTCATCAAGCCGACCCTGGCGAAGGAAGGCGTCGACCTGCAGATCAAGGTGTTCACCGACTACGTGCAGCCCAACGTGCAGGTCGCCGAGAAGCGTCTGGACGCCAACTACTTCCAGACCCTGCCGTACCTGGAGAACTTCAACAAAGGCAAGGGCACCAACCTGGTCACCGTGGTCGGCGTACACGTCGAACCCTTCGGTGGCTATTCGAGGAAATACAAGTCGCTGGCCGAGCTGCCCGACGGCGCCACCGTCGCCATCCCCAACGAAGGCAGCAACAGCGGGCGCGCCCTGCTGCTGTTGCAGAAGGCCGGCCTGCTCAAGCTGAAGGACCCGAACAACGCCCTGGCCACGCCCAAGGACATCGCCGAGAACCCGAAGAACCTGAAGTTCAAGGAACTCGAATCGGCCCTGTTGCCGCGCGTGCTGGACCAGGTCGACCTGGACCTGATCAACACCAACTACGCGCTGGAGGCCAAGCTCAACCCGGCCAAGGACGCGCTGGTCCTGGAAGACCGCGATTCGCCCTATGTGAACTACCTGGTGGCGCGTCCTGACAACAAGGATAGCGACGCCCTGAAGAAGCTTTCCGCCGCGCTGACCAGCCCGGAAGTGAAAGCCTTCATCGAGAAGAAATATGCCGGCGCGGTGGTCCCGGCCTTCTGACCCCAGCCCGTCCCGACTCCCACGCTGGGCGCCGTTGCAGCGCCCCTTGTTCACGCCGGTGTCGCATGGCTTGCACCGGCGTTTCTTTTTCCGCAACGGCCCCCGCCCGCAGCCGTTCCGGCCGTCGTCGCGGCGCAGGCGCTGGAGGCGCCCCGTGCCGCCAAGGAGTTACCCATGAGCGAGAAACCACGCCCCGCGCCGCTGACCTTCCCCGACGCCGACCGCAGTCCGCTGAGCATCCGCGCCAAGGCCCTGGTGTTCTTCGACCCACGCTCGCACCGGGTCCGCGAAGAACTCGAGCGCCTCGCGCCACAGGGCCAGCCGGTGCTGATCGAAGGCGAGACCGGCACCGGCAAGGAGCTGCTCGCCCGGCAGATCCACCGCCACAGCGAACGCGCCGGTCTGTTCGTTGCGGTCAGTTGCAGCGCCCTCAGTCGCAACCATGCCGAAGCCGAGCTGTTCGGCTACGCTCCCGGCGCCCATAACGGCCCGGTCGGCAGCCGCGCCGGCTGGTTCGGTTCGGCCAATGGCGGCACCCTGTACCTGGACGAGATCGCCGACCTGCCGCTGACGCTGCAGGCCAGGCTGCTACAGACGCTGGAGGAACGCGAGGTGCTGCGGGTCGGCGCGCAGCAGCCGATTCCCCATGACGTGCGCCTGGTCACCGCCACCAGCGTCGACCTGGACCAGGCGGTGCGCGCCGGCAAGTTCCTGGCCGGCCTGCAACAATACCTGCACGACGGCCGCCTGAGCCTGCCGCCATTGCGCGAACGTCCGGGAGACATCCTGCCGCTGGCGGAATACTTCGTCGGCGTCTATGCCCAGCGCCTGGACCTGCCGGTGCCGGCCATCGGCGTGGAAACCCAGCGGATCCTCGAGAGCTATCCCTGGCCAGGCAACATCCGCGAGCTGGAAAACGTCGTCCACTTCGCCCTGCTGGTCAGCGACAAGGAAGAAATCCTGCCGCAGCATCTGAATTTTGGCGGGGCAACGCCAGACCCATCGCTGGCCGGTCTGCGGCGCCTGCTCGGCCAAGCCGGAGCGCCGTCGCTGGAGCAGGTACAGGCCCTGCTCCTGCAACTGGCCACAGAGCAGGCAGGCGGCGACGAGGAGGTGGGAAGGCGGCGCCTGGGACTGGCGGCGAACTGAAGGAATCCTTCGGCGAACGTGCGGGAAAAGCGCGGCGCCGAAGGCTTCCATACGTCCGAAGGATTGGCTCCCGGGCCCTTGATCGTGTTTATATTGAACGCTTGATCAAATTAAGGACGAGGAGACCAGCCTGTTTTGACTGACGCACAATCGCCCTCCGCCACCCCCTCCACCCCCACGCCCATCCGCATGAATCCCCCGGTGTTCTACGGTGCGGCGATCCTGATCCTGCTGTTCGCCGCGGTGGTCATCGGCTTCCCCCAGCGCGCCGGCGAATGGTTGCTGGCCGCACAGACCTGGGCCTCGCAGACCGTCGGTTGGTACTACCTGCTGGCGATGACGCTGTACCTGATCTTCGTGGTGGTCACCGCGCTTTCCGGCTACGGCAAGATCAAGCTCGGTGCCGACCACGACGAGCCGGAATTCAGCTACCTGTCCTGGGCCGGCATGCTGTTCGCCGCCGGCATCAGCATCACCCTGTTCTTCTTCTGCGTATCCGAGCCGCTGACCCATTTCCTCCAGCCGCCGCAAGGCGAGGCCGGTACCCAGGAAGCCGCGCGGCAGGCCATGGAACTGCTGTTCCTGCACTGGGGCCTGCACGGCTGGGGCGTGTTCGCCCTGGTGGCGATGGCCCTGGCCTACTTCGCCTACCGCCACAACCTGCCGCTGGCCCTGCGCTCGGCGCTCTACCCGTTGATCGGCAAGCGCATCAACGGGCCGATCGGCTACACGGTGGACTGCTTCGGCATCATCGCCACGGTGTTCGGCCTCGGCGCCGACATGGGCTTCGGCGTGCTCCAGCTCAACTCCGGGCTGGACTACCTGTACGCCATCCCGCATACCCACCCGGTGCAGATGGCGCTCATCGTGCTGATGATGGGCGCGGCGATCTCGGTGGCGGTCTCCGGCGTCGACAAGGGCATCCGCATCCTCTCCGACATCAACATGCTGCTGGCCTGCAGCCTGCTGCTGTTCGTGCTGTTCGCCGGTCCGACCCAGCACCTGCTCAACACCCTGGTGCAGAACGTCGGCGACTACCTCGGCCACCTGCCGGGCAAGAGCTTCGACCTCTACGCCTACGGCGGTCCCAGCGACTGGCTGGGCTCGTGGACGGTGTTCTACTGGGCCTGGTGGATCGCCTGGGCGCCCTTCGTCGGCCTGTTCATCGCGCGCATCTCGCGCGGCCGGACGATCCGCGAATTCGTCTTCGGCGTGCTGTTCATCCCGCTCGGCTTCACCCTGGCGTGGATGTCGATCTTCGGCAACAGCGCCCTGGAGCAGGCCCTCGGCGGCGCCAGCGAACTCGGCCGGGTGGCCATCGAGCAGCCGTCGATGGCCCTCTACCAGATGCTCCAGAACTACCCCTGGAGCCGCGCGGTGATCACCGTCACTGTGCTGGTCAGCTTCGTCTTCTTCGTCACCTCGGCGGACTCCGGCACCGTGGTCCTCTCCACCCTCTCCGCCCACGGCGGCAGCGCCGACGACGACGGACCGAAGTGGCTGCGGGTGTTCTGGGGCTCGGTCACCGCGCTGGTCACCGGAGGGCTGCTGTTCGCCGGCAGCATCGACGCGCTGAAGTCGGCGGTGGTGCTGACCTCCCTGCCCTTCTCGCTGATCCTGCTATTGATGATGTGGGGCCTGCACAAGGCCTTCTACATGGAGTCGCAGCGCCAGCGGGCGCGGAGCCACTCCCTGGCGCCGCTGATGAGCGGCAACGGCAAGCGCTCCGGCGGCTGGAAGCGACGCCTGTCGCAGGCCGTGCACTTCCCCTCGCGGGACGAGGTGTACCGCTTCATGAACGATGTGGTGCGCCCGGCGATCAGCGAGGTTTCCGAGGTGTTCCGCGAGAAGGGCCTGGCGGTGGACGCCCAGCTCGACCCGGGCAACGCCTCGCTGAGCCTGGAGATCGGTCATGGCGAGCAGCATCGGTTCCTCTACCAGGTGCTGATGCGCGGCTACTTCACGCCGTCCTTCGCGCGTGCCGGCATGGGCGGCCTGCACCTGAAGAATCGCCGCTACTTCCGTGCCGAGGTGCATCTCGCCGAAGGTAGCCAGGACTACGATCTGATGGGCTACACCAAGGAGCAGATCATCAACGACATGCTCGACCAGTACGAGCGGCACCTGCAGTTCCTGCACCTGGTGCGTTGAGCGCAGGAAAAGGGGGCGCGCAGGGCGCCCCTTCCCTCATCCTCCGTCCCTGACCGCGGGGAATGACGCTAGCGGCAACATCCCATCCCCGTGCAGCTGCGAATCCCTCAGCGCGCCAGCACTCGCCGGTAGAACAGCACGCAGATCGCGACGAATACCACCAGTCCCAGCCACTGGGCGATGCCCGCGAAGCCGGCGCCGGCCAGCGCCAGCGGCGCGTCCTCGCCGGTGGCGCCGATCACCCCGGCGAGCAGGATGCCCATCAGGCTCTCGCCGACGATCAGCCCCGAAGCCAGCAGCACGCCGCGTCGCTTCGGCTCTTCGGCATAAGCCTCTTCGTCGACCCCGGCCGCCGCCGCACGCTTCTTCAGGGCATTTTCCAGCAGCCAGGAAATCAGCGCACCGACCACCAGGGTCATGCCGATGGTCGGCGGCAGGTAGATCCCCAGGCCCACCGCCAGCACCGGCAGGCAGGCCTTGCCGGTACGGCGCAGGAGCAGGTCGACGAGGATCAGGGCGATGCCCAGGGCGACGCCGATGAGGATCATGTTCCAGTTCAGCGCGTCGTGGAAAATCCCGCTGGCGATCGCCGTCATCAGGGTCGCCTGCGGCGCGGCCAGGGCCTGGCCGGGGTCCATTCCCTCGCGCGGCAGGGCCCCGGTGAAGCCGTAGGCGCTGTAGAGCAGTTCCAGCACCGGGGGGATCACCAGCGCGCCGACGATGCAGCCGACGATCAGCGCGACCTGCTGGCGCCAGGGCGTGGCGCCGACCAGGTAGCCGGTCTTGAGGTCCTGCAGGTTGTCGTTGGAGATCGCCGCGATGGCCAGCACCACCGAGGTGGTAAACAGCGCCAGGGCGATCGCCAGCTTGCCGTTCTGGCGGTCCAGCAGGCCGCCCTCGATGCTGCCGAAGCCGAGTATCAGCAACGACACCAGGATGACCGCGATGATCCCGATCCCCGAGATCGGACTGCTCGACGAACCGACCAGGCCGGCCATGTAGCCGCAGGCGGCGGCGATCAGGAAGCCGAAGAAGAAGGCGAACACCACGCATACCGCCACCAGGCTCCAGAACTGCGGGCTGGCCATGTCCGGCGCGGCGGCACCGAGGAAGTGGCTGAAGACCACGAACAGCGAGACCAGCAGTATCCCGGCGATCAGCAGGATCCACTTGGCCGGCATGTCCAGCTCGGTGCGCAGGCTGTTCGCCTGGCTATTGCCGCGCACTGCCCCGAGGGAGGCCCAGACGCCCCGCACCATCGGCTTGAACAGGGTCGCCAGGGTCCACAGCGCGGCCACGCCGATGGTGCCGGCGCCGAGGAAGCGCACCTGCGAACTCCACAGTTGGGTGGCCAGGTCCGACAGGCTCTGGCCGTCGGCCGGCACGCTGTTGACGGTCAGCAACGGCACCGCGACGCCCCAGGAGATCACCACGCCGATGAGGATCGCGATGCCGGCGGTGATGCCCATCAGGTAGCCGGCACCGACCAACGCCAGGGAAAAACCGGTGGAAAGGCGGAACGCCGCCTGCCCGGCACTGAGCCAGACGCTGAAGCCTTCGGCGAGAACCTTGAAGCCGCTGCTCCAGAGGCTGAACAGCGCCGCCACCAGGCCGCCGCCGAGGATATCGTAGAGCCCCGGCGCGTTACCGGCGGCACGCGGCGCGCGGGCGTCTTCCTCGTCCTCGGCGCCGTCGCTGCCGACCCGGAGGATTTCCGCCGCCGCCACCCCTTCCGGATACGGCAGTTCGCTTTGCACCACCATCACCCGGCGCAGCGGAATGGTATAGAGCACCCCGAGAATGCCGCCGATGGAGCAGATCGCCGCGGTCTGCCAGAACGGGAAGCCACTCCAGTAGCCGATCATCAGCAGGCCGGGAAGGATGAAGATGATCGAGGACAGAGTGCCGGCCGCCGAGGCCTGGGTCTGCACCATGTTGTTCTCGAGGATGTTGGCGCCGGAGAAGTAGCGCAGGACGGCCATCGAGATCACCGCCGCCGGGATCGACGAGGCGAAGGTCAGGCCGACCTTCAGACCGAGGTAGACGTTGGAGGCGGTGAAGACCACGGTGATCAGCGCACCGAGGATCAGGCCACGCAGGGTGAGCTCTGGCAGGGTCAGCTCATCCGGGATGCGTTCTTGCATGGATGAAAACTCTCGAAACAATTGGACCCGCCAAGCTTAGGCGAGAGCGGCACGCCGGGACACGACAGCGAATGTCGCAGAGGCGACCTTTTCGAGAGCAAAAGCTGGCGGAACGGACAGTTGCCGGCGCGGGCCGCCGGAGGAAGCCCGCGCGCGGCGGCGTCAGAAGGGCTTGTCGCCGAGGATGGTGGCGCGATGCATGACCCGCCGCTGGGGCCGGTAATCGTCCACCGCGTAGTGCTGCGTCACGCGGTTGTCCCAGAACGCCACGTCGTTTTCCTGCCAGCGCCAGCGCACGGTGAATTCAGGTCGCGTGGCATGGGCGAAGAGGAACTTCAGCAGCGCATCGCTCTCGGCCGGCTCCAGTTCGTTGATGCGGGTGGTAAAGCCATCGCTGACGAACAGGCCCTTGCGCCCGGTGACCGGATGGGTGCGCACCACCGGATGCGAGCGCGGCGGATTCTTCAGGCGGGCCTCCTCCAGGCGCGCCAGGTCGGCCTCGGTGACGCCGAAGCGCTCGCGGGGGAAGGACTTGCCGATGTCGTGGGTCGCCGTGAGACCGTCCAGCAGACGCCGCAGCGGCGCCGACAGCGCCTCGTAGGCCGCCGTGCTGCTCGCCCAGAGGGTGTCGCCGCCGTACGGCGGCAATTGCTTGGCGGCGAGCACCGCCCCCAGCGCCGGGGTCTCGAGGAAGGTCACGTCGGTGTGCCAGATGGCATTGTCGCGCACGTCGGTGACCGCGGTGTCGAGGACGATGACCTCCGGCTGCTCCGGCACGCTGGGGTAGATCGGATGGATGTGCAGGTCGCCGAAGCGGGCGGCGAAGCGCGCCTGGCTCCTGGGTTCCAGCGACTGGTCGCGGAAGAACAGCACCTGGTGTTCGAGCAGGGCCTGCTCGATGGCCCGCTGGCCGGCGTCGTCCAGCGGCGCGCCGAGGTCGATGCCGGAAACGATGGCGCCCAGGGCCGGGCTGATGGGTTGGATGGTCAGGCTCATGTCGTGCTACTCGTCGGGCAGGTTGCGGGCGCGCCCTGCGCGCCCTCGCTCCGGCCTTCGCCGCGTGGGTGAAGGTCGGTTCGGAAATGACTCGGGACTCTCGCGCTCAACCCCAGGCGGCGAAGCGCCGCTGGACCCAGCGCAGCCCCAGTTCGAAGGCCAGGGCGATGGCGGCGATCAGCAGGATGCCGACCACCACCACGTCGGTGGCGAGGAATTGCGCGGCGGACTGGACCATGAAGCCGAGGCCGCGGTTGGCCGCGATCAGCTCGGCGGCGACCAGGGTCGACCAGCCGACGCCGAGGGCGATGCGCAGGCCGGTGAGGACCTCCGGCAAGGCGCTCGGCAGGATCACGTAGCGCACCACCTGCCAGCGGCTGGCCCCCAGGCAGCGCACCGCCTGCACCCGCGATCGGTCGACGCGACGCACGCCGGCGGCGGTAGCGATCAGCAGCGGCGCGAACAGCGCCAGGTAGATCAGCAGCACCTTGCTCAGCTCGCCGATGCCGAACCAGATGACGATCAACGGCAGGTAGGCCAACGGCGGGATCGGCCGGTAGAACTCCACCAGCGGATCGAGGGCCGCTCCGGCCAAGGGGTTGAGGCCCATCAGCACGCCCAGCGGGATCGCCGTCAGCACCGCCGCGCCGAGCGCCAGGAGCACCCGCAGCAGACTGGTGCCGACGTGTTGCAGCAGGCTGGCATCGAGGTAGCCCTCCTGCCATAGCCGTTGCAGGGCTTCGAAGAGCTGTTCGGGCGCCGGCAGGAACAGCACGTCGACCCAGCCGAAACGGGTCGCCGCCCACCACAGCAGGGCCAGGGCCAGCACGCTGGCACCGGCGGCCCAGCGCCGACGGTCGCCGGGCAGGCGCCGCTTGCGCGGGACAGGCTTGGCGGCGGCGAGTCCGAGGGTATCAGTGGGCATGTTCGGCCTCCGCGACATCGAGGAATTCGTCCAGCAACGCCTGGCGCAAACGGCCGAACTCGGGATCGGCCTTGATCGAGCGCACCGTTTCGCCGGCGGCGTAGCGCCGCGCGAAGTCCACCGGCAGGCGCTTGACGATGCGCGCCGGCGGGCCGTCCATCACCACCAGGTCGGTAGCCAGGAACAGGGCCTCGTCGACGCTGTGGGTGATCAGGAAGAGGCCCTTGCCGGTCTGCTTCCACAGGTCCAGCAGGAGCACCTGCATGCGTTCGCGGGTCAGCGCGTCGAGCGCGCCGAACGGCTCGTCGAGCAGCAGGAAGTCCGGCTCGACCGCCAGCGCGCGTGCCAGCCCGAGGCGTTGCCGCTGGCCGCCGGAGAGCTCGGCGACGGACTGCTCGGCGTACTCCTGGAGGCCCACCAGTTGCAGGACCTGGCGCGCCCGCGCGGTGCGCTCGGCCTTGCCCAGGCCACGGATGCGCAGGCCCAGGGCGACGTTGTCGAGGGCGTTGAGCCAGGGCATCAGGGCGTCGTCCTGGAATACCACGCCGCGCTCGCCGCCGGGCCCTTCGAGTGTCCGGCCGTCGATCTGCACGCGTCCCTGGTCCGGCTTCTGGAAACCGGCAAGGATGTTCAGCAGTGTCGACTTGCCGCAGCCCGAAGGACCCAGCACCACCAGCGACTCGCCCTTGGCCAGGCCCAGGCTGAGATCGCGGAGGATGGCGCGGCGCTGGCCGCGCTGTTCGAATGAGAGGCTGATCGCCTCGGCCGTCAGACGGCTCATGTGTTCTGCCCTCCGTAGGGTAAGAAAGCCTCCGCTCCGACAGGCCGGAGCGGAGTCGCGGAATTCAGCGCTGGCCGACCTGGACCTGCTCCGCCTGGCGCACGAAGTCGGCGCTGACGTAGGGCGAGTAGTCGCCGAGGACGGCCGGCACGCGCTTCTGTTCCTTGAGGAATTCGGCAGTGCCGGCGATAGCCTTGGCGGTGCCGCCGCCGAGCAGGTCGGCGGACAGTTGCGCCTGGCTTTCCGGGAAGGTCGAGCCGGCCAGCAGTTCGGGGACGTCCCTGGGATCGGCGCCGGTCAGCCGGGCGATCTTCTTCACCGGCTCGGAGTCGGCGGTCCATTCGGCCTTGTGCGCGTTGTAGTCGGCGAAGGAATCGAGGCTGACGCGGGCGAAGCGGGCGACGATTTCGGGATGCTTCTCGGCGAAGTCCTTGCGCGCCACCCACACCTCGAAGGTCGGCGCACCCCACTGGCCGACTTCGGCGGCGTCGGTGAGGACCTTGCCGCTTTTCTTGATCTCGCCCAGCGCCGGCGACCAGACGAAGGCCCCGTCGATGTCGCCGCGACGCCAGGCGGCAGCGATCTCGGCCGGGTTGAGGTTGACGATCTTCACCTTGGACGGATCGATCTGCCAGTGCTTGAGGGCGCCGAGCAGGCTGTAGTGGGAGGTTGAAACGAACGGGGTAGCGATAGTCTTGCCGACCAGGTCCTCGGGTTTCCCGATCCCGCTTCCATTGCGCACCACCAGCGCCTCGGCGGCGTTGATCTGCGCGGAAACGATGAAGGCGACGATCGGCAGCTTCCGCGAGGTCGCCGCTGCCAGCGGGCTGGACCCGATGTTGCCGAGTTGCAGGTCTCCGGAGGCGAGCGCGGCGATCACTTCCGGACCGCTGTTGAAGCGGCGCCAGTCGATCTTCTCGCCGATGGCTTTCTCGTACAGGCCATCGGCCTGGGGCACCTTGGTCGGGTCGATGCCGGTCTGGTAGCCGACCGTGATGTCGGCGGCCTGGGCGGCGACGGAAAGGCTGGCAAAGGCCAGGGCTGCCACCAGGCGGTGCAGGGAATTCGGGCGTTTCATCGGGCGAACCTCGGAGGCAACGGTGCCGCGCTCCGGAGGAGAACGGACCAGGGACGGGCAATGGGTGGCGACAGCAAGTCCGGTGGTCCGGTGCGATGCAGATTACAGATATAAAAAACTCGATATAAATAATATTTTGGAATTAGTTTATGAGCGCGAATGCGCCCCCGGATGCCATTCCGCCCTTGCTCCATGCCCCCGTCCCTACAGGGCCGCGCCCAGCAAACGGGCTTCCAGGGCCTGTCGGCGCAGGCAGGCGAGCAGCCCGGCGCGGGCCACCGCCTCCGCCTCGCTCGCCAGCAGCGACGCCGCCGCGCTTTCGCGGAATGTCAGCGCGCCGCCGCGGGCGAATGCCGCCTGGAAGGACTCCGCCGCCAGTTCGACAAGACGCAGCGCGAGGGCGAGGAGACGCGGCGCCTCTCCCTGCCCCGCCACGTCGCCCGGCACCCGCGCAGCCTGGCCCAGGTCGAGGTTGGCCTGGGCCAATCGGGTCAAGCCTTCGCGCAGTTGCCCGCACGGGGTCGGCGGCAGGCCGGGCGGCACCAGGATGTCCTCGGGATGCAGCCGCAGCCGCTGGTAATGCAGCCGCTGCCCGGCGGGCAAGAACAGCCCCGAGCCATCGGCGAGGCCGGAGATGTCGATGCCTGCCCGCCCCGTTTCGGCGACAGCGATCAGGTGAGCGCGGGAGGGCGCGTGCCAGGCTGAGATCAGCAAGCGATCCACGTCTTCCACGGCGAAGCAATCGCTACCCCGTCCACCCACCAGGAAACCGCCCCGCCAGTGCTCCTGCGCTTCGGGCTGGGCGCGCCGCAGATCGACCGCCTCGCTCCACAGCCAGCGGCGCTCGACGCTGGCCGGCAACAGGCGGCGCTGCTGTTCAGGACTACCCAGCAGGCGAATGGAAGCGATCTGCAGATGATGCAGGGCCAGGCGCCGTGCCAGCTCGAGTTCCTGCTCGGCCAGGTGGCGGACGCCAGCGAAGATTTCCCCCCAGTCCCGCTCCATGCCGGCGAACACGCGCGGCACTGCCAGCGCCAGCAGTCCACTGTCGCGCAGGCTTGCCGCCCAACCGGCCATGGGTCGCGGTGTCCTGGGGTCGGGCGAGTGGAGCCGGGCTTCGCTCATGCGGCACCTCGAACGGGGAGCGAGGGCCAGGCGTTGGCGCGAGGTAAGCAGGCTCCGGTGATGGAAAGGGACGGGATGTCCTGCTTATAACCCTAATGGATGAAACCCTAACCTATAAATAACCAATAATCCTTAACTAAGAACCGGAGGCATGCGCCCCTGGCAGAACCATGAGGATGCGTCGGGCAACCGACGCCGGCATCATTCCGGACAGCCGCGAAAACCTCTGTAACGGCTCTGTCATGCGCGTCGTGCGAGGAAACAAATAAGCGGAGAAAAGGGAACCTTATTCGCGCCAAGCTGTTTAAAATCACGCCCGTTTCTGTGCGAGGCCCCTCGCGCAGTCTTTTACCAAGGAGCTACACCACCATGGCACTGACCAAAGACCAACTGATCCAGGACATCGCCGAAGCCATCGACGCGCAGAAGACCACCGTTCGCAGCGCGCTCGACCAGCTCGCCGAGATCGTCAAGGACGCCCTGGAGAACGATGGCGAAATCACCCTGCCGGGTATCGGCAAGCTGAAGGTCTCCGAGCGTCCCGCGCGCACCGGCCGCAACCCGCAGACCGGCAAGGCGATCGAGATCGCTGCCAAGCGTGTAGCCAAGTTCGTTCCGGCCAAGGCGCTGACCGACGCGATCAACGGCTGATAACGGCCGCCGCATCCCGCACGGATGCGCAGGAAAAAAGCGCAGGAGCCTGGCCTCCTGCGCTTTTTTCGTTTTCGGGGAGCCGCTGGCGCTGCCGCCCTCGAGGTTTTCCGCCGGATATTCCTACGGCGTTTGCAGTTGCTCGAGCAACGCATGGCAATCGGCAGCGTGCCAGTCGGCCAGCTCCGGCCAGGGGTTTTCCGGCAGGTTGACCAGCACCGTGCGACTACCCGCGGCGCGTCCGCAGTCGAGGTCGAAACGGTAGTCGCCGACCATCACCAGCTCCGCCGGCGTCACGTTCCAGCGTCGGGCGATGCGCAGCAAGCCATCAGGGTCCGGCTTGGGCCGCGCCTCGCCGCGCCCGAGGATGTGCTCGGTGGGGAAGCAGCCGCCCAGGCCGATCGCTTCGAGGGTGATCAGCGCCAACTGGTGGTCGTTGCGGGTCAGGATGCCCAGGCGCACGCCGCGCCGCTGCAACTCGCGCACCAGTTCCAGTGCGCCCGGCGCCGGCCGCGCGGCCTCGGCCAGGGCGCGCTCGTGTTCGAGCAGCCAGGCGTGCTTGGCCGCCGCCTCGGCCTCGGGCAGGGCGGCGAGGTGCAGCAGGATGTCGTCCTGCTCGGGGATGTCCAGCGCTCGGCGGATCGCCGGGAAGTCGTGCACGGCCCGGGTCAGGGTGCCGTCCATGTCGAACACCCAGTGGCGGATGTCGGCCAGCCTCACGCCCAGTCCTCACGCTTGCGGATCAGGCCTTCCTGGCTCGACGAGGCGACCAGCTGGCCGCTCTGGTTGAAGATGCTGCCGCGCACGAAACCGCGTGCGTTGCCGGCCCAGGGGCTGTCGATGGCGTAGAGCAGCCACTCGTCCGCGCGCAGGTCGCGGTGGAACCACAGGGCGTGGTCGAGGCTGGCGACCTGCATGGTCTTCTGCCACACCGAAACGGCATGGGGCTGCATCGAGGTGGTAAGGAAACCGAAGTCCGAGGCGTAGGCCAGCAGGTACTTGTGCAGCGCCGGGACGTCCGGCAGCTTGCCGTCGGCACGGAACCAGAGGTACTTCACCGGTTCGTCGGGCTGCGGGTCGTAGGGGTCGTGCTGGGTGACCGGACGAATCTCGATGGGCTTCGGATACAGCAGCTTGTCGCGGATGCGCTCGGGAATCCGCTCGGCGCGCTGGCGGGTCAGCTCCAGTTCCGAAGGCAGATTATCCGGACCAACCACCTCGGGCATCTCGATCTGGTGGTGGAAACCTTCCTCGTCGTACTGGAAGGAGCTGCTCAGGGTGAAGATCGGCTGGCCTTTCTGGATCGCGGTGACCCGGCGGGTGCTGAAGCTGCCGCCGTCGCGCACCCGGTCCACCTGGTAGACCACCGGCATGCTGGCGTCGCCGGGACGCAGGAAGTAGCCGTGCATGGAGTGTACGTGGCGATCGTCCTCCACCGTCTGGCTGGCCGCCGACAGCGCCTGCCCCAGGACCTGGCCGCCATAGAGCTGGCGGAAGCCGAGATCCTGGCTCATGCCCCGGAACAGGTTCTCCTCGATGGGTTCCAGGCTCAGCAAAGCCACCAGGTTGTCCAGTATCTGGGTCATGGGGTGTTTCCTCGAATTCGGGCTGTCGACGGGCTAGTCGCGGCGCATGGCCGGGTACGCGGGCATGTTGCAAAGACGAGTGTCCCACACCGCGCGGCCGAGGGTGAAATGGTAGAGACTGGCCATGGACTCATCCGTTAGTCCAAGCAGCTCATGCACCAGGGGGTCGTAGTAGCAGCCGATACCCGTCCCAGACAGCCCGGCGGCCTCCGCCTCGAGGTAGAGCAACTGGCCGACCTGCCCGCATTCCCAGTACAGCCGCGGATAGCACCAGGGACCTTCTTCGAGCGCCGCGCCGAGATGGGCGAGCATGGCGAGCGCGACGCAGCCGTCGCCGGCGATGTCCTGCTGGCAGGAGAGATACGCCGACAGCGCGCGTGCATCGCCTTCCTGCAACAGGTACAGCGGCAACTCCGGATCGACGTGCTGCCAGAGGAAGTCCTCGCGCATCGGCGGCCGCCGCAGGCCGCTGCGGTCCAGCCAGTACAACCCCGGCACCAGGCCCCGGACGCGATGGACGAACAGCAGCAGATCGACCCGCGCGGCCTCGCCGGTGACCGCGAAAGGCACCGGCGAGCGCTCCGGCAGCAGCCTGCGCAGCCAGGCCCGCAGCAGCCCGACATCGATGCCGGCGCGCCCGTCCATGCGCTGCGCGCTACGCCGCCGATGCAGCAGCGGTCGCAGCGGCAGGCCGGGGTTGTCGTTGCCGGGCTCGCCCGGTGCGACCCTCCACGGGCGTGCCGGCAGGCGCGGCGCCCGACATAGCCCATGTATCCGCTGCAACTCCGGCCAGTCCCGGTACTCCCGCGACAGCCGGTTCGGCGCGCCGGCCAACGGCAGGGCCGCCAGTCCTTCGCACAGGCGCGGCGAAAGGGAAGGCTCCTGCGTGAGCGCCGGCCCGATCCAGAACAGTGCGTCGACGCTCTCGCACTCGGCGAAGCCGTCCCGGTCAAGGCCGAACAGGCCGTCCAGTGCGCTTTCGGCGACGCCGCGCAGCAGGCGCATCTCCCAGCCCTGGATCGCCGCGGCGATCGAGAGGCAGGCCAGCGCGTGGCCGAGGTCATGCTGGCAGTAGCGATAGGCTCGCTCACCGTATTTCCAGGCCTCGCGCCAGGGCACGCTGGTCAATGCCAGGAGGCAGCCGCCGGGCGGCAAGCAGTCATCCAGCAGCGAAGCCAGCGGCGCCGGCAGTTCGCCGCGCACCTCCAGGGCATGCTTGTCGGGACGGTAGTGGGCGAGCAGCGGCGCCGGCTCCAGGGTACCGCCGGGAAGCAGCAGGTAGGCTTCGGTGGGATGCAGGTTGCCGCTCGACGGATTGACCCGCAGCGCCCAGCGAGTGCCGCCGGCCTCCTTCCAGGCCGACAGCGCCAATCCGTCGTAGAGCATCTGCGAGAGGCTGCGGCGATCGAGCCGAGAGGGCGCGGCCGCCGGCCCGGAAAACACCCCGTCGTAGGGTGGCGACTCCTCCAGCGGCCGATGCAGCAGTTCGATTTGCCGGCAGCCCCGGTACTGGCGGAACGGCGCCGGCTGGGTCGCCCAGTCCAGTCCGCCGGGACCGGGTGCGTAGCGCTCCGGGCGATGCATGCTGAGGCGATGGTAGGAGAGCACCTCGCCGCCGCCGTCGCCCATGTTCACCGCTCCGCCCAGCGGGCCGCGTCGACGCGATAGAGGATATGCCGGCGCATCGGGTGATCCGCTGCCAGGAGTGGGTGGTCGAAATCCTCGGCCGGATCGCGACGCATGCCCAGGCGCTCCATCAAGCCCCAGGAGCGGCGGTTGGGCGGCGTGGTGAAGGCCACCACCTCGGGCAGGCGCAGCCGCTCGAAGGCGAAGTCCAAGGCGGTTTCCGCCGCTTCGCGGGCGAGTCCACGGCCCCAGTAGGCGGGCGCCAGGCGCCAGCCGATCTCCACGGTCGGGGCGAAGTGCACGTCCATGGTCACGTCGAACAGGCCGGTGAATCCGATGAACGCCGCCTCGCCCGGTAGCTCCAGGGCCCAGGGCCCGTAGCCACGCTCGGCAAAATGCGCCTGGACGCGATCGACCAAGGCGTCGCTCTGCGCGCGGTCGAGCACACTGGGGAAGAATTCCATTACCTGCGGGTCGGCGCACATCTCGGCGAACGCCTCGCGGTCGCTGTCGCGCCAGGCGCGCAGCAGCAGGCGCGGGCCATGCAGTTCGGAAATGGCGGAAGGGGGAAGGTTCGCGTTCATGGGAGGCCTTTTCGGAAACGGCCGACTCATCTGCGAAGCCAGTCCTCGCGCGTCAACCGGTACAGCACATGATGCCGCAAGCGGTGGCCGGGAGGCAGGTCGGGATGCTCGAAGTCGTCGGTGGGATCGCGATGCATCCCCAGGCGCTCCATCAGCCCCAGGGAGTTCTCGTTGGCCGGTACGGTGAAAGCCACCACCTGGTCCAGGCCAAGGGTATCGAAGGCGTAGCTCAGCGCCGCCTCGGCCGCCTCGTGGGCGAAGCCCTCCGCCCAATGCTCGGCGGCGAGACGCCAGCCGATGGCCACCGCGGGTACGAAGGGCGCATCGAAGTCCACGACCTCCAGCCCCACGTAGCCGATGAAAGGATCGCCGCCCTTGACCTGCAGCGCCCACCAGCCAAAACCGTGCTCGGCGAAGTGCGCGTCGATGCGGCGCAGCAACGCGTCGCTCTGGGCACGATCCAGGCAGGACGGAAAGAACTCCATCACCAGTGGATCGGCATTCAGCTCGGCGAACCTGGCCCGGTCCTGCACCAGCCAGGGCCGCAGGATCAGACGGTGGGTATACAGCCGTGGCGAGCGAAGATGCTCGATGCTCAGGCTGGTCAGGTCGGCCATCGCTTGGTTCCTTTCGTTCAACGCACTCCAGAAGGACTATCTGACCGCAGGAATCGGCTGGGGTGCCCGCGAGGGCGGTATTCCGATCTTTGGTCAGGCTCCGCGGAAAAGGCTCCCCAACCGGAGTGTAGTCTTTTCCGCGCCTGGACATGCCCGATCCTCGGGCAAAGCGATGACGATTGGTTTACCGCCCGGGCAACGGGCGCGGGCCACGTCAATCCGTGCACTCTTCCACCAGGCTTTCGTCCAGGGCGAGGATCGCCAGTTTCACCCCAACGGCGCACTCTTCCACCCAGGCGAACGAGGCGTTCGGGCTGAGGCAGGCATCCTCGAGGCGCCGGCAGCTTTCCACCAGTTGCTCGCCACGCACCACCCTCGCCGCGCCCTTGATCCGATGCGCCAGCTCGGCCAGTTCGCCGGTCTCCTGGCGTTGCACCAGTCCCTCGAGGGTCTCCAGGTCCTTGCGGTTGCTGGTCAGCAGTTCGTCGAGCAGCCGCCTGAGCATCGTCGGCTCGCCGCCGGTCAGCGCATGCAGGGAATCCAGGTCGTAGAGACGGGGGGCCGTCGGAATGGCGACGGGTTCGGCATCGATGGTGACGGGCAGCTCGTCGGCGGCGAAGCCCAGGGCCAGCAGGCGCTCCTCGAGGACATCGAGGCCGATGGGCTTGATCAGGCACTCGTTCATTCCAGCCTGGATGCAGCGCTCGATCTCCTCCGGCTGGGCGTCCGCGGTGAGGCCGATGATGACCACCGGCTCCTCGCCATTCTCGCGCTCCTCCTGGCGGATCGAGCGGGCAAGGTCGGAGCCGCTCATCAGCGGCATGTGGCAGTCGGTGATGACCATGTCAAACGGTTGCCCATGCCACAGGTTGAGAGCGCTCAGGCCGTTCTCCGCTTCCTCCACGTCATGACCGAGGAAGCTCAGCTGTTGATGGAGGATCTGCCGGTTGACCGCATGATCGTCCACCACCAGCACCTGCAACCGCCGCGCCTGGCGACTGCCGAGCGGGATCGCCCGCACGTTCTCGACGATCGGTTCCAGCACCTGCAGGCGCAGCTCGACGTCGATCCGCGTACCCTGCCCCAGCTCGCTGCTCATCACCAGGCGCCCTCCCATCATTTCGCACAGCGAGCGCGAGATCACCAGGCCGAGCCCGGTGCCCTCGGTGTTCTGCAGGTTGCGGTTGACCTGGGCGAAAGGCCGGAACAATTGCTGCTGGTCGCCCAGGGAAATACCGATGCCGGTGTCTTCCACACAGAGATTGACCTGCAACAGCGACGGCTCCACCTGGCGGCCATCGATGCGGATGCGGATCGAGCCCTCGTCGGTGAACTTGATCGCGTTGCTGACCAGGTTGGAGAGGATCTGCTTGAAGCGCATGGCATCCAGCAGTACGTCGCCGTTGATGCTCGAATCGATCTCCAGCACCAGGCTCAGGCGCTTTTGCCGGGCCAGGCCTTCGAATACCCGTGCCACCGATTCCACCAGCTCGCGCAGGTTGGCCCGTTTCGGCGACAGGCTGAGGCGACCTGACTCGATGCGGGCGATGTCGAGAATATCGCCGATCAGCTCCAGCAGGCTCTTCGCCGAGGCATAGGCGATCTCGATGCTGGAACGGTCCACCCGACCGGTCTCGGCACGCTTGAGCGCCAGTTCGAGGATACCGATCACCGCGTTCATCGGCGTGCGGATCTCGTGGCTCATGGTCGCCAGGAAGGTGGTCTTGGCCCGGCTCGCTTCGTCGGCCAGATTCTTTGCCTCTTCCAGCTCATCGATCAACTGGCGGTGCTCGGTGATGTCCAGCCAGCCACAGATGACACCGCGGATGGTCCCGCTGGAATCGCGGAACGGCTGGATCCAGTGGTCGATCCAGCGCTCCCGACCGCCCAGCGCCACCGGGTAGACCGCCTCGATGGTCCTGCCCTCGCGCATGGCCATCAGGTAGCTGCGATGGAACTCCGGAGCGGTCTCGAAGTTTTCCATGGGCAGTTCGAGCACGGTGCGGTTCATCACCTCCTCGGAACTCAAGCCGACGCTCTGCAGGTAGCTGCGGTTGCAGGACAGCATCCGTCCGTTGACATCGCGCACATACAGCGGCGGAGGCATGCAGTCGGTCAGGGCCTCGACGAACCGCAACTGGTCGCTGAGCGCCTGTTCGACCCGCGCGCGCACCCTGATCTGCCGGCGCTGATAAGTGACCCAGCCCAGGCAGAGCAGCAGCAAGGCCGCTGCGATCGCCAGGATCTCGGTGATCACCAGGATGTAGTCGACCCAGGTCTGGCCGCTCATTCCCGGCGGCGAGCGCCAGCGATTGACGATATCGCTCAGGTCGTCCGGCGAGATGCTCAGCAAGGCCTTGTCGAGAATCGACTGGAGTTCGGCGTCGCCTCGGCGAACGGCGAAGTGGGCGGTGGCCGCACCGATGGGAACCAGGTCGGCGATCGCCAGCCTCTCGCGGAACAACCGGACGATGTAGTAGCGAGCGGTGACCAGCGGCACCACCGCCGCGTCGGCCCGTCCTTCGTAGACCAGGTTCATGGCATCCAGCGCGACGCCGACCTCCACCATCGAGGCCTGCGGATAGCGCTCGCGCACCTGTTGCATGCCCACATGGCCGGCGGGAATCGCTATGCGCTTGCCGTCGAGGCTCCCGGGGCTCTCCGCGCGTCCCTTGTCGTCCGCCCGGGTGACGAGGACGTACGAGGTGGACAGGAACGAGCGGGTGAAACGCAGCATTTCCTCGCGCTTGCTGCTGCGGCTCATGATCGCCAGGTCCGCCTCCTTCCTGGCCAATACGCCGATCTGCTCGGGGAAGCCCCCACTGCGAGGCGTGACCTGGAAATGCAGGCCGGTGCGGCGGGAAATCATGTCCAGCAGGTCGGAGGCGATGCCCGAGAAGGTCTCGTCGGAATTGAAGAAGGCCAGCGGCGCCAGGTCGTCGTTGATGACCAACCGCACCACCGGGTGGCGAGCGATCCAGCGACTCTCCTGCGGCGTCAGCGCGATACGCTGGCCCGTTGGCAGGGAACCGCTGCCGACCCAGCGCCTGGCGATGCTTTCGAGACGGTCCTGGTTGATCGCGCCGATGGCCGAGTTGACGACGCGCAACAGGTTCGTGTCGCCGCGACGAAGGAGGAAGCCGTAGCCCCCTTCCAGGCGGGCATCGGCAAACCGCTCGAACCTCACGTAGCCGTAATAGGACCGATTGATCCGGTGGTAGGCGCTGAGCACATCGTCGAGATACAGGTCGGTATGTCCGAAAGCCACCGCGGCAACGGCCTCGTCATGGCTGCCGAAGACCACGAAACGCGCCCGCGGGAAACGCTGGCGCAATTCCCCGACATGCTCCCGGGCCACCGCCACGCTGAGTCCGGCGAGATCCTCCGGCGAGTTGCGCTTTTCCCCCATCCGCTTGAACACCGCCAATCGATCACGGGCATAGGGTTGGCTGAGCACCAGGGAGGAATCACCCGCCGAGCTGTAATGGCTGCCAAGCAGGTCGATCTTTCCGGCAGCGAGCGCCGCCACGGCATCCGCATGGGTATCGAAGCTCACGACCTTGATGCGCATGCCGAGCAACTGCCCGACCAGCGTGGCGACGTCCGCCGTTATGCCTTCGTAGTTCTCGTCGTCGAGCCGGACGTTGAAGGGCGAGGTCTCGTCCAGCGCCGCGCCGAGCCTCAGGTGACCCTTGTGGCGCAGCCAGGCCCAGTCGTCCTCGGCGATCGCCATGTCCTCGTGCTCGATGCGCAACTGGCTGAACAGCGTCAGGGACGGATGCGCTTCGACGGCGAACAGGCGTCCGCCCGACAGCAGCAGGCAGAAGAACAGCAGGAATAGTTTTGATCGCATGAAAGGTCTGTGCGGCAGGGCCGGCAGTTGTATGGAAAGGAAACGCGTCCGGCGCGAGGCCCGGCGTTCGGCTAGAGGCAGCCGAGGCCAGGGCGGCGGCGTCAGGATCCGGAGCAATAGTCGAGAAAGTGCTGTTCCGGCATCGGCCGGGCGAACAGGTAGCCCTGGGCTATGGAGCAACCGAGTTCGATCAGGCGTACCCGTTGTTCGTCGCTCTCCACCCCTTCCACCACCAGGGAAATTCCCAGCGCCTGCGCCAACGCCACGACACTGCTGATGACGGCGCAACTCCTGGGCTGGGTCTTCATCTTCTGGACGAAGGTTCTGTCCAGCTTGATCTGGCTGAAGGGAAACTCGCAGAGCCGGTCGAGGGACGAATAGCCGGCGCCGAAATCGTCCATCGCCAGGCCGCAGCCCATGATCCGCAGACGCACGAGGTTCTCCAGGCTGCTGGCAGGAGCGCTGATCAACCCGGTCTCGGTGATCTCGAACATCACCGAACTGGGCGGCAGGTGGAACTCGGTCAGCAACGCCGAGATGTTCTCGGCCAGGGCACGCGAACCCAGTTGCGAAGGATGGACGTTGAACGCCAGGTTGATCGGCTGCCCCAACTGCGCCAGCTTCCTGCGCGTCGCCAGCCCCTGGCTGAACAGTTGCCAGAACAGCTTGTCGACCAGGTTGTAGGTTTCCATCACATAGAGGAAATGCGACGGCGGCAATACGCCGAGATGCGGGTGGTTCCAGCGTGCCAGGACCTCGGCGCCGATCAGGCCGCCGCCATCCAGGGCCACCTTGGGCTGGTAGTAGGCTTCGAACTCGCCGTTGTCGAGGCCGCGCACCACGTCCGCCACGGAGGGCAGCTCGGCGACTTCGATCTGTCGCGGCAGGTCCTGGCGACGAGCGTTGTAGCGGGTCAACAGGGCGGTGATCCGCTCCAGGCTGAATGGCTTGCCGAGGTCGCCGAGAAAATTGAGGCCCAGGCACTCGATCATCGAAATGGTGGCCTGGCGCAGGATGGGATCCACCTCGCTGCTGAGGATCACCGAATGGACCTTGCCGCTCAGGCTTGCGTGGCGAAGGAACGCCAGGCCGTCCATGCCGCTCATCTGCAGGTCGCAGATGGCGATGTCGACGTGTCCGCAGGACTCCAGGATCGCCACCGCCTCCTTGCCGTCCGCCGCCTCGAGGATCGATCCGGGCACCACTTTCTTCAGGGCTGTGACGGCTACCAGGCGCTGAAAAGGCTCATCCTCCAACACCAGAACATTCAAATCATTCATCACGGTCCACACAGGGTTTCCAGGAAATACCGGCGATATACTGCTGTGTTTCCCTTACTAGACCTATGGGACAAGTCCCCATGTTTTGTGGGAATTTTCCTACTGATTTGGAGGTTCGGTTGGATTAGCATGGTTCCACATGAAAAACCGAGTCGCCCCGCCTTAACAGGCTATTCTGGACGGCGATCTCGGCCTAGCGCCCAACATGGATGACCACCGGCGGCAGCGCCCGGGAAATCGAATCCCGACCCTGTCCCGGTCCCTCAAGGTAAATCGAATTTATGCATACCGTCCTGATCGTCGACGACCACCCCGTCATCCGTCTCGCCGTGCGCGTCCTGCTGGAAAAGCATGGTCTGCAGGTGGTCGCCGAGACGGACAATGGCGTGGATGCCATCCAGTTGGTCCGGGAGCACGAACCGGACGTGGTGATTCTCGACATCGGCATTCCCAAACTCGATGGCCTGACCGTGATCTCGCGGATCAAGTCCCTGGGACTGCGCAGCCAGGTGCTGGTACTCACTTCGCAATCCGCAGAGGCGTTCTGCAAGCGCTGCATCCAGGTCGGTGCCCGTGGGTTCGTCAACAAGGAAGAAGACCTGAACAACCTGATCAACGCCCTGAACGCGGTGACCGCTGGCTACACGTTCTTTCCTTCGCTCACGTTCGATACCCTCGGCACCCCGCCGGAACGCATTTCCGAAAGCGAGCTTATCGGCCTGCTCTCCGACCGCGAGATGATCGTCCTCCAGCATCTCGCCATGGGCTATTCGAACAAGGCCATCGGCGAGAAGCTGTTCCTCAGCAACAAGACCGTCAGCACCTACAAGACCCGCCTGCTGCAGAAGCTCGGCCTGGGTTCGCTGGTCGACCTCGCAGAGTTCGCCAAGCGCAATTCGCTGATCCACTGACCTGGCGCTTGGCTGTCGAAGCCAAGGCCTAGCGCACCTTCGGGCAAGCGCGACCGGAAGCCGTTCCTGCCACGCGACGAGCGTCGGCGGATTTCCACAAAGCGTGTGGAACCGCCTGTGGATAAGGTGCGAAAAACGCTTCGCGCAGCGCATCGTGCCTGGCCTTGCGACGGTTGATCAGTTCCTGACCAGGCGCACGGCGAGCGGACCAGGTGGCATCGACAAGGCTCGGAGGCGGTCTTCGCCTCGGTTACACTGCACGCCGGTTTCCCCAGGTCTCGCTCGTCGTCCACATGCCCAGTCAAGCATCCTCCCCTTCCCCCCAGGTCGCCATCGTCGGCGGCGGTCCCGCAGGCCTGATGGCCGCGGAGGTCCTGAGCCAGGCGGGCGTACGCACGGAAGTGTTCGACGCCATGCCCTCGGTCGGCCGGAAATTCCTCCTCGCGGGCGTCGGCGGCATGAACATCACCCATGCCGAGGCCAGGGAACAATTCCTCGGCCGCTATGGCAGGCGCCAGAAGGAAATCGCCGCACTGCTCGGCGAATTCGACGCGGATGCGTTGCGCGCCTGGATCCACGGCCTGGGTATCGACACCTTCGTCGGCAGTTCCGGCCGGGTGTTCCCCTCCGACATGAAGGCCGCGCCGTTGCTCCGTGCCTGGCTCAAGCGCCTGCGCGAGCAAGGCGTGCTCATCCACACCCGCTGCCGTTGGCTGGGCTGGAACGCGGACGGTACGCTGGACATCCAGAGCGCCGCCGAGCGCCTGTCGATACGCGCCGACGCCGTGATCCTGGCGCTCGGTGGCGGCAGTTGGCAGCGCCTGGGCTCCGACGGCGCCTGGGTGCCCCTGCTGCGCGCCCGTGGCATCGAGGTCGAGCCCCTGCGGCCAAGCAATTGCGGTTTCGAGATCGACGGCTGGAGCGAGCTGTTTCGCGACAAGTTCTCCGGCGCTCCGGTCAAACCGGTGGCCATGGGACTGGCGGGCGAAACGCCGCGCCAGGGCGAATTCGTCGTGACCCGCGACGGTATCGAGGGCAGCCTGGTCTATGCCCTCTCCGCCGCCATCCGCGAACGGATCGAGGCACGGGGCTCGGCCGAAGTATGGCTGGACCTGTTGCCGAACAGGCGTCGCGAGCAGATCGAGGCAGCCCTGGCTCGCCCGCGCGGTTCCAGGTCGATGGCCAATCACCTGCGCAGCCAGTTGGGCATCGATGGGGTTCGGGCCGGCCTCCTGCGTGAACTCACCCCCGCCGCCACCTATACCGAGCCGGCCCGCCTGGCGGCGGCGATCAAGCGCCTGCCGCTGACGCTGCTGCGCCCGCGTCCGCTGGACGAAGCGATCAGCAGCGCCGGCGGCGTACGCTTCGAGGCGCTCGACCGCAACCTGATGCTCGATGGCCTGCCCGGCGTGTTCTGCGCTGGGGAAATGCTCGACTGGGAGGCGCCCACCGGCGGCTACCTGTTGACCGCCTGCTTCGCCAGCGGGCGCGTGGCCGGACTCGGCGCGCTGGCCTGGTTGCGCGGCAGGCGCTAGAGACCGGTACGCCAGCGCCTCGCTATTTGCCGGACGGCCGCTTCTTCGGCTTGCCCGCCGCACCCGCGCCGAAGCCCGGTGCCTTGCGCACCGCCTTGACCGTCGGCGCGCTGCTGTCGAACCAACTGCCCAAGTGGATCTTGCCGGGCTTGCCGACGCTCTCCGCGGCCTTGGGTTTCTTCGGCTTCTTCGGTTTCTTCAGCACCACGCCGCCCGGTGCGGTCTGCGGCACCCGGTGCTCCGGCTCGAAGTCGGGCTCCTCGCGGCGTTGCAGGGTCTGCCCGATCAGTGTTTCGATCGCCGCCAGCAGCTCCACTTCGTCGGCGCAGACCAGCGACACCGCCTGGCCGGAGGCACCGGCACGGCCGGTACGGCCGATGCGATGCACGTAGTCCTCGGCGACGATCGGCAGGTCGAAGTTGACCACCAGCGGCATTTCCTCGATATCCAGGCCACGCGCGGCCACGTCGGTGGCTACCAGCAGGTCTACCTCGCCGGCCTTGAACCGCTGCAAGGCGCGCAGCCGCGCCGGCTGCGGCTTGTCGCCATGGATCGAGTCGGCGGCGATACCCTGCCGCTGCAACAGTCCGACCAGTTCCTCGACGCTCTTGCGGGTCTTGGCGAAGACCAGCGCCTGGCGCCAGCGATTGGCCTGCAACAGGTGGCAGAACAGCTCGGCCTTGCGCTTCTTGTCCACCGGCACCAGCCATTGCCTGACGCTCTTCGCCGCGGTATTGCGCGGACTGACCTCGATGGACAGCGGGTCGCGCAGCAGTTCACGGGCCAGCGTGCGGATGGCGTCGGAGAAGGTCGCGGAAAACAGCAGGGTCTGGCGCTTGCGCGGCAGCGCGGCGAACAGTTCGTCCAGCTCGCGGGCGAAACCGAGGTCGAGCATGCGATCGGCTTCGTCCAGCACCAACGCCTGGAGCTGGGCGAACTTCACCGCGTTCTGCCGATACAGGTCGAGCAGCCGCCCGGGAGTGGCGACGAGGATATCCACTCCCTTGCGCAGCTTCATCATCTGCGGGTTGATGCTGACCCCACCGTAGGCCACCGCGGTACGCAGCGGCAGGTGCTGGCCGTAGTCGCGGACGCTGGCGTGGACCTGCTCGGCCAGTTCGCGGGTCGGGACCAGGACCAGTGCACGCACCGAGTTCGCAGCGACCTGCGGCCCCTCCAGGGTCAGCCGCTGCAGCAACGGCAGGGCGAAACCGGCGGTCTTGCCGGTGCCGGTCTGTGCTGCGGCGAGCAGGTCGCGGCCCTTGAGCGCCGGGGGTATGGCTTGGGCCTGGATCGGCGTAGGCGTGCCGTGGCCGAGCCCTTCGAGGGCCTTGAGCAGGGGGTCGAGCAGACCGAGGGAAGCGAACGTCATGAGCGACTCGGAAAAAAGGAAACGGACGGCATTCTAGCGGATTCGCCGTCTCCCATCGTCCTCTGGAGCGCGGCCGGTCAGCCCTTGAGCAGCAGTCCGCCCTCGATCGGCACGTAGCGCGACGCCGCTCGGATCAGCGCGTTGGCGGTCAGGCCAGGCACCCCGTAGGCCGTAGCCACGACGCCGTGGGCGCGGATGACCTTCTCCAGCAGCAGATCGAAGTCGCCGTCACCGGACAGCAGCATCACTTCGTCCACCCGTGGCGCGGCATCCAGTACGTCGATGGTGATGCCGACATCCCAGTCACCCTTGGCCGAGCCGTCGGCACGCTGGATGTAGGGCTTCAGCTTCACCGTGAAACCGAGGTTGCGCAGAATCTGCTGGAACTGCTGCTGACGCGGGTCGCCGCGGTCGATGGCGTAGGCATAGGCCTCGACGATGCTCCCGCCGCGAGCGATGTCTGCCCACAGGGCGGCGTAGTTGAGATGGCAGCCGTAGGCCTGGCGCACGGTGTAGTAGAGGTTCTGCACATCGGCGAAGACAGCGATCTTCTTCGCCGCGGGCGACTCGGGACGACTCAAGGGGAACTCCGGAACGACGGCAGTGGGCCACCATTATCGCAGCCCACGGCCCGCAACCCTAACGGTCAGGTGAACAAATCGTCGTCGCCGAGGAAGCTGGAGTCGTCGTTGAAGTCGCTGTCGCTGAAATCGCCATCGGCGAAACCGCCGTCGGCGGGATAGTCGCTATCGGCGAAGCGCTCGGGCGCCGGCTCGGGATCGGCAAACTGGCTGGCGTCGAGGTTATCCACCGGGACGTCCTGGATCACCTCGACGATTTCCTGCGGCTGGCTGTGGCGGAACATGCCGGTGAGCAGGTCGGCCACCAGCATCCCGCCAGCGACCCCAGCGGCCGTCTGCAGCGCACCGCCGAGAAAGCCGCTGGCCCGCGAAGGCGCGGCCGCCGCGGCGGGCGCCATACCCGGACGCATGTCGCCGGCCGCCGCCGCCGGATTGGAGAAACGCGTCTCGCCCCAGCCCGCCGGGCGCCCCGATTGGCTCGGCGCCGGCTCGTCGCGCGCGCCGCCGCCGAACAGGCCGGAGAGGAAGCCGCCGCTGCTCGGACGGCTCTGCTGCAACTGGGCGACCTGCGCCTCGAGCTCCTTCACCCGTTGGTCGAGGCGCTTCAGCGCGGCTTCCTGGATCAGCACCACCTGCGCCATGTAGTACGGCGCCGCCGGCTGCCGCACCAGGTGCTGGTTGATCTGCGCCTCGGCCTCGGCGTCACGCGGAGCGGACTGCCCCTCGGCCTCGCGCAGGCGGCTGAACAGGCCGTCGATCAGGGTTTTCTCATCGGATTTCATCGCACGCCTCGACTGCATTTCGAGAAGGAAGGATGGATTGCACCAAAGGGAAATATTGGAGCACCCTGCACGATCTCAAGTTCCTCCGGTGAATTCCCGATGAATGACGATGCCCAGCGCTCCGCACGGTCCCAGGTCGCCCTGCTGATCGTCGACCTGCAACGCGGCATGCAGCGCCACGACCTGCCGCCGCGCAACAATCCCGGCGCCGAGGCGCGCATCGTCGAACTGCTTGCCGCCTGGCGCGCCGCCGGCTGGCCGGTGGTGCACGTCCGGCACGTATCCCGGCAGCCCGGCTCGCCCTTCGCGCCCGGCCAGCCTGGCGTGGAGTTCCAGCCAGCGCTGGCGCCGCGCGACGACGAGGCGGTGTTCGAGAAGAACGTTCCCGACGCCTTCATCAACAGCGGCCTGCAACGCTGGCTCCATGTCCGCGACATCCGCCAGGTGGCGCTCGTCGGGGTAGCCACGGAGAACTCGGTGGAAGCCAGCGCACGCAGCGCCGGCAACCTCGGCTTCCAGACCTGGGTAGTGGCCGACGCCTGCTTCACCTTCGCCAAGCCCGATTTCCACGGCACCCCGCGCAGCGCCGACGAGGTGCATGCGATGGCGTTGGCCAACCTGCACGGCGAGTACGCCGTGGTACTGCGCGCCGCCGAACTGTTGCAGCGCTTGCCGGCCTGACTGTCTGCCGGGCAACAGCGGGACAACAGGGCTGTCCGGCAGAAGACAGGCCGGTTCCGCCATATCCCCCATAAGCCATTGATTCGAAAACATGAATCCGGGATGGCACGGTTCCTTCATAGACACCGGACCACGCCCCTACCCGGAGATACCCCCGATGAGCCAAGAGCAACAGCCGATCCGCTTCGCCTACTGGGTCCCCAACGTCAGCGGCGGCCTGGTGGTGAGCAAGATCGAGCAACGCACCAGCTGGGACATCGACTACAACCGCAAGCTGGCCCAGTTGGCGGAACGCAACGGCTTCGACTACGCCCTCTCGCAGATCCGCTTCACCGCCGGCTACGGCGCCGAGTACCAGCACGAGTCGGTGGCCATCAGCCACGCCCTGCTGGCGGCCACCGAGAAGCTCAAGGTGATCGCGGCGATCCTGCCTGGCCCCTGGCATCCGGCGGTGGTGGCCAAGCAACTGGCGACGATCGACCAACTGACCAATGGCCGGGTCGCGGTGAACATCGTCAGCGGCTGGTTCAAGGGAGAGTTCACCGGCATCGGCGAACCCTGGCTGGAGCACGACGAACGCTATCGGCGCTCCGAGGAGTTCATCCGCGTGCTGAAAGGCATCTGGACCGAGGAAAACTTCACCTTCAAGGGCGATTTCTATCGTTTCCACGACTACACCCTGAAACCCAAGCCGATCCAGCAGCCGCACCCGGAAATCTTCCAGGGCGGCAGCTCGCGGGCGGCGCGGGACATGGCCTCGCGCGTGTCCGACTGGTACTTCACCAACGGCAACAGCATCGACGGCATCCGCGCCCAGGTCGAGGACATCCGCGCCAAGGCGGCGGCCAACGGCCATTCGGTCAAGGTCGGAGTGAACGCCTTCATCATTGCCCGCGACACCGAGGAGGAAGCGCGGGCGGTGCTCGACGAGATCATCGCCAAGGCCGACTACGAGGCGGTGAACGCCTTCGGCGACGCGGTGAAACAGGCCGGCAAGGCCTCGCCGGAGGGCGATGGCAACTGGGCCAAATCCACCTTCGAAGACCTGGTGCAATACAACGACGGCTTCAAGACCAACCTGATCGGCACGCCACGGCAGATCGCCGAGCGCATCGTCGCGCTGAAGGCGGCCGGGGTCGACCTGGTGCTGTCGGCCTTCCTGCACTTCCACGAAGAAGTGGAGTATTTCGGCAAGCACGTGTTGCCGCTGGTCCGCGAACTGGAGCAGGCCCAGGCTCGCGAAGCGGCCTGAACGGCAACGGCGGCCGCCAGGCGTTGGCCTCGGCGGCCGGCTGGGTTAGAGTCGCGGGCTCGTATCCGATCTGCCGACCCGCGATGAATCCTCTGCTGCCGCTGCGTGACGCCTGGTTCTTCTTCACCCGCCACCTGACCACCCTGGTGCCGCTCTGCCTGCCCTGGATATTCCTCGAAAGCCTGCTCCAGCAGCAGATCGACGAAGCCGTCGGCCCCCAGCAGATGGGCGCCTGGAGCCTGGTCGCCGGACTGCTCTTCTACCCGCTCTACACCGCAGCCCTGATCCTGTTCATGGACGCGCGCGGGCGCGACGAGCGGCCTCGCGTCGGCCAGCTGTGGAGCGCCGCGCTGCGCCTGTGGCCAGCCTTCGCGCTACTCGCGGCGCTGACTTCGCTGCTGATCGTGCTCGGCCTGTCGCTGCTGATCCTGCCGGGCATCTTCGTCATGGTGAAGCTGTCCTTCGCCGAATTCTGCCTGGTGCTGCGCGGCCGTAGTCCGCTGCAGGCGCTGCGGGAAAGCTTCGAGTTCACCCGTGGGCGATTCTTCCTGATCCTCGCCTGTTCGCTGGTGATCCTGCTGCCGGTCTGGAGCCTGGAAGCCTGGCTCGCCGATTCGGCCGGCGACGCCGTCGTGCTGCGGGTCGCCCTGCATACGCTCAGCGGGTTCTTCCAGCTGCTGTTGACCATCGTCGCCTTCCGCATCTACAGCCTCGGTCCGGCGCCACGCAACGGGATGTGAACGGCGCCGCGCGCCGATTCGCCGCGCTGGCCTATGCTTGACGAGCCCTGCCTCGAGGAACGGACCATGAGCGACGAATCGGCCAACCCCAGCTGCATTTCCCACCTGTCCATCGGCACCAACGACTTTCCCCGTGCCCGAGCCTTCTACGACGCGGTGATGGCCGCCCTCGGCTGCAAGGTGATCCTCGAATACCCCGGCGCCGTAGCCTACGGCAAGCTCTATCCGGAGTTCTGGGTGCAGGCGCCGATCGACGGCCGTCCCGCCAGCGTCGGCAACGGCAGCCACGTCGGCTTCTTCGCCGACAGCAAGGCCCAGGTCGACGCCTTCCACGCCGCGGCCCTGGCCGCCGGCGCACGCGACGAGGGCGCGCCGGGCCCGCGTCCGCTGTACGGCGAGCCCTACTACGGGTGTTTCATCCGCGACCTCGACGGGCACAAGGTCGAGGCCTCCTACTGGGACATGAGCCAGGGCTTCGACGCCCACGACCACGCCCACTGAGCACCGTCAGGGTTGCGGCTTGAGTCCCGACAGGCGCGGCACCAGCAGCTTTTCGAAGAGACGCGGAAAGAAGCGCGCCAGCAGCCGCGCCCGCCAGTTGACGTTGGACAGCACCAGCAGGCGCCGGCGCCGCGCGGCGCCCTGGAAGATCGCCTCGGCGACCTCCACCGGCGATGCCACCTGGCTGCCCAGCACTTGCACCGGCTGGCGAGTCACCGAGCCATCGCCGACCAGCGCGTTCTTGCGCAGGTCGGTAGCGGTGAATCCCGGGCAGGCCAGGGTCACGCTGACGCCGGTGCCTTCCAGCTCCATCCGCAGGGTGTCGAACAGACCGTGCAAGGCATGCTTGCTGGCGTTGTAGGCGCTGCGGTAGAGCAACGGGGCGAAACCGGTCAGCGAACCGAGCACGACGATCTGCCCGCGCCGTTCGAGCAGGCTCGGCAGCGCCGCGCGGGTGCAATGCACGGCGCCGAAGAAGTTCACCGCCATGACCTTGCGGAAAACCCCCAGGCCGGTTTCGGCGAAGGTACCGCGGTGGGTGATGCCGGCGTTGTTGACCAGCACGTCGATGCCGCCGAAGCGCTCCACCGCCAGCGCCACGGCACGCTCCACCGCATCGGCGTCGGCGACGTCGCAGCGCAGGCCGAGCGCCTCGCCGCCGAGATGGTCGCGCAGGTGCTGGACCAAACTGTCCAGCGCCGCCTGGTCGAGGTCGAGGATCGCCAGTCGCGCACCGGCCCGGGCGAAACGCAGCGCCAGCGCGCGACCGATGCCGGAACAGCCGCCGCTGACCAGCACCACCTTGTGGCGGTAGGCCTGGCTGCTGAATACCTTGCGCGGCATGCGGTACCCTCCCGCTCGAAAAAACGCGAACCCTTGCGTCAATTCGACCTGCAAGGATGAAATGCGCGGCGGCAAGCTCTATGCTCTGGTCCTTTCCAGCATAGTCTCGATTGCGATGTCACTGCCCCGTCTACGCAACCTGCTGTTCGTCGGCCTGCTCCTGCTGGTCGGCGGTGCCCTGCTCGCCAGCTACCTGCTGAGCTGGCAACCCGCCGATCGCGAAGCCGCGCCCCTGCATTGCCAGGGCGCCGCGCCGGCGCTGAAGCCGGGGCAGGCCCTGAAGGTGATGACCTGGAACATCCAGTACCTGGCCGGCAAGCGCTACGTCTTCTGGGACGACCTGCCGGATGCCACCGGCCCGGACCAGCGCCCCACCGCCGAAGACCTGGCGTTCACCCTCGACGAGGTGGTCCGGGTGATCCGCGACGAGCAGCCGGACCTGGTCCTGCTCCAGGAGATCGACGACGGCTCCAGCGCCACCGACGATCAGGACCAACTGGCGCTGATCCAGGAGCGCATCAACGATCTCTACCATTGCAGCGCCCAGGCCTACGAGTGGAAGTCGGCCTTCGTGCCGACGCCGCACATCTTCGGCAGCGTCGGCCGCAAGCAGGCCACCCTGAGCCGCTATCGCATCGATAGCGCCGAGCGGCGCCAGTTGCCGCCACGCGATGGCGGGCTGTTCGACCGCCTGTTCGGGCCGCGCCCGGCGATCCTGGTCAGCCACCTGCCGATCGACGGCGGCGGCGAGCTGGCCGTGCTCAACGCCCGCTTCGACCGCCCGCAGGCGAACGACGACACCCTCGAGCGCCAGGTCGAGACCACCCGTACGCTGCTCGACGAACTGCAGGCCAGGCGCACGCCCTGGCTGCTCGGCGGCGACCTCAACCTGCTGCCGCCCGGCCAGTATCCCTACCTGCTGGCGCCGCTGCGCGCGCCCTACCGGGAAGACAGCGAACTGGCCATCCTGAGCGGGCGCTTCCCGATGGTGCCGTCGCTGGAAGAGGCCAGTGGCGTCGACCAGGTTCGCTGGTACACGCACTTCCCCAACGACCCACGGGTCCAGGGGCCGGATCGGACCCTCGACTACCTGTTCCACAGCCCCTCGCTGACCCGTCTCGATGCCCGGGTCCGGCGCAGCGATACGCTGCAGATCTCCAACCACCTGCCGCTCGCCGCGCGCTTCCTGCTGCCCCATTGACCGGGCGCGCGCCGGGCTGGACAAGCGGCCCGGCGCGCCGCATGCTTCGCCCCCATTCATAACAACAAAAAACGGCAAGGCCGCACACCATGCCCCTACGCACCACAACGCCCCTGCTCGCGCTGCTGGCGTTCGCCCTGCTGGCCGCCCCGCAGCTCCATGCGCAGGACGCAAGGCCGTCGTTGAACGTCGGCTACTACGAATTCCCCCCCTACATCTATACCGCCCGGGATGGCCACGCCGCCGGTTCCGGCGCCCGCCTGGTCCGCCTGCTGCTGGAGCGGGCCGGCTATCGTCCGGCGTTCCGCGCCCTGCCCAGCGCGCGCCTGTACCTGGGGCTGCAGGATGGCAGCGTGGCGCTGTGGGCCGGCGCGGCCAAGCCGGAGCTGGCCGCCGACACCCTCCAGGCGCGGCGCGTGCTCGGCCACGTCAGCCTGAACCTGTACTACCCGGCGCACCAGCCGGCACCGCGGGTTCCCCAGGACCTGGCCGGACGCCGGCTGATCCTGATCAGCGGCTACAGCTACTGGAAACCGGTCACCGACTTCATCCAGGACCCCAACCTGCACCTGCGCCTGTACCGCACCGGCACCCACCACGCCGCCTTGCGCATGCTCGAACTCGGGCGCGGCGACTACCTGCTCGACTACCAGGCGCCGGTGGAAGCGGCCAGCCGCCAGGCGTTGGCAAGCCAGGAACTGTACCGCCTGCCGCTGCGGATGATCGTCTCGCGCCACATTCCCGGCGCCGAAGCGCTGCGCGACCGCCTGGACCAGGCCTACGACCAGTTGCGGAGCGACGGCGCCGACCTGTCCCTGCTGTGAACCGACCCCGGAGGAGGAGCCCGATGCATACCGCCATCCCCTGCTGCACGATCAACGGCGAACAGCCCGCCCTGCGCGGACAGGTCTGCCAGTCGCTGCTGATCCAGGAATGGTGGTGGGAAGGCCGTCCGGCCGATCCGGTGAACGTGGTCTACCTGCAGTTCGAGCAACGCTGGTATCGCCTCTACTTCGAGGGCGAGACGGTGTTCTGGCGCAGCGGCGAAGCGCCGCGGCCCTGCGAGAACGACGAAGGCCCGGGCGAGTACCGCCTGCACGACCTCGGCCGGCAGCGCGGCCTGGTCGGTGTGCGCCTGCTGGCCCTGGAGTTCGTCCTCAACGGCCCGACCCTGGACAGCCACTTCGACTTCGCCGACGGCCAGCGCCTGAGTTTCCGGCACTTCCTCGACGACGACCTGACCCGGGTGCTCTGAGCGCCGTCGACTACTTACGTGGCTTGGCCCGGGCAGTGGCCTCGGCCACCAGCGGGTCGTCCGGCCAATAATGCTTCGGATAGCGTCCCTTCAGGTCCTTCCTGACTTCCGCATAGGTGCTGCGCCAGAAGTTCGCCAGGTCCTGGGTCACCTGCACCGGGCGATGCGCGGGAGACAGCAAGTGCAGCTTCACTGCCAGGCGGCCCTGGGCGATGCGCGGAGTGTCGCCGAGGCCGAACAGTTCCTGCAGGCGCACCGCGAGGATCGGCGGGGTTTCGCTGTAGTCCAGGCGGATGCGCGAGCCGGAGGGGACTTCCAGGGTTTTCGGTGCCCACTCGTCGAGACGCTGCGGTAATGGCCAGGGCAACAGCCCGGCGAGGATCGAAGCCAGGTCGAGGTTGGCGAAGTGAGCCAGGCGGGTGACCTTGCCGAGATAGGCCGGCAACCATTCCTCCAACCGTTCCAGCAACGCGGCGTCGCTGACGTCCGGCCACTCGCTCTCGCCCTTGTCTTCCAGGTCCAGCCGGCGCAGCAAGCCGATGCGCGCCTGCCACTGGCGCAGTTCCGGGGTCCAGGGCAACAACTCCAGGCCCTTGCGCCGGACCAGGCCGAGCAGCGCCTGGCTGCGCGCCGCTTCGTCGAGGCCGGGTAGCGCCTCGCTGGACAGCACCAGTTCGCCGACCCGGCGCTGGCGCTCGGCGCGCAGCACGCCTTCGCGCTCGTCCCACTGCAGCTCGTCGCGCTGGCTGACCTGCTCCGCCAGGACCGTATCGAACAACCTCGGATCGAGTTCGGCGGCCAGGTAGATCCGCTCTTCGCGCTGGCCCTGGCGGCTGCCCAGATCGGCGATCACCAGCCAGGGCAGCTTCATCAGGCTGTCCGGTTCGCCGAACTGCGCAGCGCGTCCATTGGCCAGCCGGTAGTCGCCGCCGCCGGCGCGGCGCTGGCGAGCGATGCGGTCGGGATAGGCGAAGGCCAGCAGGCAACCCAGCCAGCGCGGATGGCCGGGATCGACGACCGCCTCGCTGGCGGCGCCGCGCAGGTAACCGCGGAACTGCCGGGCCAGTTGCCGGGCGCGCTGTACCGCGCCGCGCGAGGCGCCAGCGCGGGCCTCGCCGGCGAGCAGGGCGAGACGGCTGTGCAGGTCGGCGCCGCCGCCACGCTGTATGTCACGTTCGCCGAGCAGCGCCGCTACGTCGCAAGCCAGTTCGCCAAGGCCGAGGGCCTGGCCGCGCAGCAGCAGGTGGGCAATGCGCGGATGGGTCGGCAATTCGGCCATCGCCTGGCCATGGGCACTCAACGCGCCGCTGGCGTTCAGCGCCCCCAGCCGCCCGAGCAGCTCGCGGGCCTGGGCGTAGGCCGCCGCGGGCGGCGCGTCGAGCCAGGCCAGCTCCTCCGGCGCCACGCCCCAGCGCGCCAGTTGCAGGGCCAGCCCGGCCAGATCGGCCTGGAGGATTTCCGCCGTGCCGTAGGCAGGCAACTGCTCATGCTGGCTCTCCGACCACAAGCGGTAGCATACGCCCGGCTCCAGGCGCCCTGCGCGGCCGGCACGCTGGGTAGCGGAGGCGCGGGAGATGCGCTGGGTCTCCAGGCGGGTCATGCCGCTACCCGGATCGAAGCGCGGCACCCGCGCCAGGCCGGCGTCGATCACCACCCGTACGCCGTCGATGGTCAGGCTGGTCTCGGCGATGTTGGTCGCCAGCACCACCTTGCGCGTGCCCCGCGACGCCGGCTCGATGGCGGCGCGCTGGGCGGCGAGGTCGAGCTCGCCATGCAGCGGGCAGAGCAGCACCTCGGGGCGACCGCCAAGGGCCTCGCGCAAGCCTTCGTGAACGCGGCGGATCTCGGCCTGGCCGGGAAGAAAGACCAGCACGCTGCCGCTTTCCTCCGCCAGCGCCTGGAGCACCGCCTGCTGCACCCGCGGCTCGATGAACTCGCCAGGTTGCGCCGCCCGTCCCCAGCGGATATCCACCGGGAACATGCGGCCCTCGCTGCGCACCACCGGCGCTTCGCCGAGCAGCGCCGCAAGACGCTCGCCCTCCAGGGTCGCCGACATCACCAGCACTTTCAGCGGCGGCTCGTCGCGCAACAGTTCGCGGCCATTGAGAGTCAGCGCCAGGGCCAGGTCGGCATCCAGGCTGCGCTCGTGGAATTCGTCGAAGATCACCAGGCCGACACCGTCCAGCGCCGGGGCGTCTTGCAGGCGACGGGCAAGGATACCCTCGGTGACCACTTCGATGCGGGTCTTCGGGCCGACCCTGCTCTCCAGGCGGATCCGGTAGCCGACGGTCTCGCCGACCTTTTCGCCCAGCTCGGCGGCCAGCCGCTCGGCCGCGGCCCGCGCCGCCAGGCGTCGCGGTTCGAGCATGAGGATGCGTTGGCCGGCGAGCCAGGGCTCGTCGAGCAGGGCCAGCGGCACCCGGGTGGTCTTGCCGGCACCCGGCGGGGCTTCCAGGACGGCCTGGTGTTGTGCGCCAAGGGCCTGGCGCAGGGCGGGAACAACGGCGTCGATGGGTAGGGAAATCATGCTGGCTCCGGACTGACCGACGAAGTATACCGGCGAACCGGCAGGCGCTTTCGACGGTCTTATCGTCATCGTCGCGGCAGAAGATTGCCGAACGCTGGTCGATTGCTATAGTTCGCCGTCATGTTCACCCGGAGGTCATACATGCGCCTTGCCACCCGCGTTTCCTGTGCCGTTCTCAGTGCAGCCCTGCTGAGCCAGTTGTCGGCCTGCGGTACGCTGTTCTACCCCGAGCGACGCGGCCAGATCGACGGTCGCATCGATCCGGCCATCGTCGCCTTCGACGCCATCGGCCTGCTGTTCTATATCATCCCCGGCCTGATCGCCTTCGGCGTCGACTTCGCCACCGGCGCCATCTACCTGCCCGACGCCAAGTACTCGGTCGCCCCGGAAGTGCTCAAGGATGCCGTCGGCGCGGACGGCAAGGTCGACAACCGCAAGCTCAAGGCCATCCTCGAACGCGAGATCGGCCGTGAACTGCCGCTCGACGACCCGCGCCTGATCCGCCACAGCGGCAGCGTCGAGCAACTGGCGGCCTATGGCCTGAAGCCGGCCGCCTGATCCGCCCTCCGAGCGCGACCGTGCGTCAGTGCCCGGTCGCCGCCCGGTTGGTTTACAGTGGCGCCGTCCCTCCTGACAGAAGCGCCCCATGAGTCCCGATTCCCCCCACGCCCGCCTGCTGCGCCTGGCCACCCTGGCCTCGCTCGGTGTCGCCGTCACCCTGGTCATCGGCAAGGCCATTGCCTGGTGGCTGAGCGGTTCGGTGAGCCTGCTCGCCGGCCTCACCGACTCCCTGCTGGACAGTGCCGCCTCGCTGCTCAACCTGCTGGCGGTGCACTATTCGCTACGCCCGGCCGACGACGACCACCGCTACGGCCACGGCAAGGCCGAGGCCCTGGCCGGCCTGGCCCAGGCCATGTTCATCGGTGCCAGCGCGGTGCTGGTGGCTATCCAGGCGGTCGAGCAATTGCGCGACCCGCAGCCCCTCGGCGCGGCCACCTGGGGCATCGCGGTGATGCTGCTGTCGCTGCTGCTCACGGCCCTTCTCCTGGCCTTCCAGACCCACGTCATCCGCCGCACCGGTTCCACCGCGATACGCGCCGACTCGCTGCACTACCGCTCGGACCTGCTGCTCAACGCCAGCATCCTCGTGGCACTGCTCCTGGCCCGCTACGGCTGGCCACAGAGCGACGGCCTGTTCGGCCTGGGCATCGCCCTGTACATCCTCTGGAGCGCCCTGCAGATCGCTCGCGAGTCGGTGTCGATCCTGATGGACCGGGAACTGCCTACCGACATCAGCGAGCGCATGCGCGAACTCGCCTGCAGCGTGCCGGGAGTGCTCGGCGCGCACGACGTGCGCACGCGGATTTCCGGCAACCACTGGTTCGTCCAGTTGCACCTCGAACTGCCCGGCGAGCTGAGCCTGTCGGTGGCCCACGCCCTGACCGACCGCGCAGTGCTGGCGATCAAGCGCGAATACCCGAAGGCCGAGGTGCTGATCCATGCCGACCCGCAGGAAGTGGTCGGCAAGGAAACCGTCAGTTGACGCTGTAGCCGCGCCCGCTCAGGCAGGCGGCCATGGCCCGGCGGTAGCCGTTGGCGACCTCGGCGGCCGGCGCGTAGGTCGCCCCCGCCGGGTCGAAGCCGCTCTCGCCCACCGCCCAGCGGTGGCACTCGTAGCGGTCGCGGCCCTGCTGGTCGGGCCCCTGGCCGCGCGCGGGGTAGGCCACCACGTCGTAGCTGGCGGCCGGCCCGCTGACCGGATAAACGGGTCCCGCTGCCCGCGGCGGCGGGCTGACCACTTCGTACTCGCGGGTGTCGGCATGCCACAGGTAGTAAGTGCCGGCGGCAAGGAAGTACAGCACGCTGCCCAGCCAGACCTGCTCCGCATAGGGCGGCAGGCTGCGGACGCGCACCCCGCGGGGCGGCACGACCAGCACATAGCGCGGGCCGTCGGGTCGGTACCAGTAGCCGTCGTCGAAGAAATACTCGCCGCCGCGATAGGGCACCCGCAGGTGCCCGCGCGGCAAGGCCTCCACCACCCGGCCCGGACGCCAGTCGGGATGCGGTCCCCAACTGCCGCCGTACGCTTCGCCGCGGCCAGGTCCCGGTTGTCCGTGGGCAACACCGCGCTCGCCGCCGGCTCCACCGCGTCCCCCTCGGCCGTCGTCGGCCTGCGCCTGGACGCACAGGCTCAGCGAGAGAGCGCCCACCCCGAGCATTCGCCACCATCCACCGTTCATCGTCTGCCTCGCCCCGGGCCTGGTCGCCCGGCCACGTTCGAATGATCCCGGGAACGACTTTCCGCCGTTTTCCGCCAAGGGTGGGTAAACGCCGGGTAAAGAATGGGTAAAAGCGCGGCACGGGCCGGATCGCGGGCAAAGAAAAAGGGAGGCCCGTCGACCTCCCTTCTGGGGTAACTGTCCTGGCTCGGCGCTGTTGGCGACGGCTCACCTCACTCCACCTTCTGGGCGGTGTGCAACCCGGAGGCCGGCGCAACCCTGTAGGGTCGGCGGCCACGGCTGGCCTGATTGGGCGAGCCGTGATGGACGAGATGTCCGGGCCGTGAATCTGGGTAAAAGAATACGTCGCCAGGCGCGACCAATGATTGCTAATATTGCTCACCAGAACCTTGATTGCGCAATAAATCACTCAAATTCACCTTGCCAATGGCAATCAACCTGAAAGAAATCCTCGCCATGAACAAACTCGACCGCTACGACCTGCGTATCCTCGAAGAACTCCAGCGCGACGCACGCATCTCCAACCAGGAACTGGCAGAACGGATAGGCCTGTCGCCATCGCCCTGTTCGCGACGGGTCAAGCAGCTCGAGGACGACGGCTACATCGTCCGCCAGGTAGCCTTGCTGGACCGCAAGAAACTCGGCCTGAGCCTCACCGCCTTCGTCCTCATAGGCATGGACCGACACACCCCGGAACGCTTCGAACATTTCCAGGAAGTCATCGGCAAATGCCCGGAAGTGCTGGAGTGCAGCCTGGTCACCGGGATGGACGCGGACTACCAGTTGAAGGTCGTGGTGCCGGACATGGACCATTACCAGAAGCTCCTGCTGGGTACCCTGACGCGCATCGAAGGGGTCTCCAGCGTGCGCTCCAGCTTCGTCCTCAACCAGGTGCTGGCGAGTACCGAACTGCCGCTGGAGCACCTGCGCGATTGATCGTAGCGAGACCTGGGACATGACACGGAACAGGCGGCATGCCGTATAATCGGCAACCTGTTTCAGTTGTCATGCCCGCGTGGCCCCCGCATATAAAGAGCAGCCTGCTCGTAGAACGATAAACGCCTTGCCCGCCCCCCATGGCACGCTCCGTCCGACCGCGAGCCGGACTTCGTTTGCTTGAAAATCCGGAGGTTGCCAATGGATCCCGAACTGTTCGAAGAGTGGATGATGACCGGTCTGGTGACCGTGCTTATCCTGTTCATGGCTTTCATCGTGTGGGACCTGGCGAAGAAGTCGAAAGCCGGCAAGTTCGGAACCCTGATCCTGTTCTTCGCCCTCGGCCTGGGCGTACTGGGCTTCATCATCAAGGGCCTGGTCATCGGCAGCCTCGAAGGCGCGGGCATGTAACCCCGGCGCCACGCGCGTCATCCAACCACTCGTAATCATCCGCCGGCCCCGGCCAACGGGGCCGGCTCGCCTTGCCATTGCCTAGAACAAGGGAGTCGCCATGAACGCCGCCGACCGCGTCATGCAGAGTTATGGACGCTGCTGTGCCAGCACCGGATTCTTCGATGATTTCTACCGGCATTTCCTTGCCAGTTCCCCGCAGATTCGCGCCAAGTTCGCCACCACCGACATGACTGCGCAGAAACACCTGCTGCGTGCCGGAATCATGAACCTGGTGATGTACGCCCGCGGCATGTCCGACAGCAAGCTGCGCGCACTCGGCGCCAGCCATTCGCGCGCCGCGCTGGATATCCGCCCGGAACTCTACGACCTGTGGCTGGACGCCCTGCTGATGGCGGTCGCCGAGCACGACCGCGACTGCGACGCCGAGACCCGCGACGCCTGGCGCGACGTGATGGGTCGCGGCATCGCCGTGATCAAGTCGTACTACTGATCGTTCCGCGCCCGCTGGACGACGCCCCTCTCGTCAGTCCAGCCGCGCCGGCACTTCCCGCCATTCCCCGAGGCCCAGGCCGTCCAGGCTCCAGGGGCCGATCCGCACCCGCACCAGCCGCAGCGTCGGCAAGCCCACCGCCGCCGTCATCCGCCGCACCTGGCGATTGCGCCCCTCGCGGATCACCAGTTCCAGCCAGTGGGTCGGCACCGACTTGCGAAAACGCACCGGCGGCACCCGCTCCCACAACGTCGGCTCATCCAGCAGACGCGCCTCGGCGGGCAGCGTCGGGCCGTCGTTGAGCGTCACGCCCTCGCGCAGGCGCCGCAATTGCTCCTCGTCCGGCGTACCTTCGACCTGCACCCAGTAGGTCTTCGGCAGCTTGTGCCGGGGGTCGGCGATGCGCGCCTGCAGGCGACCGTCGTTGGTCAGCAGCAACAGGCCCTCGCTGTCGCGGTCCAGGCGCCCGGCCGGATACACGCCCGGCACCGGGATGAAGTCCTTGAGGGTCGAACGCCCTTGCTCGTCGTTGAACTGGGTCAGTACGTCGAACGGCTTGTTGAACAGCAGCAGCTTCGGCTCGCTCGGCGGCGCCTTGGCCACCCGGCGTGGCGCAGGGCGGACGGGATGACGCGGGGAAGGACGCGGGGGACGGGACATGACTGGAAACGAGTTGGCTTGATCGGGGTACCGGGCGGCATGCTAGGTTGTCCGAGAGCCTGACCGCAAGAGCATCCCCTCATGCCCTCCCTGCGTCCCACCTGGCTGATCAGCCTGCTGACCCTGGCCGGCTGCGCTGGCAGCGCCTATCAGGGTCCGCCTTCGGACCATTTCGACGGCGAACGTTTCCGCAATATCCAGCCGACCGCGCACAAGAGCCTGCGCGACCTGCTCAAGTGGCAGTGGAACCGCCCGCCGCAACGCCCGTGGGTCGCCCTGCCGCCGACGGCAACGCCGCCAAGGGTGAACGAGCGCGCCCGCGGCGAAGAACTGCGGGTCACCTACATCAACCACGCCACCCTGCTGATCCAGCACCGCGGCCTGAACATCCTCACCGACCCGGTCTGGTCGCAACGGGTCAGCCCGCTCGCCTTCATCGGCCCGAAGCGCCACCATCCGCCCGGGTTGACGCTCGACCAGTTGCCACCGATCGACCTGGTGCTGGTGAGCCACAACCACTACGACCACCTCGACCTGGAAACCCTGCGCCAGCTCCACCGGCGCTGGCCGACGGCCAAGGTGGTCAGCGGCCTGGGCAACGCCGGGCTGATCCGCCAGACAGGTTTCGCCGACGTCGTGGAGATCGACTGGTGGCAGGCCGTGCCGCTGGGCGCTGGCCTGACGCTGCATGGCGTACCGGTGCAGCACTGGTCGTCGCGCACCCGCAGCGACACCAACCGCACGCTCTGGCTCGGCTTCGTCATCGACTCGCCGGACGGCCCGCTGCTGTTTCCCGGCGATACCGGGCTCGGCCCGGAGTTCGGGCTGATCAACCAGCGCTTCGGGGCGATGCGTTTCGCCGCCCTGCCGATCGGCGCCTACGAGCCGCGCTGGTTCATGCGCGACCACCACATGAATCCCGACGACGCGGTGCAGGCCCATCGCACGCTGCAGGCGCAGACCAGCATGGCCATCCACTTCGGTACCTTCAATCTCACCGACGAACAGCAGGACGACCCGCCCAAGGCGCTCCAGGCGGCGCTGCGCAGCCAAGGCGTGGACCCGGCGACCTTCGGCACGCCGAAACCCGGCGAGCAGTGGCGCGTCGCACCGCGCAACGTCGCTCAGGAGGCCGAGGCCACCAGGCGGGAGCAGCAGTTGCGGTAGCGCTTGCCGCTGCCGCACGGGCAAGCCTTATCGCCACGGCCGCCCAGGGCCAGCCAGCTTTCCAGGCGCGCGGCCATCCCGGCCAGGCGCTCGCGGGCCTCGTCGTCCAGGCCGGCGCGGGCCAGTTGGCGCCGCAGGCCAAGGTAGTCTTCCAGCAGGACATCGCGGCTGAGCGCCTGGTACTGGTCGGCCAGCGGCACGCCTTCGTAGCGCCGCTGCGGGTCGGCCAGGAAAGCGATGGCGCCCGCCTGCGGCAGGACATTCCAGAGGTTGCCGCGCGGATCGCGCCAGCAAGCGCTGAAACGCGCGCGCAGGGCCAAGCCACGCCATTCTTCCAGGATCCAGCCATCGACCCGCTCGCCGCCGAGGGCCTCGACCGCCCGCCCGACCGAGAACCACGGTTCGCCGGCCAGGCTTTCCGGCATCGGCAACGGCGCTGCCACTTCCGGCGCGGCATCGGGCACCAGGCGACGGGCGAAGCGACGGAGCGGGTTGCTGAGATGAGTGGGGACGCTGAACGGCATGGGGCTCACATCGATGGCAGGCGTGGTCGTTCCGACCGGCAGAGGGCGCCGCGGTTCCACGCAGGGCGAAGGGCCATCATTGTAAGGCCTCGGCGCCGCAAGGCGTAGAAGCGCGCCGCGGTTTCCGCACGGAAACCGCGGCGCGTCCGATCAACGGAACGGCGGCTCGTCGAAACTCCGCAGCTTGCGCGAGTGCAGCGAGTTGAGCTGGCTGCGCAACAGGTCGAGGGCGGCGATGCCGATCCGCAGGTGCTGGTTCACCGCGCGCTCGTAGAAGGCGTTGGCCGAGCCGGGCAGCTTGATCTCGCTGTGCAGCGGCTTGTCCGAGACGCACAGCAACGTGCCGTAGGGCACCCGCAGGCGGTAGCCCTGGGCGGCGATGGTGCCGCTCTCCATGTCCACCGCGATGGCCCGCGCCAGGTTGATCAGTGGCCGCTCCTGGGCCCAGCGCAGCTCCCAGTTGCGGTCGTCGTAGGTGAGCACGGTGCCGGTGCGCAAGCGTCGCTTGAGCGACTCGCCGCGCTCACCGGTGACTTCGGCGGCGGCTTCCTGCAAGGCGACCTGGACTTCGGCCAGCGCCGGGATCGGGATGTGCGGCGGCAGCGCGCGGTCGAGGATGCCGTCGCGGCGCATGTAGGCGTGCGCCAGTACGTAGTCGCCGATGGTCTGCGACTGCCGCAGGCCGCCGCAGTGGCCGATCATCAGCCAGCAATGCGGACGCAACACCGCCAGGTGGTCGGTGATGTTCTTCGCGTTGGACGGGCCGACCCCGATGTTGACCAGGGTGATGCCGTCGCCATCGGCGGCGATTAGGTGGTAGGCCGGCATCTGGTAGCGGTGCCAGACCACCCCGGCGACGATGGCGTTGGCCTCGCCTTCGTCCATCCCGCGTTCGATGATCACGTTGCCCGGCAGGACCATGCGCACGAAGCGCGGGTCCTCGCGCAGGCGGGTCAGGCCGAGGCGGATGAACTGGTCGACGTAGCGGTGGTAGTTGGTCAGCAGGATCCACGGCTGCACGTGGCGCCAGTCGCTGCCGGTGTAGTGCACCAGGCGGCGCAGGGAGAAGTCCACCCGCGCGGCGTCGAACAGCGCCAGCGGCAACTGGTCGGCGCGTTCCCATTCGTAGAGGCCGTCGGCGATGTCGTCGGAAGCGGCGGACAGGTCGGTGCTGGGGAACACCCGCGCCAGCTCGGCGGCGGTCACCCCGGAGCCGGCCAGCTCGTCGCCCTGCTCGACCACGTAGGGATAGGGGATGTCCTGTTGGCTCGGGCCGACCTGCACCTGCACGGTGAAATCGTCCATCAGCGGACGCAACTGTTCCAGCAGGTACTTGCGGAAGGCGTCGGGGTGGGTGACGGTGACGCTGTATTCGCCCGGCACCTGGACCTTGGCGTAGGCGCGGGTGGTGGACGGCACCTCGCCCTGGCAGCGGTAGCCGATGCGCAGTTGCGGGTAGTGGAAGTTCTGCCGCTCGGCCTCGCTCGGCTCGATGCGCTCCTTGATGTAGCGCTTGAGCGCCTGGCTCAGCGCCGCGGTGGCCTGGCGGTGCAGCTCGGCAAGACGGTCGACGGCCTCCTCGGCCGTGCGGGCGACGACGAACCCGTCGTCGGAATCGATACTCATGGTGGGCTTCCTGTCGGTTCGCATGGAAAACATCTTGCCTGTACCGACAGGAAAACACAGCGCTTTTCTCCCGTTACCTCATTCGGCCAGCGCCACCACCGCCATGGTCACGGTGGCCTTGCTGAACAGGTGCCGCCGACCGTCCCGCTCGGCGAACACCTCGGCCTCGACCACCGTCACCTGGCGCCCGGCCTTGAGCACCTCGGCGCGACACAACAGGCGCTGGCAAAGCGCCGGGCGCAACAGGTTGAGCTTGAACTCCAGGGTCAGCACCGTCTGCCCCTCCTCCACCAGGGTCGCGGCGGCGGCCCCGGCGGCATGGTCGGCCAGGGTCGCCTGGACCCCGGCATGGATGAAGCCGTTCTGCTGGGCGTGGCGGGGCAGGATGTCCAGCCCCGCTTCGACCCAACCCGGCCCGCAGTCCAGCGGACGGATGCCGAGGTCGCCGACGAAACTGGCCGCGGCGAAGCCCTGCTCGACCAGCTCCCGGTAGCGCGGATGCGCCTGCATCGCGACGCGCCTCAGGTCAGGTGCGGGGTGGCGCGAGCCAACAGCGCCTCGACCTCGACGCCGCGCGGCAGGGTGCCGTAGACCCGCCCGCCGTCCCCCAGGCGACTGCCGATGAAGGCGTCGGACACCGCGGAGTTGCCGGCTTCCAGCAACAGCTTGGCCTGCAGGGCGATCGCCACGTCCTCGGTGAGCTGGCGGGCGCGGTACTGGATGTCGGCGGTGTCGGCGAAGGCCGCCTTGAGGTTGCCGATGTGCGCGGCGAGACGGGCGTCGCCATGGCCGTCGCCCAGTTCGGCGAACAACGCGTCGAGCACCCCCGGCTCCTTCGACAGGGCACGCAGCACGTCCAGGCACTGCACGTTGCCGGAACCTTCCCAGATCGAGTTCACCGGGGCCTCGCGGTACAGCCGCGGCAGGATGGTTTCCTCGACGTAGCCGGCACCGCCCATGCATTCGGAGGCTTCGTTGATCATCGCCGGGGCACGCTTGCAGATCCAGTACTTGCCCACCGCGGTGACCAGGCGGGCGAACTTCTCCTCCTGCTCGTCGTGGGCACGGTCCAGGGCATGCCCCATGCGCAGGGTCAGGGCCAGCGCCGCCTCGCTTTCCAGGGCCAGGTCGGCGAGCACGTTCTGCATCAGCGGTTGCTCGGCCAGCACCCGCCCGCCGACCTTGCGGTAGGCACAGTGGTGGGCGGCCTGGGTCAACGCCTGACGCATCAGTGCGCTGGAGCCGATCATGCAGTCGAAGCGGGTCATGGCGACCATCTCGATGATGGTCGGCACGCCACGGCCCTCCTCGCCGACCATCCAGGCCAGGGCGCCGCGATACTCGATTTCGCTGGAGGCGTTCGACCAGTTGCCCAGCTTGTCCTTCAGGCGCTGGATGTAGAACTGGTTGCGGCTGCCGTCCGGCCGGTGGCGCGGCAGCAGGAAGCAGGTCAGGCCCTTGTCGGTGTAGGCCAGGGTGAGGAAGGCGTCGCACATCGGCGCCGAGCAGAACCACTTGTGCCCGACCAGTTCGTAGGCCTGCCCCGGCCCGGGAATCCCCACCGGGTAGGCCCGCGTGGTATTGGCCCGGACGTCGGTGCCGCCCTGCTTCTCGGTCATCGCCATGCCGATGGTGACGCCCGCCTTCTGCTCCATCGGCACGTTGCGCGGGTCGTACTCGCGGGAGAGGATCTTCGGCAACCATTTCTCGGCCAGGTCCGCCTGCAGGCGAATCGCCGGCACGCTGGCGTAGGTCATGGTCAACGGGCAACCGGTGCCGGCCTCCGCCTGGCTGTGCAGGTAGGACAGCCCGGCCCGCGCCACCTGGGCGCCGGGGCGCGGGTCGGTCCAGGGCAGCGAGGGCAGTTCGTGCTCGATGGCGGCGCGCATCAGCTCGTGGTAGGCGGGATGGAACTCCACCAGGTCGACGCGGTTGCCGTAGCGGTCGTGGCTATGGAACTCCGGCTTGTGCTGGTTGGCCAGGAAGCCGGCCGCCATCAGCGGGCCGCCGGCCAGCTCACCGTAGCGCTGCAGGCGCTCCTCGGCCCAGCCGCCCTGGTAGCGACGCACCCACTCCTGGAGAGGCAGATCGAGGCGGTAGAGGTTGGCACCATCCAGCGACGGTACCTGGTTGGTCACTTCGTGGGTTTCGGCGTACTGGTGCAGGTTCATGAGGGTTCCTCGCAGACAGGCGCGCCCACCGCGCGCAGGCAGAAGTTCACCAGAGCCGTACTCACCGGCTCCAGACTCGGTTCCGGCTGGCCGCTGTCGCGAGCGGCGCGCGCCGGGGGAGACAAGGGGCCGACCAGCGCCTCGGCGATGGCCCCGACCAGGCAGGCCGCGGCAAGCGGCACCAGGGAAAGCTGGAATGCGCCACTGCGCCGGCCCTCCTCGAGCAGTTCGACGAACAGTGCGGCGTAGGCCTCGCGATAGCGCAGGCGCTGCTCGTCGACTTCAGGATCCACCGGCTCGGCGATCAGGGCGAAGGCCAGCCGCTGGCTGCTCCAGGCGCGCGCGGCAAAGCGCCGCAAGCCCTCGGCCAGGCGCCAGGCGGGCGCGCCGGGACCGCGCAGGACCACGGCCAGGGCATCGACCTCACGCTGGCTGGCGCGGCGGAAGATTTCCGCCGCCAGCTCGCCCTTGCCCCGGAAGTGGCGGTACAGGCTGCCGGTGGCAATCCCCGCGTCGTCGGCCAGGGCCTGCATGGTCAGCGCGGCGAAACCGCCCTCCGCGACACGCCGCAGGCCTAGCTGGAGGATGCGCTCGCGCAGCGCGGAATCGCGTTGCAGGCGGCGTTCGGTGACACGATAGACCATGACTGAATCCGGATTCACTTTTTCCCAGTGAATCACGCTTCAGGCTTTGCCTAAAGAGACATACAGGTCGCGCAGGCCGGCATTTCAGCCAGCCGCGGAACGGCTTCAGGCGGACTTGGTGACGATCGGCTGGCACAGCAGCCAATCGTGCAGCAGGGTCTGCAACTCTTCGAACTTGACCGGCTTGGCCATGTAGTCGCTCATGCCCGCCGCCAGGCAGCGCTCGCGATCGCCGCTGTGGCTGTGGGCGGTCAACGCCAGCACCGGCAGTTCCGCGCAGCCGGGCAGCGCGCGGATCGCCCGACAGGTGGCGAAGCCGTCCATCACCGGCATCTGGCAGTCGAGCAGTACGCCGTCCGGCCGCTCGCGCGCCAGCAACTCCAGGGCTTCGCTACCGTTGTCGGCGGTGCGCACCCGGTAGCCGAGCTTGAGCAGCATGCCGCGAGTCACCAACTGGTTGATGGCGTTGTCCTCCACCACCAGCACCGTGCACTCCTCGGGACGCCGCACCGCCTGCCCGCCGGCGCGCCGCGGCGGCGGCGCCAGGCCCTGGGCCGGCTGGGTCAGTTGCAGGCGCAGGAGGAAGCGGCTGCCCTGTCCCGGCCGGGACTCGTGGGTCAGCTCGCCGCCAAGCAGCTCCACCAGCTTGCGGCACAGAGCCAGGCCGATGCCGAGGCCTCCGTAGCCACGGGTCAACGAGCTGTCGGCCTGGACGAAACGCTGGTAGAGGTCGCTGCCGGCGGCCATGTCGAAACCGATGCCGGTGTCGATCACTTCCACCCGCAGCGCCACCCCGTCATGGGTACGCCCGGCGGCGACGCGCAGGGTCACGCTGCCCCTGGCGGTGAACTTGATCGCGTTGTCGACCAGGTAGCCCAGCGCCTGGGCCAGCTTGCCGGCATCGCCTTCGAGGGTATCCGGCAGGCTGTCGTCCAGTTGCAGGGCGAAGCGCAGGCCCTTCTCCTCGGCGCGCGGCGCGTACTGCGCGCGCAGGCTGTCGAACAGGCCGCGCAGGCTGAACGGCTCGCGGCGCGGGTAGAGCTTGCCGGCCTGCAGTTCGATGAGGGCGAGGATGTCGTTGACCATCCGCATCATGTCCCGCGCCGAACCGGCGGCGGTGCGCTGGTACTCGGCGAGTTCGACGTCCATCGGCACCGTCTGCATCAGCTCCAGCGAACCGATCACCCCGCTCATCGGGGTGCGCAGTTCGTGGGTGACGGTGGCGAGGAACTCGTCCTTCAGGCGGTTGCTGTTGGCCAGTTCCTGGTTCAGCGCTTCCAGCTTGCGGCTGGACTCCTGGAGGATTCGCGCGCGCTCCTCCTTCATCGCGTTGATCCGGTCGGCCAGCGCCAGCGACAGCAAGCCCACCTCCAGCGCCGAACCGATCTGGCTGGCATACATGGTGAGGAACATGTTCGGTAGGTAGCCGAGGACCATCAGGGTGTTGACGATGCCGCCGAGAAGGAAGGCGGTCCAGGCGATGATGAAATAGCGCGCCACGCGCATGCCGCGCAGCCAGGCGAGGATGCCGGCGGCGAAGATCAGGCCGGTGAAGGCCAGCGCCAGGTAGGTGGCCAGGCGCAGGGCCACGGCGTAGCTCATGGTCAGCGCCATCAGCATGACCAGCGCGCCGACCGCCATCAGCGCCAGCAGGCCGCGGTCGACCCACACGCTGTGGTCGCGGGTATGCAGGAAGCTGCGCGCGAACTGGCAGCCGAACAGCGCCGCCGAACCGATCAGGAATGGCGTGGCGGCGTTCGCCCACCAGGGGCTGTCGGGCCAGAAGTACTCGATGCCGGCGCCGTTCACCGAGACCTGGTAGAGCCCGAACGAAGCGATATAGAGGATGTAGTAGAGATAGCTGGTATCGCGGACGCTGAGGAAGATGAACAGGTTGTAGATCAGCATCACCAGCAGCACGCCATAGATGATGCCGAGCACATAGATGCGTTCGGGCTGCTCCTCCAGGTAGGCCTTGGGCGACCACAGGGTCAGCGGCGCCTGGATCGACCCCTGGCTTTCCAGCCGCAGGTAGACACGCTGCGGCTTGTTCGGCTCGAGGCCGAGTTCGAACAGGTAGTTGTTCTGCCGGATCGGCCGACTGGCGAACGGCAATGTGTCGCCGGTGCGCTGGGCGAGGCGGTAGCCGCCCTGGCCATCGGGCAGGTAGAGGTCGAGCTTGTCCAGCGGCGGATAGGCCAGCTCCAGCAGCCAGGTGCGCGGATCGCTGGAGGCGACCGGCCGGTAGTCCAGGTCCAGGCGCAACCAGAACACCGAGCGCGAATAGCCGGCATTGAGCACGTCCTTGTCATGGCGGCGGAAGCTGCTGTCGATGGCCCGCGAGGTGATGTCGTTGATATCGGCGCTACCGCGCACGTCCTCGAACACGTCGATGGACTGCCCCAGCGGCAGGCGCTCGACCTGCTCGTTGAAGCTCACCGCACCCGCCAGGCACGGCAACGCAAGAAGAAAGAGAATCAGCCAGTGCCGCATGATGCCCCGCAGTGCTCCTCGAACGGACCGGGAGCCCCACCTCCCTCGTCATGGTCCGCCCTTGGCGAGCGTTGTATGAATATTCGCCGAACTTTAGCACACGCCACGCCACATCAGGCCCGGGACGTGTCACGCAGGGCCCGGGCGCGGCGCCCGAAAGGTCGTCCGCGCAGCCGCCACGAAGCGCTTTTAGTGGTAAGCTCACGCGCCATGAAAACACCGACTTCCCGCCCCGTAGTGCTCTGCCTGTCCGGTCACGACCCCAGTGGTGGCGCCGGACTGCAAGCCGACATCGAAGCCCTGCTCGCCCAGGGCTGCCACGCCGCCCCGGCGGTCACCGCGCTGACCGTGCAGGACACCGTCAACGTCAGCGACTTCCGCGTCCTCGACCGCGAGTGGGTGCTGGCCCAGGCCAACGCCGTACTCGCCGACCTGCCCGTCGCGGCGGTCAAGCTGGGTATGCTCGGTTCGCTGGAGATGGTCGACACGGTGGCCGAGATCCTCGCCGCCCACCCGCACTTGCCGGTGGTCTGCGATCCGGTGCTGCGCGCCGGCGGCGGCGGTGCGTTGGGCAAGGGCGACGTCGGCTTCGCCATGCGCGAGCGGCTGCTGCCGCGCGCCACCATCGCCACGCCGAACCTGCCGGAAGCGCGCCTGCTCGCCGACCTGCCCGAGGGCAGCGCCGACCAGTGCGCCGAGCGCCTGCTGGAACACTGCGAGCACCTGTTGATCACCGGCGGACACGGCGACGAAAGCGAAGTGCACAATCGCCTGTACAGCCGCGACGGCAGCCGCCGCACCTTCACCTGCCAGCGCCTGCCCGGCAGCTACCATGGCTCCGGCTGCACCCTGGCCAGCGCCCTGGCCGGTCGCATCGCCTTCGGCGAAGCGCTGCACGGCGCCGTGCAGAGCGCCCTCGACTACACCTGGCGGACCCTGCGCGACGCCGAGAGTCCGGGCCACGGCCAATACGTGCCGCGCCGCCTGCCCACCGACTTCTGTCACTGAGAGCCAGCCGATGAAACTGCGCGGCCTGTACGCCATCACCGATAGCCAGCTACTGGACGACGGCCGCCTGCTGCCCTACGTCGAAGCCGCGCTCCGCGGCGGCGCGCGCCTGCTGCAATACCGCGACAAATCCAGCGACCAGGCGCGGCGCCTGCGCGAGGCGGAAAGCCTGCGCGAACTCTGCGAACGCCACGGCGCGCAGTTGATCGTCAACGACGACGCCGAACTCGCCGCGCGCCTGGGCGTCGGCCTGCACCTCGGCCAGACCGACGGTTCGCTGTCGGCGGCGCGCGCCCTGCTCGGCCGCCAGGCGATCATCGGCGCCACCTGCCACGCCCAACTGGAACTGGCCGAGCAGGCGGTGGCCGAGGGCGCCAGCTACGTCGCCTTCGGCCGCTTCTTCAATTCCAGCACCAAACCCGGCGCCCCCGCCGCCAGCGTCGAACTGCTCGACCAGGCCCGGCCGCGCCTGCACCTGCCGATCACCGCCATCGGCGGCATCAGCCTCGATACCGCGCCCGGTCTGATCGCCCGCGGCGTCGATCTGGTCGCCGTGATCCATGCGCTGTTCGCCGCCGCGTCCGCCGCCGAGGTGGAACGCCGCGCCCGCGCCTTCAGCGCCCTGTTCGAACCTGCCTGACGCCTCCGCGCCTCGCCCGAGAAGAGATAGAGAGCTAGCCATGTCCCGTTCCGAAACGCTGTTCAACAACGCCCAGAAACACATTCCCGGCGGGGTCAACTCCCCGGTGCGCGCCTTCAAGAGCGTCGGCGGCACCCCGCTGTTCTTCAAGCACGCCGAAGGCGCCTATGTACTGGACGAGGACGACAAGCGCTACGTGGACTATGTCGGCTCCTGGGGCCCGATGATCCTCGGCCACAGCCATCCGGACGTGCTCGACGCGGTGCGCCGGCAGCTCGACCACGGTCTGTCCTATGGCGCGCCGACCGCGCTGGAAGTGGAAATGGCCGACCTGGTCTGCTCCATGGTGCCGTCGATGGAGATGGTGCGCATGGTCAGCTCCGGCACCGAGGCGACCATGAGCGCCATCCGTCTGGCCCGCGGCTACACCGGGCGCGACAGCATCATCAAGTTCGAAGGCTGCTACCACGGTCACTCCGACAGCCTGCTGGTGAAGGCCGGCTCCGGCGCCCTGACCTTCGGCGTGCCGAACTCCCCGGGCGTTCCGGCGGCCTTCGCCAAGCACACCCTGACCCTGCCGTTCAACGACATCGAGGCGGTGCGCAAGACCCTGGGCGAAGTCGGCAAGGAGGTCGCCTGCATCATCGTCGAGCCGGTTGCCGGCAACATGAACTGTGTGCCGCCGGCGCCGGGCTTCCTCGAAGGCCTGCGCGAAGCCTGCGACGAACACGGCGTGGTGCTGATCTTCGACGAAGTGATGACCGGCTTCCGTGTCGCCCTCGGCGGCGCCCAGGCCTACTACGGGGTCACCCCGGACCTGTCGACCTTCGGCAAGATCATCGGCGGCGGCATGCCGGTGGGCGCCTTCGGCGGCAAGCGCGAGATCATGCAGCAGATTTCCCCGCTGGGCCCGGTCTACCAGGCCGGCACGCTCTCGGGCAACCCGCTGGCGATGGCCGCCGGCCTGACCACCCTGCGCCTGATCAGCCGCCCCGGTTTCCACGACGAACTGACCGCCTACACCACGCGCATGCTCGACGGCCTGCAACAGCGCGCGGATGCCGCCGGCATCCCCTTCGTCACCACCCAGGCGGGCGGCATGTTCGGCCTGTACTTCAGCGGCGCCGACGCCATCGTCACCTTCGAGCACGTGATGGCCAGCGACGTCGAACGCTTCAAGCGCTTCTTCCACCTGATGCTCGACGGTGGCGTGTACCTTGCGCCTAGCGCCTTCGAGGCCGGCTTCACCTCCATCGCCCATGGCGACAAGGAGCTGGAAATCACGCTGAACGCCGCCGAAAAAGCCTTCGCCGCGCTGAAATGATCCTCTTCGCGGCGCCCTTCCCGGGCGCCGCCCTCCTCCCCGCCGGAACGCCTTCCTAGCCGAAATGCATAAACGCGCCGACAAAGTTCCCGAAAAGACAGTAAAGACTTTGTAAGGAGGCGTCGGCTTATTTCATAATGTGAGGGTCAGCGCATTTCGTTGGCCGGGCAGCCCTTGCCCGCCCCGATCCAGGAGGTGTCTTCCCCTCATGTTCCGTACCGGCCGCACCCTCGCCCTGGGTTGCCTGTTGATCCTCCAGCCGCTGCTCGCGCAGGCGGGAGGCAACTCGTTGCTGATTCCAGCGACCGGCCGCTGCGCGCTGAACACCGTTCCCGAAGAATTGCAGCAGGCGCTCGCCGCCTGCCAGCAGGTCGCCAATGGCGGCGACGCCGAGGCGCAATACGAACTGGGCGAATTCTTCTACGACGGCGAGCGCATCCCGCGCGACCTCCAGGCCGCCCTCAACTGGTTCGAGAAAGCTTCTCTACAGGGCCATGCCCAGGCCCAGTACCACCTCGGCACCATGTTCTTCCGTGGCGAAGGGGTTCCGGCGAACAACGTACAGGCCTACATCGTGCTGAAGATGGCAGCGGTGAACGGCGCCGAGGACGCCCTGGACAGCGCCGACCTGGTAGCCGAGCAGATGAACCGCGACGAACTGGACATCGCCACCCGGGTGCTGGGGCAGATCTTCCGCAACTACCTGATCGAACTGCAGACTGCCGGCGGCGTCACGCCCTTCGCGCCGCTGCCCTGACGTCCCTTTCGCGAATCAGTCGCTCTTGCCGGGCATCGGCATGGGGAACGGCATGACGTTGCCCGCGCCCTTGGCCTCGCTGATCTTCGGCGTACCCAGGCGCTCGACCTCGTCGATGCGGACGATCGCGTGCATCGGCACGAAGCTGCGCAGAACGCCTTCGAACTGCGCCTTGAGCTTCTCCTCGCTGGGGTCCACCACCACCTGGGTGCGCTCGCCGAAGACGAACTCCTCGATTTCCAGGAAGCCCCACAGATCGCTCTGGTAGATCTGCTTGGCATACATCTCGAAGACCTGGCCCTGGTTGAGGAAAATCACCTTGTAGATGGGGTTTTCGCGCTTGTTCATGGCGGGGAAAGCAATGCCGGAAAATGAAGGGCGCGAATCATAGCACAGCCTTTCGGCCAGCAACGCTAGGAACCGGGGGCCCCGCCCTCTATAATGCGCGGTCCTTTTCGAACTGTCCGACGAAGCGCATGGCCAAGAAGCTTTTCATCGAAACCCACGGCTGCCAGATGAACGAGTACGACTCGTCGCGAATGGCGGACCTGCTCGGTGAACACCAAGCCCTCGAGGTGACCGAAAACGCCGCCGAGGCCGACGTCATCCTGCTCAATACCTGCTCGATCCGCGAGAAGGCCCAGGAAAAGGTGTTTTCCAAGCTCGGCATGTGGCGCGAGCTGAAGCAGCAGAATCCCGACCTGGTGATCGGCGTCGGCGGCTGCGTGGCCAGCCAGGAAGGCGCCGCGATCCGTGAGCGCGCGCCCTATGTCGACGTGGTCTTCGGCCCGCAGACCCTGCACCGCCTGCCGGAAATGATCGACGCCGCGCGCAGCACGCGCAAGCCGCAGGTCGACGTGTCCTTCCCGGAAATCGAGAAATTCGACCGCCTGCCGGAACCGCGGGTCGATGGCCCCACCGCCTTCGTCTCGGTGATGGAAGGCTGCAGCAAGTACTGCAGCTTCTGCGTGGTGCCCTACACCCGCGGCGAGGAAGTCAGCCGACCATTCGACGACGTGATCGCCGAAGTGATCCACCTGGCCGAGAACGGCGTCCGCGAAGTCACCCTGCTGGGACAGAACGTCAACGGCTTCCGCGGCCTGACCCACGATGGCCGCCTGGCCGACTTCGCCGAACTGCTGCGGGTGGTCGCCGCCGTCGACGGTATCGAGCGCATCCGCTATACCACCTCGCACCCGCTGGAATTCTCCGACGCGCTGATCCAGGCCCACGCCGAGGTGCCGGAGCTGGTGAAATTCATCCACCTGCCGGTGCAGTCGGGCTCCGACCGCGTGCTGGCGGCGATGAAGCGCAACCATACCGTGCTGGAATACAAGTCGCGTATCCGCAAGCTGAAGGCCGCGGTACCGGACATCTGCATCAGCTCCGACTTCATCGTCGGTTTCCCCGGCGAAACCGAGAAGGACTTCGAGCAGACCATGAAGCTGGTGGAGGACGTCGGCTTCGACTTCTCCTTCTCCTTCATCTACAGCGCGCGGCCCGGCACGCCCGCCGCCGACCTCGCCGACGACCTGCCGGAAGAAGTGAAGAAACAGCGCCTGCAGATCCTCCAGAGCCGCATCCACCAGCAAGGCTACGAGATCAGCCGGCGCATGGTCGGCAGCACCCAGCGGATCCTGGTCACCGACTTCTCGAAGAAGGACCCAGGCATGCTCCAGGGGCGCACCGAGAACAACCGGATCGTCAACTTCCGCTGCGACAATCCACGCCTGATCGGCCAGTTCGCCCAGGTGCACATCGACGACGCGCTGCCGCACTCGCTGCGCGGTACCCTGATCGACAGCACCCTGCATTGAGGCCGACGACCGTACGGCGGGCTCGCTGAACCTTCCCGCCGCCACGGTGCACCAACGTTTCAGCGGGAACCGGGAAAGCGCCGCCGCGATACGGCAACTTTGCGCGACGATATCCAGCGGTTATTCTCTTCCCTATCAATCAGCCACTGGCGAGTACGACAGAACACCTTGAACGCCCCCCAGGAACTTCATCGCTTTATCCTCGAGCCGTTCGACGCCCGCAGCTTCGCGACACTTTGCGGGCAGTTCGACGAGCATCTCCACCAGATCGAGAAACGCCTCGACATCGAGATCCGCAACCGCGGCAACCAGTTCGAACTGGCCGGCGAACCGCGCCGGACCAAGGTCGCCGAACGCCTGCTGCAGCGTCTCTACCGCGAGGCGCAGAACGGCACCGATCTCACCCCCGACACCGTGCACCTGTACCTGCAGGAGTCCGGCCTGGAAGACCTCGAGGAATTGCAGAGCGCGCCGCAGGTCACCCTGAAGTCGCGCAAGGCGCACATCCGCCCGCGCGGCGCCAACCAGCAGCGCTACGTCAAGGCGATCCTCGACCACGACATCAACTTCGGCATCGGCCCGGCCGGCACCGGCAAGACCTATCTCGCCGTGGCCTGCGCCGTCGACGCCCTGGAGCGCGAGCAGATCCGCCGCATCCTGCTGGTGCGCCCGGCGGTCGAGGCCGGCGAGAAGCTCGGTTTCCTTCCCGGCGACCTGTCGCAGAAGATCGACCCCTACCTGCGCCCGCTCTACGACGCGCTCTACGAGATGCTCGGCTTCGAACACGTGGCCAAGCTGATCGAGCGCAACGTCATCGAGGTCGCGCCGCTGGCCTACATGCGCGGGCGCACGCTGAACAACAGCTTCATCATCCTCGACGAGAGCCAGAACACCACAGTCGAGCAGATGAAGATGTTCCTCACCCGGATCGGCTTCGGCTCCACCGCGGTGATCACCGGCGACGTCACCCAGGTCGACCTGCCCCGCGGCACCCGCTCCGGCCTCAAGCACGTGATCGAGGTCCTGCAGGACGTCCCCGGCATCAGCTTCACCCACTTCAAGCCCAAGGATGTGGTCCGCCACCCGCTGGTGCAGCGTATCGTCGAAGCCTACGAGCGTCACGAGAGCCGCCAGCAAGGCCAGGTGCGGCCGGTCGAGGGAACGGGCAAGGGCGGTCACGATGCCGCTTGAGCTCGACCTGCAGGTCGCCAGCGCCGCCCCGGACCTGCCCTCCGAAGCGCAGTTCCGCGCCTGGTGCGAACTGGCCCTGCGCCAGCGTCCGGAGTCGGAGCTGACCATCCGCCTGGTGGACGAGGCCGAAGGCCTGGAACTGAACAGCACCTACCGGCACAAGGACTACGCGACCAACGTGCTGTCCTTCCCCGCCGATGTCCCGGACGAGCTTCTCGATATCCCGCTGCTCGGCGACCTGGTGATCTGCGCCCCGGTGGTCGCCCGCGAAGCCCTGGAACAGCGCAAGCCGTTGCAGGCCCACTGGGCCCACCTGGTGATCCACGGCTGCCTGCACCTACTCGGCTACGACCACATCGACGACGCCGAAGCGGAAGAAATGGAAACACTGGAACGTGAATTGCTGGCGGAACTGGGTCATCCCGATCCGTACGCCTGCGACGACGAAGAGCCACCGAGCAAGGAAAAATGAGCGAAGACCGATCGAGCAACGGGCACAAGTCCTGGCTGGACAAGATCACCCAGGCTTTTGCCCACGAGCCGAGAAACCGCCAGGAGCTCCTCGAGCTGCTGCGCGATGCCCACGACAACAAGCTGCTGGACAGCGAGGCGCTGTCCATCGTCGAGGGGGCGATCCAGGTCGCCGACCTGCAGGTGCGCGACATCATGGTGCCGCGCTCGCAGATGATGAGCATCCGCTCGACCCAGACGCCGAAGGAATTCCTTCCGGCCATCATCGAAGCCGCCCACTCGCGCTACCCGGTGGTCGGCGAAAGCCTCGACGACGTCATGGGCGTACTGCTGGCCAAGGACCTCCTGCCACTGATCCTGCACAACGACGAGCGTCCCTTCGACATCAAGGAACTGCTGCGTCCGGCTACCTTCGTCCCCGAATCCAAGCGCCTCAACGTGCTGCTCCGCGAATTCCGCGCCAACCGCAACCACATGGCCATCGTCATCGACGAATACGGCGGCGTGGCCGGCCTGGTGACCATCGAGGACGTGCTGGAACAGATCGTCGGTGATATCGAGGACGAGCACGACGTCGAGGAGGACAGCTACATCAAGCCGCTGCCCAGCGGCGATTTCATCGTCAAGGCGCTGACCCCCGTGGACGCCTTCAACGACTTCTTCGGCTCGGAATTCTCTGACGAGGAATTCGATACCGTGGGCGGCCTGGTGATGAGCGCCTTCGGCCACCTGCCCAAGCGCAACGAAGTGGTCGAGCTGGGCGAGTTCCGTTTCCGCGTACTCAACGCCGACAGCCGCCGCGTCCATCTGCTGCGCCTGTCTCCCCTGCAGAACTGAGCGCGCCCCCTCCGCCGCGGCGGAGGGGGCATCTTCCCGCGCCGTCCTTCTGGCGTCTCGCCAGCCCCTCCTTTACTCTTGCGCCTTGCGCCAGACTCCCCTGTCGCCGCGGACGTTGCCGTCCGGCAGCCGAAGGCGGCCCCGGTCTGCGCAGTCGGACATTGAACAGGCTCTAAGGACATTCGATGCGTTGGATTTCTCGTCCCGGCTGGCCCGGACACCTGCTGGCACTCGCCGCAGGCGCGCTCACACCCCTGGCCCTGGCGCCCTTCGACTACTGGCCGCTGGCGATCCTCTCGATCGCCCTGCTCTATCTCGGCTTGCGCGGCCTTCCCGGCAAGTCCGCCCTGTGGCGCGGCTGGTGGTACGGTTTCGGCGCGTTCGGCGCCGGCACCAGCTGGATCTACGTCAGTATCCATGACTACGGCGCCGCCTCGGTGCCGCTGGCAAGCCTCCTCATGCTCGGCTTCACCGCCGGCGTCGCCTTCTTCTTCGCCCTGCCGGCCTGGCTGTGGGCGCGCTGCCTGCGCCGCGACAACGCGCCGCTGGGCGACGCCCTGGCGTTCGCCGCCCTGTGGCTGGCACTGGAGCTGTTCCGCAGTTGGTTCCTTACCGGTTTCCCCTGGCTCTACGCCGGCTATAGCCAGTTGCAGGGACCGCTGGCCGGGCTGGTACCGGTGGGCGGCGTATGGCTGTCCTCCTTCGTCATCGCCCTCAGCGCGGCCCTGCTGGTGAACCTGCCGCGCCTCTTCCCGCACGGTGCCAGCCTGCTTCTGGGGCTGGTCCTGCTGCTCGGCCCGTGGGCGGCCGGCCTCTATCTCAAGGGCCACGCCTGGACCCATTCGGCCGGCGAACCGCTGAGGGTAGTGGCGATCCAGGGCAACATCGCCCAGGAGCTGAAATGGGACCCGAATCAGGTCCGCGCGCAACTCGACCTCTACCGCGACCTGAGCCTGCCGCAGCAGGACGTCGACCTGATCGTCTGGCCGGAAACCGCGGTGCCGATTCTCCAGGACATGGCCAGCGGCTACCTCGGCGCCATGGGCCAGGTCGCCGACGAGAAGAACGCCGCGCTGATCACCGGGGTCCCGGTGCGTGAACGTCTCGCCGACGGCAAGAGTCGCTACTTCAACGGCATCACCGTGGTCGGCGAAGGCGCGGGCACCTACCTCAAGCAGAAGCTGGTGCCGTTCGGCGAGTACGTGCCGCTGCAGGACCTGCTGCGCGGCCTGATCGCCTTCTTCGACCTGCCGATGTCCGACTTCGCTCGCGGTCCGGCCGACCAGCCGCTGCTCAAGGCCAAGGGCTACCAGATCGCCCCGTACATCTGCTACGAAGTGGTCTACCCGGAGTTCGCCGCCGCGCTCGCGGCGCAGAGCCAGGTGTTGCTGACAGTGAGCAACGACACCTGGTTCGGCACTTCCATAGGCCCTTTGCAGCACCTGCAGATGGCACAGATGCGCGCCCTGGAAAGCGGTCGCTGGATGATCCGCGCGACCAACAACGGCGTCACCGGCCTGATCGATCCCTATGGCCGGATCGTCCGGCAGATCCCGCAGTTCCAGCAGGGCATCCTGCGCGGCGAGGTGATTCCCATGCAGGGCCTGACGCCCTATCTGCAATACCGCGTCTGGCCGCTGGCCGGGTTGGCCGGCGTGCTGCTGCTATGGGCTCTGCTCGGCCGCCAGTTGCGTCCGCAGGAGCGACGCCTGTTCGGCTGAAACCAGCCCCTCCTGGAAAGACCGGCGCCCCTGCGGCGCCGGTTGCGTCTCAGCGGTAGAACAGGCGATAGCCGACCAGGCCGATCGCCTCGTTCAGCAGCATGCCGCTCTGCCAGAAGGCCTGCGCTTCCGGCAGCCAGCCGCCGAAGGGCCGCAGGTTGGCCCCGCCGAGGAAGCCGACCGGCGCCGGGATCACCTCGAACCCCTGGCGCTCGAAGCTCCAGCGTGCCCGCTGCATGTGCCAGGCCTGGGTCACCAGCACCACCCGGCGCACGCCGGCCTCGCGCAACTGCGGGGCGCTCAGGGTGGCGTTTTCCCAGGTGGTACGGCTGAGACCTTCCTGCCAGCGCGTCGGCACGCCGAAGTCCTGCAACAGGGCATTGGCCATCAGCGCCGCCTCGCTGGGCGGGCGTCCGTAATGCAACCCGCCGCTGATCAGTACCGGCAGCGCCGAGGTCTTGGCCAGCCGCGCGGCATAGCGCAGCCGCTCGGCCGCCAGCAGGCTCGGCGCATCGTCGCCCCAGGCCGGGTCGTTGGTCTGCCGGCCGGCACCGAGGATGACGATGGCGTCGGCGCGCTGCGCCAGGCCCGGCAGATCCTCCGCCAGCAGGGCCGGTTCGCTTTCGAGCCAGCGCCCCATCCACTCCACGCTGAGCGGCATGCTCATCAGCCACAGACCGAAGAACCCGCAGACACCGCACAGCCGCGCCAGCCTCGGTCGGCTGGTGCGCCACCAGAAAGCGAAAAACAGCAGCAGCAACAGGCCGCCCGGCGGCAGCAGAAGTTGCTTGAAGAAATAACGGATCGGCATCGCCCCCTCCCTGTCGGAAGAGGCAATCTAAAGGATTGCGCGACGCCTGGCGAAACTTCCCGGAAAGAGACCCTAGCGGCCGTTGCCCGAACGGAACAGTTGCGAGCCGCAATGGCCGCACGGCAACACGCCATGCCCCTTGCTCCACTGCACCGGCGCACCGCAGAGCGCACAGAGCAGTTGCCGCTGTTTCAACGAGACGTGGCGACGGGGCGCCGGCGGTTGCGGCCGGGGCGGCCGGGGTGTCCTGCCGGTCTGGCGCTCGAGCAGCGCTAGCTCCTCGGCGGCCGCATGCCAGCCGCGCAACCAGTGCAGGTCCTGGTCGAGATAGGCGCGTATCAGCCCCATCTCCGCTTCGCTCAAACCACGCAACTCAAGCTCCGTGGGATGCTCGTCACGCAGGCGCTCGGCCGTATCCGCTTCATCCAGAGCCAGGGCGAGACGCTGCAGCAGCCTCTCGTACAGCCCACCTCCCGTTACACTCGCGCGTTGCAGCTCAGCCATCGAACACCTCTGAAGGTACCACTGGGCAGCCAGCCATCGACGGCCCATAGGGCAAGCTTAGCGTTCCCGTTCGGCTGAACCGCCCCCGGCGACAAACGGCGCGGGCTATCGACAGGAGTGGGGGTCATGTATGCTACGAGGCTTTCGAACAGTCACGTCTAAGTAGCGCCATGCACGAGCAATATCAGCCACTCGAGATCGAAACCCAGGCCCAGAACTACTGGAAAGAACACCAGTCCTTCCTCGTCAGGGAGCTACCCGACAAGGAGAAGTTCTACTGCCTGTCGATGTTCCCGTATCCGAGCGGCAAGCTGCACATGGGCCACGTGCGCAACTACACCATCGGCGACGTGATCAGCCGCTACCACCGCATGCAGGGCCGCAACGTGCTGCAGCCGATGGGCTGGGACGCGTTCGGCATGCCGGCGGAAAACGCCGCGATGAAGAACAACGTCGCCCCGGCGGCCTGGACCTACGACAACATCGCCTACATGAAGTCGCAGCTGGACAGCCTCGGCCTGGCGATCGACTGGAGCCGCGAGGTCACCACCTGCAAGCCGGACTACTACCGCTGGGAGCAGTGGCTGTTCACCCGCCTGTTCGAAAAAGGGGTGATCTACCGCAAGAACGGCACGGTCAATTGGGATCCGGTCGACCAGACCGTACTCGCCAACGAGCAGGTGATCGACGGGCGCGGCTGGCGCTCCGGCGCGCTGATCGAGAAGCGCGAGATCCCGATGTACTACTTCAAGATCACCGCCTACGCCGAGGAACTGCTGGAGAGCCTCGACAACCTGCCCGGCTGGCCGGAGCAGGTGAAGACCATGCAGCGCAACTGGATCGGCAAGTCGCGCGGGATGGAGATCGGCTTCCCCTACGACCAGGTCTCCATCGGCCACGCCGGCCAACTGAAGGTGTTCACCACCCGTCCGGACACCCTGATGGGCGCCACCTACGTCGCCGTCGCCGCCGAACACCCGCTGGCCACCCAGGCAGCGCAGAACGACCCGCAGTTGCAGGCGTTCATCGACGAATGCAAGCGCGGCGGCGTCGCCGAGGCCGACATCGCCACCCAGGAGAAGAAAGGCATGGCCACTTCCCTGTTCGTCGAACACCCGCTGACCGGCGACAAGCTGCCGGTATGGGTCGCCAACTACGTGCTGATGAACTACGGCGAAGGCGCGGTGATGGCGGTGCCCGGCCATGACGAGCGCGACTTCGAGTTCGCCAACAAGTACGGCCTGCCGATCCGCCAGGTGATCGCCAAGGTCGAGGGCGACAACGACTTCGAGTCCAGCGTCTGGAAGGAGTGGTACGGCGCCAAGGACGAGTCCGTGCTCACCGTCAACTCCGGCAAGTACGACAACCTCGGCTACCAGGCCGCCTTCGACGCCATCGGCGCCGACCTCGAGGCCAAGGGCCTGGGCCAGGCGCGCACCCAGTTCCGCCTGCGCGACTGGGGCATCAGCCGCCAGCGCTACTGGGGCTGCCCGATCCCGATCATCCACTGCGAGGCTTGCGGCGACGTCCCGGTGCCGGCCGACCAGTTGCCGGTGGTGCTGCCGGAAGACGTGGTACCGGACGGCTCCGGTTCGCCGCTGGCGAAGATGCCGGAATTCTACGAATGCAACTGCCCGAAATGCGGCCAGCCGGCCAAGCGCGAAACCGACACCATGGACACCTTCGTCGAGTCGTCCTGGTATTTCGCCCGCTACGCCTGCCCGCAGTTCGAAGGCGGCATGCTGGACAGGAAGGCGGCCGACTACTGGCTGCCGGTCGACCAGTACATCGGCGGCATCGAGCACGCCATCCTGCACCTGCTCTATGCGCGCTTCTTCCACAAGCTGATGCGCGACGAAGGCCTGGTCGGCAGCGACGAACCGTTCAAGAACCTGCTGACCCAGGGCATGGTGGTCGCCGATACCTACTACCGGACCACCGCCAACGGCGGCAAGGACTGGTTCAACCCGGCCGACGTCGAGGTCGAGCGTGACGCCAAGGCCAAGGTCGTCGGCGCGCGGCTGAAGAGCGACGGCCAGCCGGTCGAGATCGGCGGCACCGAGAAGATGTCGAAGTCGAAGAACAACGGTGTCGACCCGCAATCGATGATCGACCAGTACGGTGCCGATACCTGCCGCCTGTTCATGATGTTCGCCTCGCCGCCGGACATGAGCCTGGAGTGGTCGGACGCCGGCGTCGAGGGCGCCAACCGCTTCCTCCGCCGCGTCTGGCGCCTGGCTCACGCCCACGTCAGCGCCGGCCTCCCCGGCGCGCTGGACGTCGCCGCCCTGAGCGACGCGCAGAAGCAGGTCCGCCGCGCCATCCACCTGGCGATCAGGCAGGCCAGCCAGGATGTCGGCCAGCACCACAAGTTCAACACCGCCATCGCCGCGGTGATGACCCTGATGAACGTGCTGGAGAAGGCGCCGAACCAGGACGCCCAGGACCGCGCCCTGATCCAGGAAGGCCTGGAAACCGTGGTCCTGCTGCTGGCGCCCATCACTCCGCACATCTGCCACGTGCTCTGGGGCCAGCTCGGCCATGCCGAAGCGGTGATCGATGCGCGCTGGCCGAGCGTCGACGAGAGCGCACTGGTGCAGGACACCCTGCAACTGGTGGTGCAGGTCAACGGCAAGCTGCGCGGACACATCGACGTGGCCGCCAGCGCCAGCCGCGAGGATGTCGAGGCCGCCGCGCGCGCCAACGAGAACGTGCTGCGTTTCACCGAAGGCCTGAGCATCCGCAAGGTCATCGTGGTACCGGGCAAACTGGTCAACATCGTCGCCAACTGATACGCGATTCCATTGGACGCCCCCGGCCATCCGGGGGCGCTGATCAACAGGAGTGAGGGAAGCTTGATGAAACGTATCCTGACCAGCGCCGCGCTGATCGGTATGACCACCCTGCTGGCCGCCTGCGGCTTCCAACTGCGCGGCCTGGGCGATGCGCAATTCGCGCTCAAGGAAATCGACGTGTCCGCGCGCAACGCCTACGGCCCGACCGTGCGCGAACTGAAGGAAACCCTGGAAAACAGCGGCGTGAAGGTCACCAGCAACGCGCCCTACCACCTGGTGCTGGTCCGCGAGGACAACCAGCAGCGCACCGTCAGCTACACCGGTTCCGCGCGCGGCGCGGAGTTCGAGCTGACCAACACGATCAACTACGAGATCGTCGGCGCCAACGACCTGGTCCTGATGAGCAACCAGGTACAGGTGCAGAAGGTCTACGTGCACGACGAAAACAACCTGATCGGTTCCGACCAGGAAGCCGCGCAGCTGCGCAGCGAGATGCGGCGCGACCTGATCCAGCAGTTGTCCATGCGCCTCCAGGCGCTGACCCCGGCGCAACTCGACGAAGCCCAGCGCCAGGCAGAAGCCAAGGCCAAGGCGGAAGCCGAAGCCCTGCGCGCCGCCGACGAGGCGGAGCGCCAGCGCCGCGCCGCCGAGCCGCAGCAGTCGCCGATCGAGTTCCCCACCCCGTGATGCCCCGGGGCCGGTTTCGCCGGCCCCGTCTTCTCCTATGAAGCTGACTCCCGCGCAACTCGCCAAGCACCTCCAGGGCCCCCTGGCGCCCGTCTATGTCGTCAGCGGCGATGAACCGCTGCTCTGCCAGGAAGCCTGCGATGCCATTCGCCAGGCCTGCCGCGAGCGCGACTTCGGCGAGCGCCAGGTATTCAATGCCGAAGCCAACTTCGATTGGGGCTTGCTGCTGGAGGCCGGCGCCAGCCTGTCGCTGTTCGCCGAGAAGCGCCTGATCGAACTGCGCCTGCCCTCCGGCAAGCCCGGCGACAAAGGCGCGGCGATTCTCCAGGAATACCTGCAACGGCCGCCGGAAGACACCGTGCTCCTGCTCAGTCTGCCCAAGCTCGATGGCAGCACGCAGAAGACCAAGTGGGCCAAGGCCCTGATCGATGGCAACGCCGCGCAGTTCATCCAGGTCTGGCCGGTCGACGTCCACCAGTTGCCGCAGTGGATTCGCCAGCGCCTGTCCCAGGCCGGCCTGTCCGCCAGCCCCGAAGCCCTGGAGCTGATCGCCGCGCGCGTGGAAGGCAACCTGCTCGCCGCCGCCCAGGAAATCGAAAAGCTCAAGCTGCTCGCCGAGGGCAACCAGATCGACGCCGCCACCGTACAGGCCGCGGTCGCCGACAGCGCACGCTTCGATGTCTTCGGCCTGATCGACGCTGCCCTTGGCGGTGAAGCGGCCCACGCCCTGCGCATCCTGGAAGGACTGCGCGGCGAAGGCATCGAGCCGCCGGTGATCCTCTGGGGCCTGGCCCGCGAGATCCGCCTGCTGGCTGGCCTGTCCCAGCAATACGGCCAGGGCATCCCGCTGGAGAAAGCCTTCGCCCAGGCGCGTCCGCCGGTCTGGGACAAGCGCCGTCCGCTGCTGACCCGTGCCCTGCAACGCCACTCCAGCAGCCGCTGGAACCAGATGCTGAGGGATGCCCAGTTGATCGACGCGCAGATCAAGGGACAGGCACCCGGCAGCCCCTGGAGCGGTCTCTCGCTTCTCGCCCTGAGCCTCGCCGGCCAGCGCCTCGGCCTGCCGGCAGCCTGAAGGCGCAACCAGCACTGGACAATCCGCGGCGACAGGCAGATGATGCGCGCGCTGGCGAGCGCCAGCCCGATCACCTTCGAGGACCTATGCCATGGCAAAGAAAAGCAAGCGGCCGAACAAGGCCAAATCCCTGGTCGCCCAGCCACTGTTCCGCAGCCGCCAGGAACAGGCGAAGAAAGGCAAAGGCAGCTACCGCCGCGAAGCCTCCCGTAACTGGGAGGCTTCTTTCGTTATGGCGGCCTGAAACAGCCGCTGGTCCATCCTCCCGCAACGCCCTCCTCACCCACGCGCCCCGCCTACCCCGCCCGAAGCCCGTCGACAGGACCAACCCCACCGCCAGCCTGCCGCCCATGGGCACACTATCGTCGGCGCGCAAGCCCTGGCCCCATCGGGTTGGGCGAAAAGCCAATGGTTCCTCCATCATGATCCGCGGCCTCGACATCCCGCGCGGCCGACTGGCAACCCTCTGGCCATTGCAGCGCACGAACCAGGCTCGGGCGTTCGATGCCGACGCCGAAGCGGGTAGCCATGTCGCGCAGAACGAAGGCCAGGAAGAAGAAGTCGAAGGCCTCGAGCATGCCGCGCGACCCGTCGCCGATCCCGACTCGGGTGCGCCGCGAGGCTTCGACAGGCGGCGGAGCGGTACGGACGAAACCATTGGCCGCCCGACAGTGACCGAACATATGGCGAACGATATCCACTGCGCCGATGGAACCACATTGGCGAACCCGGGGCCCCGCCGGCGCGTCCAACGACGGCAGACGCGTCCTGGCCGGCGTGCTAAGGTGGCCCGTCCCGAGGACCCTGCTGAGGAGAGCAATGCGTAACCCCGAACGATCCGCCCTGCTGAAGGTGAGCGGGCTGCTGGGCAGCACCGTCGTCGCCATGGGGCTTGGCCTCTCCAGCGCCTGCGCGCAGAAGAATCCGACAGTCGAATACAACCAGCCTGCCGCTCCCCTGCAGACCAAGGCGCCCTTCTCCGGCGCCGGCCCGGCCGCCTCGGTGCCCGCTGGCGCGCCGAACGAGGCCCAGCCTGGGCAAAGCTTCGAACAGTGGCGTGACGCCTTCCGTCAACAGGCGCTGGCCGGTGGAATCGATGCGCAGACCTTCGATCGCGCCTTCGCCGGCGTCCAGCCCGATCCCGCCGTGGTCGAAGCCGACCGCAGCCAGCCGGAATTCACCCGACCGGTATGGAAGTACCTGGAAGGCGCCCTCGATCCGCTGCGCGTTCGCCAGGGCCAGGCGCGCCTGGCGCAGCATGCGCGCATCCTCGGCGAAGTCGACGCGCGCTATGCGGTGGATGCGGATGCGGTGGTGGCGATCTGGGGCATGGAGAGCAACTACGGTTCGCACATGGGCAACAAGAACGTGATCCGCTCCCTGGCGACCCTCGCCTATGAAGGACGCCGCCCGGAATTCGCCCACGCCCAGTTGCTCGCCGCCCTGAAGATTCTCCAGCACGGCGACGTTCCGGCCTCCTTCATGATCGGCTCCTGGGCCGGCGCCATGGGCCAGACCCAGTTCATCCCGACCACCTACAACCAGTATGCCGTGGACTTCGACGGCGACGGCAAGCGTGACATCTGGGGCTCGCCCGGCGACGCCCTGGCCTCCACCGCCAACTACCTGAAAGCCTCCGGCTGGATCGCCGGACAACCCTGGGGTTTCGAAGTCCGCCTGCCGGCAGGCTTCGACTATTCCCTGGCGGAACTCACCATCCGCAAGCCCCTGGGCGAATGGCAAGGGATGGGCGTACAAGGCGTCAACGGCGGCCCCCTGCCCTCCGGACTCTCCGGCGAACAGGCCTCGCTGCTGCTGCCGGCCGGGCACCGCGGCCCGGCCTTCCTGGTGCTGCACAACTTCCGCGCCATCCTCAAGTACAACAACTCCAGCGCCTACGCCCTGGCCGTCGGCCTGCTCGCCGACAGCTTCAAGGGCGGCGGCCGGATAGTCGGCGCCTGGCCGCTGGAGGATGTTCCGCTGAGCCGCTCGCAGCGCATCGAGCTGCAACGGCAACTGGCCGCCCGCGGACACGATCCGGGCGCGGTGGATGGCATCATCGGCGCCAATACGCGCAAGGCGATCCGCGCCTGCCAGCAGGAGTTCGGCTGGCCGGCGGACGGCTATCCGACCCCGGCGCTGCTCGACCGCCTGCGGACGCCATAGGGCCACCGGCGGAGCTTACGACCCCACGTCCGCCGCGACCGCTCGCGGCACACCGGTTCGTAGGGCGGATAACGCCACGGGCGTTATCCGCCGCTGCGGCGTCCAGGACCTAGTCATCCGCGCAGAACCGCAGGATAGCGTCCGCCACCTGGGTGGCCGCCTCGCGCTGCGGAAAATGGCCGACGCCCTCCAGCACCAGCCGCTGGTAGCGCCCGCTGAAGTAGTGCTCGCGTCCGCGGGAGCCGTCGGGGTGGGTGCAGGCATCCGCGCCGCCGTGCAGCACCAGGGTCGGCAGCGCCAGGCGCGGTGCCGGGAGCAAGCGCTGTTCCGCCGCCCCGTAGCGCGGCTCCCCCGCGACGAAGCCCCAGCGATGCCGGTAATAGTGCAGCACCACGGCCACCCAGTCCGGCCCGGAGAAGGCCTGGGCGGCCTCCTAGAAATCGCGCTCGGCATACCATCCCGGCGGCGACCAGGTGTCCCACATCTGCCGGGCGAATGCCTCGCCCTCCTCGCGCAGCGCGCGCTCTCCGCGTGGCGTAGCCATGAACCACTGGTACCAGAAGCTACGGGCCTGCGGCAGGGAAAGAACTTGCTGCGGATCGTTGCTGGCGTACCCCACCGAGAGCATCACCAGGTGCGAGGCTACGCCCTCGCGCAGTCCGCAGGCACTAGCCACCGCGCGAGCCCCCCAGTCATGGCCGACCAGCAGGGGACGTTGCAATGCCAGGCTGTCGACGAATGCCAGCAGATCGCAAGCCAGAGCCGCCAGTTGCCCGCTGCGCGGAGTAGACGCATCGCGGAAGCGGGTCGGGGCGAATCCCCGGAGGGCTGGTGCCAGCACCCGATAGCCGGCGTCCGCCAGGGACTCCGCCAAGTCTTTCCAAGTATGCGGGCTGTCCGGCCAACCGTGCAACAAGACGGCGCTGCGCGCCCCCTGCGGATTCCACTCCAGGTAGGCGATATCCAGGACATCGGTGGAAACGAAGGCATAGCGGCTCATCGGACCTCTCCAAGAGAAAGAAGGGACATCCTAGGACGCTTGCCAAGGGTGATTCATGAATAGTTAGCGTCTACTATTCATGAAACGAGATGAATGGAAGACCTCATGGAGCTTGCCGTCCCCACCTCCCAATCCCTGGATATCGTGTTGTTGCGTACCTTTCTCGAAGTGGTCGACAGTGGCGGCTTCGCCCTCGCCGCGGACAATCTCGCGCTCACTCCCTCCGCGGTCAGCGGGCATATCAAGCGCCTGGAACAGACAGCCGGCGTCAGCCTGCTCAGCCGCACCACCCGCCGCCTGGAGCTGACCCAGGCGGGCGAGACGCTCTACGCCTATGCCCGCAACATCGTCGAGCTGGAGCGCGAGGCCCGCGCCAGGCTGCACGGCACGCCGATCCGCGACCGCCTGCGCATCGGCGCTTCGGAGGACTTCGCCAGCGCCTGGCTGCCACGCGTCCTGCAACGCTTTCGCCGCTGGCACCCCGAAGCATCCATCGAACTCAAGGTCGGTATCACCACCGACCTGCTCCGCCAGCAGGCCCAGGGGCGCACCGACGTGGTGTTCGGCAAGCAGTGCCGGCGGGTAGGAGACGACGGCGAACTGCTCTGGGAGGAACCGCTGGTCTGGGCCGCGGCGACCGCGATCGAGCTGCCCGCGGGCGAACCGCTGCCGCTGGCGCTGTTCCCCGAACCCTGCGTCTACCGCGAAGCGGCGATTACAGCCCTCGGCGCCGCTGCGCGTCCCTGGCGCCTGGTGTTCGAGAGCGCCAGCATGGCCGGCTGCCTGTCCGCCGCGCTGGCCGGTTTCGCCGTGACGGTGGTGGCGCGCAGCCAGATGCGCGAGGGGCTACGCGAACTGGGCCCGGAACAGGGTTTTCCGACGCTGCCGGAGGCGCGTTTCTACGCCTTCTCGCGCCAACCCAGCCTGGCGGCCGATGCACTGATCGAGGCGGTGCGGCAGCTCGGCCAGCGCAGTCGCTTCGTTACCGCACAGGGATGAGAGCAAACGGTACTCACCTACGCGCCGGCGGATAACCGCAAGCGGTTGTTCGTCCTACGTCCGAAGAGGCTTCGTGGCTGCCCAATGAAAAACGCCGCGTCCCTGTGCAGGGACGCGGCGTCGGAAGGCATTGGCGCGGCGTAGATCAGCCGATCTTGTTGCCGTGCGCCTGCTGGTCGGCATGGTAGGACGAACGCACCAGCGGGCCGGACGCGACGTTCTTGAAGCCCATCTTCTCGCCTTCCTCGGCGAACCAGGCGAAGGTGTCCGGATGCACGAAGCGCTGCACCGGCAGGTGGTTGCGCGACGGCTGCAGGTACTGGCCGAGGGTCAGCATGTCGATGTCGTGCTCGCGCATCCGCTGCATGACCTCGATGACCTCATCGTCGGTCTCGCCCAGGCCGAGCATCAGCCCGGACTTGGTCGGAACGTGCGGAACCATCTGCTTGAACTTCTGCAGCAGGTCCAGCGACCACTCGAAGTCCGAGCCCGGCCGCGAGGAGCGGTACAGGCGCGGTACCGTCTCCAGGTTATGGTTGAACACGTCCGGCGGCTCGTTGGCGGTGATCTCCAGGGCGATGTCCATGCGACCGCGATAGTCGGGCACCAGGGTTTCCAGCTGGATCCCCGGCGACAGCTTGCGGATCTCGCGCAGGCAGTCGGCGAAGTGCTGGGCGCCGCCGTCGCGCAGGTCGTCGCGGTCCACCGAGGTGATCACCACGTACTTCAGCCGCAGGTCGGCGATGGCGATGGCCAGGTTGGTCGGCTCGTCGACGTCCAGCGGCTTCGGCCGGCCATGACCGACGTCGCAGAACGGGCAGCGTCGGGTGCAGATATCGCCCATGATCATGAAGGTCGCGGTGCCGCCGGAGAAGCACTCGCCCAGGTTCGGGCAGGACGCCTCTTCGCAGACGCTGTGCAGCTTGTGCTTGCGCAGCAGTTGCTTGATGCGGTCGACCTCGGGGGAAACCGGGATGCGCACGCGGATCCAGTCGGGTTTCTTCGGCAGTTCCTCGGTGGGAATGATCTTCACCGGAATCCGCGCGACCTTTTCCGCGCCGCGCAGCTTCACGCCGACTTCCACCTTGCCCGGCTTGGCTTCTCCGGACTTCTCCACAACAGTGCTCATGTCAGTTCGATCCCGCCCGTAAGGGTCTTCTGTTCAGCGTAGCCAAGGCGTGAGACGAGCTCAGCGCGCAATCGGGTACACACCTCGGCAAAATCCACCGGCCCAACCAGGTCGCGCAGTTGGGTCATGGGCATCCCGGCGTAGCCGCAGGGATTGATTCGTTGGAACGGTCGCAGGTCCATGTCCAGGTTCAGCGCCAGGCCATGGAAGGAACAGCCGTTGCGGATGCGCAGGCCGAGGGAGGCGATCTTCGCCCCGTCGACGTAGACACCCGGCGCGTCCGGCTTGGCCACGGCCTGCACGTCATAGGACGCCAGCAGGCCGATCAGGCTCTGCTCGATCCGGCTGACCAGCTCGCGCACGCCCAGTCCCAGGCGGCGGACATCGAGCAGCAGGTAGGTGACCAACTGGCCGGGGCCGTGGTAGGTCACCTGGCCGCCGCGATCTACCTGGATCACCGGGATGTCGCCGGGGAACAGCACATGCTCCGCCTTGCCGGCCTGCCCCTGGGTGAAGACCGCAGGGTGCTGCAACAGCCAGGCTTCGTCCATTACCGATTTGTCGCGTTCGGCAACGAAGCGCTGCATGGCATGCCAGGTCGGTTCGTAGGGAACCTCGCCGAGCTCACGGAAGCCCAGCTCGAGCCCCATCAGAGCACCATGTGCACGCGTCCGGTCGCGCGCAGGTCGTTATGGATGGCTTGCAGTTGGTCGACATCGGTGGCGGTGATCAGCACCTGCACCGAGAGGAAGCGCCCCTTGCTGCTGTCACGGACCACCAGGGTCTCGACGTCGAGATCCGGCGCGTGGCGCTGGATGATTTCCACGACCAGGTCGGAGAAACCTTCGCCGGCGTCGCCGATCACCTTGATCGGATAGCGCTCGCAGGGGAATTCGATTTTCGGGGGTTGAACGTCAGGGGTATCGGTCATGGCGGCGGCGGACCCGTGGTCCGCGGGACGGGCGCCCGCTGGCCTCGTGAGCGGGCGGGCGCCGGTCGGTCAGTTGAACAAACCGTAGAAGAACAGGCGGATGCTATCCCACAGGCGGCGGAAGAAACCACCCTCCTCGACGGCGTTGAGGGCGACCAGGTCGGCGCTGCGGATGACCTTGTCGTCCAGCTTCACTTCCACCTTGCCGATCACCTGGCCCTGCTGGATCGGCGCCATCAGCTGCGGCTCCAGGACCATGCTGGCCTGCAGCTTCTGCATCTGGCCGCGCGGCAGGGTCATGGTCAGGTCTTCGGCGAGGCCGGCTTTCACTTCATGCTCGGAACCCTTCCAGACCAGGCCCTTGGTCAGCTCGGTGCCCTTCTTGTAGAAGTTGCGGCTTTCGAAGAAGCGGAAGCCATAGGTCAGCAGCTTCTGGGTCTCGGCGGCGCGGGCCTGCTCGCTGTTGGTGCCGAACACCACGGCGATCATGCGCTGGCCGTCGCGTACCGCGGAAGCCACCAGGCAGTAGCCGGCTTCGTCGGTGTGGCCGGTCTTCAGGCCGTCGACGGTCTTGTCGCGCCACAGCAGCAGGTTGCGGTTCGGCTGCTTGATGTTGTTCCAGAGGAATTCCTTCTGCGCGTAGATCGCGTAGTGGCTCGGCTCGCCGTAGATGATCGCGCGGGCCAGCACCGCCATGTCGCGGGCGGAGGAATAGTGGTCCGGGTTGGGCAGGCCGGTGGCGTCCATGAAGTGGGAGTTGGTCAGGCCCAGCTTCTGCGCGGTGGTGTTCATCATGTCGGCGAAGGCGTCTTCGCTGCCGGCGATATGCTCGGCCAGGGCGACGCTGGCGTCGTTGCCGGACTGGATGATGATGCCATGCAGCAGGTCGCTCACCGATACCTGGCTGCCGACCTTGATGAACATCCGCGAACCGCCGGTGCGCCAGGCATGTTCGCTGACGGTGACCAGGTCGTTCTCGCCGATGCGGCCGGCCTCGATCTCCTTGGTGGCGATGTAGGCGGTCATCAGTTTGGTCAGGCTGGCCGGCGGCAGGCGCTGGTCGCCGTTGTTCTCGACCAGAACCTGGCCGCTCTCGCCGTCCATCAGGACGTACGACTTGGCGGCCAGTTGCGGCGGCGCCGGAACCATGGATTCAGCAGCCCAGCCAGCCGTAGGGGCGATGAACAGGACAAGCAGTGACAAGCGTTTCGCGATAGTGGTGATGTTCATCCGTCTCTCTGGTTCTACCAATGGTCAAACAATCCCTTGCGGGAATTCCCTGCGTGAGTAGGCGCTCAGTCGGGGCGTACCAGCGTCGGCTGGCCAAGGTTGGCCACGCGGATGCTGTCCTGGGTGCGGCTAACCTCGTCCGCCGAACCGATCGGTCCCAGCCGCACCCGGTGCAGAATCTGCTGGTTGCGCACGACCGAGCTGATAAACACCGGCGCAGCCGTCACGCCGCTCAGCTTGGCCTTCAGCAGCTCCGCCGCATCCGGGTTGGCGAAGGCGCCCACCTGGAGATACAGGCCATCGGCTGGTAATGAAGCGTTTTTTTTTGAGTCGATCTGCACCGGCAGCACGGCGGCCGCGTGCTGCGCCGGCGGCGGAGTGTAGGTCTCGATCGGCTGGGCCATCGCCACCGCCTGCGTCTGCGCCGCGGCGGGAGCGGCCTGGGCCACCGCCTGCTTGGGCTGCGCCAGGACCATCGGTGCCGGCCGGCCGCGCTGGGCCCACCACTGCACCGGGTCGATGCCTTCGACCTTGACCCGCGCGGTGCCGGTCTCGGCATAGCCGAGCTTCTTCGCCGCGGCGAAGGACAGGTCGATGACCCGGTCGGAATAGAACGGGCCGCGGTCGTTGACGCGGACGATCACGCTCTTGCCGTTGTCCAGGTTGGTCACCCGCACATAGCTCGGCAACGGCAGGGTCTTGTGCGCGGCGGTCATGCCGTAGAGGTCGTAGGTCTCGCCGTTGGCGGTGGCCTGGCCGTGGAACTTGGTGCCGTACCAGGACGCGGTGCCGACCATCCGGTAGGCCCGCGCATCGTTCATCGGGTAGTAGGTCTTGCCCAGCACGGTGTAGGGGTTGGCCTTCACCGAACCGTTGTGCGGCATCGGCACCGCATCGGGGATCCGCGACACGTCGACGTCCCACCAGGGGGCGCCGTCGCGATGCGGACGGGAATAGTCGCCCGGCCCGGAAATGCCCGCCTGCCTGGCCGGCTGCTGGGGCGCCTTGCTGGAGCAACTGCTCAACAGCACGGCCGCCAGCCCGAGGCCGCAGACGGCGGGCAGGATCAGGGAGGAGCGGACACGCTTGCTCAATGGGCACCTCGCGCGCGGGCAATCTCGCCCGCCAGCTGATAAACCGCCATGGCATACATGGCGCTGCGATTATAGCGGGTGATCACGTAGAAGTTCGGCAAACCGACCCAATACTCGATGCCCTTGTCGCCGACGAAACGCATCGCCGTGACCTTCTGGTCGTCGCGCAGCGCATCGTGGGTGCGCCAGCCGCGGGCACGCAGCTCGCCCAGGCTCATGGTCGGGTCGACGCCCCTGGTCACCGCGCTCTCGGCGCTCTCGTCGTTGATCTCGGCCACCGAGACCACCGGCTCGCCGGTGACCCAGCCGTGCTGCTTGAAGTAGCTGGCGACGCTACCGATGGCGTCGGTCGGGTCACTCCAGATATTGATGTGGCCATCGCCGTCGAAGTCCACCGCGTAGGCGCGGAAGCTGCTCGGCATGAATTGCGGCAGGCCCATGGCGCCGGCGTAGGAGCCGGTCAGGCTGAGCGGGTCGACCTGCTGTTCGCGGGCGAGCAGGAGGAACTCGCGCAACTCCTTGCGGAAGAAGTCGGCTCGCGGCGGGTAGTCGAAGCCGAGGGTGGACAGCGCGTCCATCACCCGGTAGCTGCCGGTGTTGCGGCCGAAGAAGGTTTCCACGCCGATGATCGAGACGATGATCTCGGCCGGCACGCCGTATTCCTTCTCCGCCCGCGCCAGGTCTTCGGCATGCTTGTTCCAGAAGTCGACGCCACGACTGATGCGCGCGTCGCTGATGAAGATCGGCCGGTATTCCTTCCACTGCTTGACCCGCTCGGCCGGGCGCGAGATCGCATCGAGGATCGACTGCTTGCGGTTCACGTCGCGGAACAGCCCCATCAGCTGCTCTCCGGCGAAGCCGTAGTCGCGGGTCATTTCGCTGACGAACTCGGCCACTTGCGGCGAGCCGTCGTAGTCCCCCGCCTGGGCCGCCCCGGACAGGCCAATGACGCCGGCTACGCCGACCCATTGGACGCCCCTGGCCGCCCATGTACGCAGTACTTGCATTGCGTTCTTCACTCTTGGTCTCAAACCTGGGCGATCCACTTCCGATGGGTATGGATCGACATCAGAACCCCGAACCCTGACAACAGGGTAACCAGCGAAGTTCCGCCATAACTAATGAAAGGCAGCGGTACCCCCACCACCGGCAACAACCCGCTCACCATACCGATATTCACGAAGACATAAACGAAAAACGTCATGGTGATGCCACCGGCCAGCAGTTTGCCGTAGAGCGTCTGCGCCTGGGCGGTGATCACCAGGCCACGACTGATCAGCAGCAGGTAGAGCACCAGCAGCAGGCAGACGCCGACCAGGCCGAACTCCTCGCCGAGGACCGCAATGATAAAGTCGGTATGGCTTTCCGGCAAAAAATCCAGGTGCGACTGGGTGCCCAGCAGCCAGCCCTTGCCGAATACCCCGCCGGAACCGATGGCCGCCTTAGACTGGATGATGTTCCAGCCGGTGCCCAGCGGGTCGCTTTCCGGGTCGAGGAAGGTCAGCACCCGCTGTTTCTGGTAGTCGTGCATGATGAAGAACCACATCGCCACGGCGATCGGCACCGCCGCCGACACCGCGCCGACGATCCAGCGCCAGCGCAGGCCGCCGACGAACAGCACGAAGCCGCCGGAAGCGAGGATCAGCATGGCGGTGCCGAGGTCGGGCTGTTTCAGGATCAGCACGAACGGGGTGATGATGATCGCCAGGCTGATCACCATGTGCTTGAGCCCCGGCGGCAGGTTGCGCTTGGACAGGTACCAGGCCACCGTCATCGGCATCAGCAGCTTCATGAACTCCGAGGGCTGGAAGCGGATCACCCCGGGGATGTTGATCCAGCGCGTCGCCCCCTTGGCGTCGTGGCCGATCACGTCGACCACCACCAGCAGCGCGACCCCCACCAGGTAGCCCAGCGGCACCCAGCGGGCCATGAAGCGCGGCTCGATCTGGGCGATGACCACCATCATGCCCAGTCCCAGGCCGAACGAGGTGGCCTGCTTCATCAGCATGTCCCAGCTCTTGCCGCTCGCCGAATAGAGGACGAACAGGCCGGTGGCGCCGAGGATCAGCAACAGCAGCAGGAGAATCCCGTCGATGTGCAGGCGCTGCAACAGGCTGGCGCGCCGGCGCATCACGTCTTCGTTGGACAGGGTGCGGTCGAAGTTACTGTTCAAGGGCGGGCGCCTCCGGCTCGGCTGCCGTGGGTTCGGGCTTGGCCACCGCCGCCGCGAGCGGCGCGACGGGTTCCGCGTATTCGGCCTTGAGCTTGCCGTGCTCGTCGAGCAGCCAGGCGTCCATCACCTGCTTGACCACCGGGGCGGCGACGCCGGAGCCGGACTCGCCGTTCTCCACCATCACCGCCACCGCGATCTGCGGGTTGTTGGCCGGCGCGAAGCCGACGAACAGGGCGTGGTCGCGGTGCCGCTCGAGCAGCTTGGAGCGGTCGTAGCGCTCGTTCTGCTTGATCGCCACCACCTGGGCGGTACCGCTCTTGCCGGCGATCAGGTAGGCCGAGGTGGCGCCGACCTTGCGCGCCGTGCCGCGGGCGCCATGCACCACCTGCTGCATGCCGTAGTCGACGCGGTCCCAGTTGGCCGGGTCGCGCAGCACGATGTCGGGCATCGGGTCGGGGTCGACCGGCGGCTGGCCGTCGATGGTCTTGGCCAGGTGCGGGCGGATCCAGTGGCCCTTGTTGGCCAGCAGCGCGGTCATCTGCGCCAGTTGGATCGGCGTCGCCTGCATGTAGCCCTGGCCGATGCCGAGGATCAGGGTCTCGCCCGGGTACCAGACCTGGCGGCGGGTCTTGCGCTTCCATTCGCGCGAGGGCATCAGCCCGTCGGCTTCGCCGAACATGTCCAGGGCGACTTTCTGGCCGAAGCCGAAGCGGCTCATGAAGGCGTGCAGGCGGTCGATCCCCAGCTTGTGCGCGAGGTCGTAGAAATAGGTGTCGTTGGACCGGTAGATCGCCGACTCCAGGCTCACCCAGCCATCGCCGTAGCGGTTCCAGTTACGGTACTTGTGGTCGTAGTTGGGCAACTGGTAGTAGCCGGGGTCGAAGACCCGCGAGGTCGGCGTGACCACCCCGGCGTCGAGGCCGGCCAGCGCCACCGCCGGCTTCACCGTCGAGCCCGGCGGATAGAGCCCGCGCAGGACGCGGTTGTACAGGGGCCGGTCGATGGAGTCGCGCAGCTCGGCATAGGCCTTGAAGCTGATGCCGGTGACGAACAGGTTGGGGTCGTAGCTCGGCTGGCTGACCATCGCCAGCACGTCGCCGGTGGACGGCTGGATCGCCACGATGGCGCCCCGCCGCCCGGCCAGGGCGTTCTCGGCGGCCTCCTGCAGGCGGCTGTCGATGCTCAGGACGATGTCCTTGCCGGGAATCGGGTCGGTGCGCTTGAGCACCCGCAGCACCCGCCCGCGGGCGTTGGTCTCGACTTCCTCGTAGCCAACCGTGCCGTGCAACTCGCTCTCGTAGAAGCGCTCGATGCCGGTCTTGCCGATATGGTGGGTGCCGCTGTAGTTGATCGGGTCGAGGTTCTTCAGTTCCTGCTCGTTGATCCGCCCGACGTACCCGACCGAATGGGCGAAGTGCTCCTTCAGCGGGTAGTGGCGGACGAACTGGGTCGCCACGTCGACGCCCGGCAGGCGGAACTGGTTCACCGCGATGCGGGCGATCTGTTCCTCGTTGAGTTCGAACATGATGGGAACCGGCTCGAACGGACGCCGCCCCTGCTTCATGCGCTTCTCGAAGATGGCCCGGTCGTCCTCGGTCAGGCCGAGGATCTCCACCAGCGTGTCGAGGGTCTTCTGCAGGTCCTCGGTGCGTTCGCGGGTGATGGTCAGGCTGAAGCTCGGCCGGTTGTCGGCGATGATCACGCCGTTGCGGTCGAAGATGATCCCGCGGGTCGGCGGGATCGGCTGCACATGGACCCGGTTGTTCTCCGACAGCGTCGAGTGGTACTCGTACTGGGTCACCTGCAGGTGGTACATGCGCGCCACCAGCACCAGGGTCAGCAAGACCACCGCCACCGCCCCGACGATGACGCGCCGACGCACCAGGCGGGCGTCTTTCTCGTGGTCTTTCAGGTGGATCGGCTGCGGCATCGGGACTGGGGACTATTTGTGGTAGGGGTGCCCGGACAATACGGTCCAGGCCCGGTAGATCTGCTCGCCGACCAGGATCCGCACCAACGGGTGCGGCAGCGTCAACGGCGACAGCGACCAGCGCTGCTCGCTGCGCGCGCAGACCTCCGGCGCCAGCCCTTCCGGGCCGCCGACCATGAGATTCACGGTGCGTGCGTCGAGACGCCAGCGATCCAGTTCGCGAGCCAGTTGCTCGGTGCTCCAGGGCCGACCTTCGACCTCCAGGGTCACCACCCGTTCCCCCGGCTGCACGCGCGCCAGCATGGCCTCGCCTTCCTGACGGATCAGGCGCGCCACGTCGGCGTTCTTGCCGCGGGTGTTGAGCGGGATCTCCACCAGTTCGAGGGACAGCTCGGCCGGCAGGCGCTTGACGTATTCCTGCCAGCCTTCCTCGACCCAGCGAGGCATGCGCGAGCCAACCGCGATCAGGCGCAACCGCATGCCGGCGTCACTCTTCCGGCTGGTGCTGGGCGCGGCTCTGCTCGGCGCCCTGCCACAGGCGCTCCAGGTCGTAGAACTGGCGGGTCGCCGGGAGCATCACGTGGACCACCACGTCGCCCAGGTCGAGCAGCGCCCATTCGCCGGACTCCAGGCCTTCGCTGCCCAGGGGCTTGACGCCGTTTTCCTTGGCCTTGGTCAGGACGTTGTCGGCCAGCGACTTGACCTGGCGGCTGGAACTGCCGCAGGCGATCACCATGTAGTCGGTGACGCTGGTCTTGTCCCGCACATCGAGGGTCACGATGTCCTGGGCCTTGAGGTCTTCCAGGGCATCGATGGCCACTTGGACGAGTTGTTCGGTTTGCATTGAGTCGGTCTCTGTTTCTTTATCAGTGTGGCGCACGATACAGGTGGTGCGCCTCGATGTAGTTCAATACCGCGTCCGGCACCAGGAAACGCACGGAGCGCCCGGCACCCAGCAGCGCGCGGATCTGGGTGGCGGACACCGCCAGCGGCGTCTGCCAGACGAAGGTGATCTGTCCGCCCGGCCCTTTCAGGGCCTGCGGGTCGGCCACGCTCCGCGCCGCCAGCAGGTCGCGCAGCGACTCCGGCGGCTCGCTGTCGGCATCCGGACGCTGCAACACGACGATGTGGCAGTGATCCAGCAACGCCTCCCAGCGGTGCCACGTCGGCAAGCCGCAGAAGGCATCCCAGCCGATCAGCATGAACAACTGGTCGTCGGCCGCCAGCTCCGCCCGCACCGACTCCAGGGTGTCGATGGTGTAGGACGGCTTGTCGCGCTGCAGTTCGCGGGGATCGACCGTCAATCGCTCGACTCCCGCCACCGCCCGCTCGACCATCGCCAACCGCTGCGCGGCCGACACCTGCGGGGTTTCCCGGTGCGGCGGCCGCGCATTGGGCAGCAGGCGCAGTTCGTCGAGGGCGAACTGCTCGGCCATTTCCACGGCGCTGCGCATATGTCCGATATGCACGGGGTCGAAAGTGCCGCCGAACAGGCCGATACGTTTGCCCATCAGGTGCGCACGTGACCGTCGCCGAAGACGACGTACTTCTCGCTGGTCAGGCCTTCCAGGCCGACCGGGCCGCGGGCGTGCAGCTTGTCGGTGGAAATCCCGATCTCGGCGCCGAGGCCGTACTCGAAGCCGTCGGCGAAGCGGGTCGAGGCGTTGACCATCACCGAAGCGGAATCCACTTCGGCGAGGAAACGCCGCGCATCGCTGAAGTTCTCGGTAATGATCGCGTCGGTGTGCTGCGAGCCGTAGGTGTTGATGTGCTCGATCGCCGCGTCCAGCCCGTCGACGATGCGGATCGACAGGATCGGCGCGTTGTACTCGGTACGCCAGTCCTCCTCGGTAGCCTCCAGCACGTCTGCGCCGAGCAGCGCACGGGTCGCGGCGTCGCCGCGCAGTTCCACGCCCTTCTCGCGGTAGATCGTGGCCAGGGGCGGCAGCGCCCGCTCGGCGATACCGGCATGCACCAGCAGCGTCTCCATGGTGTTGCACGGCGCGTAGCGCTGGGTCTTGGCGTTGTCGGCGACGCGAATCGCCTTGTCCAGGTCGGCGGCGACATCGATGTAGACGTGGCAGATGCCGTCCAGGTGCTTGATCACCGGCACCTTGGCCTCGCGGCTGATGCGCTCGATCAGGCCCTTGCCGCCGCGCGGGACAATCACGTCGACGTATTCGGGCATGCTGATCAGCGCGCCGACCGCGGCGCGGTCGGTGGTTTCCACCACCTGCACGGCGGCGGCCGGCAGGCCGGCCTCGGCCAGGCCCTGCTGGATGCAGCGGGCGATCGCCTGGTTGGAGTGGATCGCCTCGGAGCCGCCGCGCAGGATGGTCGCGTTGCCGGACTTCAGGCACAGGCTGGCGGCGTCGATGGTCACGTTCGGCCGCGACTCGTAGATGATCCCGACCACGCCCAGCGGCACGCGCATCTTGCCGATCTGGATGCCCGAGGGCACGTAGCGCATGTCGCGGATCTCGCCGATCGGGTCGGGCAGCGTGGCGACCTGGCGCAGGCCCTCGATCATGTCGTCGATGCGCGCCGGGGTCAGCGCCAGGCGGTCCAGCATCGCCGGCTCCAGGCCATTGGCGCGGCCGGCGGCGAGGTCCTGCTCGTTGGCGTGGGACAACTCCGCGCGGGCGGCGTCCAGCGCATCGGCCGCGGCCAGCAGGGCGCGGTTCTTCTGCGCGGTGGCGGCGCGCGCGAGCAACCGCGAGGCGGCGCGGGCATCGCGGCCCAGGCGGCTCATATAGTCGAGGACGGACTCGGTCATGGTCTCGGCATCTGGCGTCAGGGAAATGCGCGATTATAGCGAGCCAGCCCCGGCGCGCCCAGCCGCAACAGCCGGTCGGTAGACAGTGCGTTCCGCGGCCCCGGCGGTAACGCGGCGGCCCCGCTGCGCCTGGGCCTGTGCGCGAGACGGTGACACCCGGGCGCAGGCGCCGGCCGAAGGATAGGTAAACAAAATTGCTACCTCTGTTTACCTTCGAAGCGAGCCTGGCCACTGCCACCCACCGGCACCCGCTCGGCAGAACAACAATAACGACGCACACACCGCGGGGCCTCGCCATGCGCTACCGTACCGACTACAGCGCGCAGTCGCTAAGCAGCGAACCGGATATCCTCTTCCTAGACGGCTGGCAACTGCGCTACCAGGCCTTCGCCGCCCGCGCCGACGACCCGCGCCCGCCGGTGCTCCTGCTGGGCGGCGCCTTCCAGAGCTTCCGCTCGTTCACCGGCGAGGTCAGCGAACTGCTCGCCGAGCACCCGGTGATCCTGCTCGACCTGCCGAGCCAGGGCGGCAACCTGCAACTGGCGGCGGAACTGAGCCTGGAAGACCTCGCCGACCTGATCGCGGCCTTCGCCGAACAGCTCGGCCTGCCGCCGTTGATGCCCATCGGCCTGTCCTACGGCTCGGCCCTGGCCGCGCTGTTCGCCGCCCGCCATCCGCGCCGCTGCGCGCGCCTGCTACTGGCCGGCATCACCGCATTCGGCCGCCCCGGTGCGCGGCTGCTGCTGGAAGAAGCCCTGGCCCGGCTCGACGAGGGCGACCAGAGCGCCTTCGCCCACGGCGTACTGACCGGCCTGATCAACCCGCTACAGCTGGAACGTACCGGCGTCTCCCCGGTATTTCGCAAGGCCATGCTGCGCCAGTTGCAACGCCTGACCGCGGCGGAGATCGAACGCTACCGGCAGAATAGCCGGCGCCTGCTGGCCTTCGGCGGCTTCGAGCGGCACCCGACCTGCCCGACCCTGGTGCTCGCCGGCGAGTACGACCATTTCACCCAGCCCTGGGAACATGCGGTGTTCGCCCATGCCTGCGGGAACGCCGAGTTCGCCCTGATCCACGACGCCGACCATCTTGCCCAGTTCGAACGACGCGAGGCCTGCGCCCGGCTCTACGGCCCGTTCCTGCGCGGCGAGGCACTGCCGGAGCGCGCCGAGGGCAGCACGCGGATCCCGCGCACGCGCCTGCTCGGCCTGGAGCGACGCTTCGAGGTCCGACATCGGCCAGCCCAGGGGCACGCTCGGCTGGAACATCCGCAGTTCGGCGTCTATGCGGCGGAACTGATGGAACTCGGCTATTTCGGCGGGCGGCTGCACGCCGAGCTGCCCGAATCCCGCCCGCAACGCGGCTGGCGGTTGTGCTGCGACGGCCTGGCGGACTTGGACATCCTGCCCCTGCGCTCGACCGCCGGCGGCTTCGCCTTCATCTTCCCGCACTCCGATCCGGCGGCCAGCGCCGGACTGGCCGACCTCCTCGCCGCCTGGGAGCGAGCGGAGGTCGCCTGAGAGGCGGCTATGCCGTGCGGCTTTCGATCACCCGCACCAGGCTCGGCAGGCGTCCCTGCGGCAAGCCCAGGGCGGCGCCTTCGCGCTGCGGGTCGAGCACCAGGGTGGAGGCGAAGCCGCAGCGGGCGAAGGCCGCCTCGATTTCCGCGGCATTGCGGTAATGCAACGGATAGCTTCCCCGCGTCAGCCGCCCGATGATCCCCACTCCCCAGCGGATCTGCCGGTAGCGCGGGTGCTCGCGGAGATCGGGATAGAGGTCGGTCAGGTAGGTGCCCTGGGGGAAGCGTTTAAGTTCGGTCGCCAGGCGACTCCAGAAGGCCTCGATCACCGGGCGCTGGAAATAGTTCACCAGCCCCTCGGTGATCACCACCAGCGGGCGCTCGCGATCGAGCCCGGCGAACAGCGCGGCAAGGCTGCGCTCGCCGTCCTCGGCGAGGATATCCACAGCCGCCACCGCGTGCTCCGGGCCCAGCCACCCCTGCTCGCGGAGCAACGCCGCCTTGCGCGCGGCCATCGGCGGCAGGTCGGCCTCCAGGTAGCGCAACTGTGGATAGCGTTGCCGGAAGCGTCGCCCACGCGGCGAGAGCCCGCAGGCCATTTCCACCACCTGGACCACTCCCTCGCGTTCGACGGCCTGGGTCAGGCGCGCGTCGATCATGAGGTGTCTTTGTAACAGGAAATCCTCGATGTTCAGTCCGAAACCGAGCTGCGCGCCCCAGTTGATCGGCGCGACGAAGCCGTGTACCCAGCGGCCGAAGACGGTGGCGAAGGCCGGTTCGGCGAGTCGATGGCGGAACCAGACGTACCCGGTGTAATGGGCGCTGGGCGTGATGTGGGCACTGTCGACACGCTCTCGTTCAACCATGATTCAGGCTCTTGTTGTTATCATTCGCCAGCCTATGACTGCCATGGTCCCAGCGACAATCCCATGTCCCGCGATCCCATCCTTAGTTTGCCCTGGCCCGACGCCCGGCCGCTCCCCGACACCTTCTTCGACCGCGATGCGTTGCTGGTCGCCCGCGAGTTGCTGGGCAAGGTGATCCGCCATCGCCAGGGCAATCTCTGGCTGGCGGCGCGAATCATCGAGACCGAGGCCTACTACCTGGAGGAGAAAGGCAGCCATGCCTCGCTCGGCTACACCGAGAAGCGCAAGGCACTGTTCCTCGACGGCGGGCACATCTATATGTATTACGCGCGCGGCGGCGACTCGCTGAACTTCAGCGCCGGCGGGCCGGGCAATGCGGTGCTGATCAAGTCCGGCCATCCCTGGCTGGATCGCATCAGCGACCACACGGCGCTGGAGCGGATGCAGAGCCTGAACCCGGACAGCCAGGGCCGGCCCCGCGAGATCGGCCGCCTGTGCGCCGGCCAGACCCTGCTGTGCAAGGCCATGGGGCTGAAGGTGCCGGAGTGGGACGCACAGCGCTTCGACCCGCAGCGACTGTTCGTCGACGATGTCGGCGAGCGCCCCAGCCAGGTGATCCAGGCCGCTCGGCTGGGCATTCCGAAGGGGCGCGACGAACACCTGCCGTACCGTTTCGTCGATGCCACCTTCGCCGCCTTCTGCACCCGCAACCCACTGCGCCGCGGCCAGGTCGCCGGGCGCGACTATCATCTACTCGGACATCAGGACCCGCACCTGCAATGAGTCTCGACAGCTTCAACGCCTGGATGGCCGCCAACCCCGAGTGGCTGGGGCTGGCCATCTTCCTCATCGCCTTTCTCGAATGCGCGGCCATCGTCGGTATCGTCCTGCCCGGCGTGGTGCTGCTGTTCGGCGTCGCGGTGATCGCCGGCAGCGGCGCCCTCGGCCTCGGCGAAACCCTGCTGCTGGCCTACGCCGGCGGGGTGCTGGGCGACCTCAGCTCGTACTGGATCGGCCGCCGCTTCCACCAGAACATCCGCCGCCTGCCCGGCCTGCGCAGCCATCCGCAGTGGATCACCGCCGCCGAGGTGTACTTCGAACGCTACGGTATCGCCAGCCTGCTGGTCGGCCGCTTCATCGGCGCCCTGCGACCGATGCTGCCGATGGTCGCCGGCATGCTCGACATGCCGTTCGGCCGTTTTCTCGGCGTTTCGCTGATCGCCGCCGCCGGCTGGGCGGTCGCCTACCTGTTGCCCGGCTGGGCCACCGGCGCAGCCCTGCGCCTGCCGTTGCCGGAAGGCTTCTGGAGCGAAGCCGGGATCGTCGCGGCCTGCCTGGCGGTGCTGGTCGGCGTGGTAGTCCAGGCCAGCCTGCGGCGCAAACGCTGGGCAACCGCTGTGGCGGCCGCGCTGAGCCTGGTCCTGCTGCTGGCGATGACCGTCGCCTGGCCGTACCTCCAGGACCTCGACCAGGGCCTGATGACGCTGGTCCAGGAGCATCGTAACGCCGACCTGAACCCGGTGATGGTGGTGGTCACCCGGCTCGGCGATTTCCGCACCCAGTTCATCGCCGGCGCGCTGCTCGGCGGTATCCTCCTGCTGACCCGGCAATGGCGTCCGGCCATCTTCGCCATCGGCACCCTGGTGGGTACCGCGCTGGCCAACCAGACCCTGAAGACCCTGTTCGCCCGCGCCCGCCCGGAAGTGCTGGCCGAACCGCTGAGCAGCTTCAGCTTCCCCAGCGGACACAGCTCGGCGTCCTTCGCCTTCTTCCTCACCCTGGGCGTCCTCGCCAGCCGCCAGCAACCGCCGCGCTGGCGCCTGACCTGGGTACTGCTGGCGGTGATCCCGTCGCTGAGCATCGCCCTGTCGCGGGTCTACCTTGGCGTGCACTGGCCGTCGGACATCGTCGCCGGCGCCCTGCTCGCCACTACGGTCTGCGCCGCCAGCCTGTGGCTGAGCCAGCGCCGCGAGTCGCTGCCGGCGCTGCCGCAACGGGTCTGGTGGCTGCTGTTGCCGGTCTGCGTGGCGACCCTGGCGATCGCCGCCGGCTGGGCCCTGCCGGAAGCCATTGCGCGCTACCGGCCGCTGTGAGGGTTGGCGCTCAGTCGATACCCAACTCGCCCTGCAGGTGCTCCAGCAGCACCTGGATCCGCGCCAGTTGCATCTGCGCGTCGGGCAGGGCGAGCAGTTCGAGCTTGCGTTCGGTATCGAACGGCAGCAGGTAGGCCAACTGGTTGGCCAGGTCCTGCTGGCCGCCGGGCTCGCCGCCCATCTCCAGCGCGGCCACCATCGGATGCTCGGCCAGCACGCTGAGCAACGCGGCGAGATCGTTGTGTTCGTAGGTCAGGGGTTGCTCCGGCAGGTCTTCGAACCACTCGATCTCGCCGACGCTGAGCTGGTCGGCCTGGACCTCCACCGACAGCACCTGGAAACGCCGTCCGCCCTCCACGCGGATGCCCAGCAGGCCGTTCGGGCGCTGCTGCCAGTCGCGGACCGAGGCCTCGCAGCCGACCATCGCCAGGCGGCTCGGCGCTTCGCCGACCTCCCGCCCTTCGCCGATGGTCACCACGCCGAAACCGGTGCCCTGCTTCATGCAGCGGCTGATCATGTCCAGGTAGCGCGCCTCGAAGATCTGCAGGTCCAGGCGGCAACCGGGGAACAGCACGGCGTTGAGGGGAAACAACGGCAACTTCATCGCGACTCCTCGGGCATCGTCAGGCAACCAGCGCTACCGCCAACGGTAGCAGCACTGCGGTGGCAACGCCCATCAGGCTCATCGCCAGGGCGGCGAAGGCACCACACTCCTCGCCTTCCTGCAAGGCCCGCGAAGTGCCCACCGCGTGGGCCGTCATGCCCAGCGCCATGCCCTGCGCGGCGGGGTGCCGGACGCCGATGGCGCGCAGCAGCTCCGGCCCGAGGATCGCCCCGAGCACCCCGGTGATCAGTACGAACACGGCGGCCAGCGCCGCCACGCCGCCGATCTGGCTGGCCACCAGCATGGCGATCGGCGAGGTCACCGACTTCGGCGCCATGCTCATCAGCATCCGCGGCTCGGCACCGAACAGCCAGCCGAATGCGATGCCCAGCACCGTCGCCAGCGTACCGGCGACCACCAGGGTCAGCAGGGTCGGCCAGAACAATTGGCGGATACGCCGCAGGTTGAGGAACAGCGGCACCGCCAGGGCCACCGTGGCGGGGCCGAGGAGAATGGTCAGGACCTTGGCGCTGGCACTGTATTCGTCGTAGTCGATGCCGCAAAGCAGCAGCACGCCGATCACCACCAGCATCGATACCAGCACCGGCTGCAGGAACACCCAGCGGGTCCGTTCATAGGCGGCCAGGGCCAACTGGTAGGCGCCCAGGGTCACGCCGACGCCGAACAGCGGATGGTGGATCACCGCCTCGAGGGCGGCCTGCCAGGCCATCAGGACTCCTCCCGGCGACGTTGCTGGCGATCGATGAGCTTCTGCATCATCCAGCCGGCGAACAGGAACGACAGCACCAGCGACAGTACCAGCGCGCCGACGATGGCCCAGAAGTCAGCGGCGATCTCCCGCGCATAGGCCATCACCCCGACCGCCGCCGGCACCAGCAGCAGCGGCAGGTAGCGCAGCAACGAGCCGGCCGCCTCGTTGACCGGCTTGCCGACCTCGCCACGCGCCAGGAAATAACCGAACAGCAGCACCAGGCCGATGATCGGACCGGGCAGCATGGGCAACAACAGAACGTTCAGACCTGTGCCGAGCAACTGGAACAGCACCAGCCAGGTCAGACCACGAAGCAACATGGGCACCTCCAGCAAGGGCCGACCATTATGCCCAGCCCGCCGGGACATTGGCACGCTCCTCGCCTATCCATCAGTCGCAGTCGCGGCACCGCATGACGCGATATTCGCCAGGCCGATGGTTTCTTGACCCGGTCGCCAACGCGTGCTGATCTTCCTGCACCATGAGAACAACAGCCATCCTCCCGGAGGACTTATGCCATTCGTACCCGTAGCAGCGCTCAAGGACTATGTCGGCAAGGATCTCGGCCATTCCGAATGGCTCACCATCGACCAGGAGCGGGTCGACCAGTTCGCCGAATGCACCGGCGACCACCAGTTCATCCACGTCGATCCGGAGAAGGCGGCGAAGACGCCCTTCGGCGGCACCATCGCCCACGGTTTCCTGTCCCTGTCGCTGATCCCGAAGCTGATGGAAGGCCTGCTGGTGCTTCCCGAAGGACTGAAGATGGCGGTCAACTACGGCCTCGATACGGTGCGCTTCATCCAGCCGGTGCGGGTCGGCTCGCGGGTCCGCCTGGGCCTGACCCTGCTCGACGTCAACGAGAAGAATCCCGGCCAGTGGCTGATCAAGGCGCGCGCCACCCTGGAGATCGAAGGCCAGGAGAAACCCGCCTACATCGCCGAGACCCTCAGCCTCTGCTTCGTCTGAGCCCGCCCCAGCGAGCGCTGCCGTTCGCTTGACGGCCAGGCGCCTTCGCGCCCCTCTCCCCCCTTCCAAAAGCCCCCGCTCGCGGGGGCGCTCTGGGCCGGCAGGGAAATACCCTACTGCCAGGCAACGATTTTTCCGCCACACTGTCTCCCCTCCACCCTCGGACCGAACCACTCATCGGGAACGCCGCATGCTTCGCCCCGCCAGGTCTCTCTCGCTCTGCTCCGCCCTGGTCATCCTGCTCGCCGCCTGTGGCGAGGGCGAACCGCTGCTCCCGGCCGATGCGCGCCTGCCTGACGGCGCGCGCTATCGCGGCGAGCTGGTGGACGGGCGCCTGGAAGGCCAGGGCCGGCTGGACTACGACAACGGCGCCTGGTACGCCGGCCGCTTCGAGCATGGCCTGCTGCACGGCCATGGCACCTGGCAGGGCGCCGACGGCAGCCGCTACAGCGGTGGCTTCGCGGCCGGCCTATTCGACGGTCAGGGACGCCTGGCGATGGCCGATGGCAGCGTCTACCAGGGCGGTTTCCGCCAGGGCCTGTTCGATGGCGAAGGCAGCCTGGAACAACAGGGCACTCGCTACCGCGGCGGTTTCCGCAAGGGCCTGTACAGCGGCCAGGGCACGCTGGACGGCAGCGATGGCAGCCGCTACCAGGGCAGCTTCCGCCAGGGCCGCCTGGAAGGCGAAGGCAGCTTCAGCGACAGCCAGGGCAACCAGTACGCCGGTACCTTCCGCGACGGGCAACTGAACGGCAAGGGGCGCTGGAGCGGGCCCGATGGCGACCGCTACGTCGGCCAGTTCAAGGACAACCAGTTCCATGGCCAGGGGCGCTACGAAAGCGCCAGCGGCGATGTCTGGATCGGCCGCTTCAGCGAAGGCGCGCTGAACGGCCCCGGCGAGCTTCTCGGCGCCGACGGCAGCCGCTACCGCGGCGGTTTCCAGTTCTGGCGCTTCCATGGCCAGGGCCTGCTCGAACAACTGGACGGCACCCGCTACGAAGGCGGCTTCGCCGCCGGCGCCTATGCCGGCCAAGGCACCCTGGACCGCGCCGACGGCAGCCGTGAGCAGGGACTCTGGGCCGACGGCAAGCGCATCCGCGACGCCGCCGGCAAGGCCCTGCCCGACACTCTGGAAATCGGCCTGTTGGCCCAGGGTCGCCTGCTCGACGAAGAACTGCGCAAGATCCCGGCCTCGACGCCGGCCAGCGAACTCTATGCCCTGAGCCTGGGCGGCGATGGCCGCCAGGGCGTGTTCCTGCGCGAGGCCGATTACGCCGGCGACCTGCTCGGCCAGCGTTTCGCCGCTCGTGGCGTGATTCGCCTGGTCAACCACCGCGACCACTTCGGCGACCGCCCGCTGGCTACCCGGGAAAGCCTGTCCCGCGCCGTGCGCACCCTGGCCGAACGCAGCGGGCCGGAAGACCTGGTCTTCATCTACCTGACCAGCCACGGCTCCAGCGACCACCAGTTGGCCCTGGACATGCCCGGCCTGAACCTCGGCGACCTGCCGGCCGCGGAACTGGCCGAACTGCTCGCGCCGCTGCGCCAGCGCGACAAGGTGCTGGTGGTATCGGCCTGCTACAGCGGGGGCTTCATCCCGCCGCTGAAAGACGAACGTACCCTGATCCTGACCGCCGCGCGTGCCGACCGGGTCTCGTTCGGCTGTTCCGACGACGCCGACTTCACCTATTTCGGCCGCGCCTTGCTGGCCAATGCGCTGAACCGCACCGACGATCTGTCCAAAGCGTTCGAACTGGCGAAAGAGGAAGTGCGTCAAAGGGAGAAGGAGGAAGGTTTCGAAGCTTCGGAACCGCAAGCCTGGTTACCGGAACGCGTGCTCGCGCACTGGCGGACGCTGCGGGGGCAGCAAGCCGAGCGCGCGCTCGCGTCCCGGGAAGGAAAAACCGGCGAGGGCGCGGCGGGCAAATAGATACGCCGCGCACTACGCTCATTGGTGTGGAAGGGGAGAAACACACATGCACTCGACGCCCAAGCGCGTTCTGCTCGCCGGCGCGACCGGTCTTACCGGCGAGCACCTGTTGGATCGGATATTGAGCGAGCCGACCCTGGCCAAGGTCATCGCCCCTGCCCGCAAGGCGCTGGCCGAGCATCCGCGGCTGGACAACCCGGTCGGCCCGCTGGCCGAGCTGCTGCCGCAACTCGACGGCAGCATCGATACCGCCTTCTGCTGCCTCGGCACCACGATCAAGGAAGCCGGCTCGGAGGAGGCCTTCCGCGCGGTCGATTTCGACCTGCCGCTGGCGGTGGGCAAGCGCGCGCTGGAGATGGGCGCCCGGCATTACCTGGTGGTCAGCGCCCTGGGCGCCGACGCCAAGTCGTCGATCTTCTACAACCGGGTCAAGGGCGAACTGGAGCAGGCCCTGCAGGAACAGGGCTGGCCACAACTGACCATCGCCCGGCCATCGCTGCTGTTCGGCCCGCGCGAGGAATTCCGCCTGGCCGAGATCCTCGCTGCGCCGATCGCCCGCATTCTTCCCGGCAAGTACCACGGCATCGAGGCCTGCGACCTGGCCCGCGCGCTCTGGCGCCTGGCGCTGGAGGAAGGCAAGGGCGTGCGCTTCGTCGAGTCCGACGAACTGCGCAAGCTGGGGAAATGAGCCTGGGGCGGGTCCCGCCCTACATGCCGCCGCTGATGCCCAGGTTGAGGCCGATGGCGGTGGCCAGCGAGAACGGCAGCAACAGGGTGTCCAGCAGCGCGCTGCCCGGCAGGTCGAGCCCCGGATGGGCCGGCGCCTCCGCGCCGAAGCGTTCCATCGGGCAGCAGCCGCCGTGCAGGCTGTACCAATCCAGCCGGGTGCCGGCGTAGACCACCGGCGCCCCTGGCTTGGCCGCATCCAGGGTGCGCACGGTGGCGCAACCGCTCATCTGCACCGCCAGGACCAGCAGCAGCACCCTACTCGTCGCTGACAAGGTGCTGTTCCCCCCAGCGCGGCAGCATATCCTGGGGAATCCCCAGGGTGTTGAGGATTCGCGCGACGACGAAGTCCACCAGGTCCTCCACCGATTGCGGCTGGTGGTAGAAGCCCGGCGCCGCCGGCAGGATCACCGCGCCGAGGTTGGACAGCTTGAGCATGTTTTCCAGGTGGATACTGGAGAACGGCGCCTCGCGCGGCACCAGCACCAGCGGCCGGCGCTCCTTCAGGGCGACATCGGCGGCGCGCTCGATGAGGTTGTTGCAGGCCCCCGTGGCGACCGCCGACAGGGTGCCGGTGGAACACGGGCAGATCACCATGGCATTGGGCGCGCTGGAGCCGGAGGCCGGCGGCGCCATCCAGTCGTTCTGGCCGAACACGCGGATCTGTCCGGCGGCGGCACCGCAATATTCGGTGAGGAAGGCCTGCATCGCCTGCGGCTTGGCCGGCAAGGCCACGTCGGTCTCGGTGGCCATCACCAGTTGCGCGGCCTTGGAGATCAGGAAGTGCACCTCGCGCTCTTCCTGCACCAGGCAATCGAGCAAGCGCAGGCCGTACTGGGCGCCGGAGGCGCCGGTCATCGCCAGGGTAATGCGTTCCGGACCGCTCATCGCGCCCCTCACTCGGCCAGCGCCGCGGCCAGCTTGCCGTGCAAGCCGCCGAAGCCGCCGTTGCTCATGATCACCACTTGCGCGCCGGGCCTGGCCTGCTGGCGCACCTGCTCGATGATCGCCTCCAGGGTATCGCAGACCTGCGACGGTATCGCGCATTGCGCGGCGGTGGCGGCCAGGTCCCAGCCCAGGTTCGGCGGCGCGTACCAGAGCACCTGGTCGGCCTGGCGCACGCTGTCCGGCAGGCCGTCGCGATGAGCGCCGAGCTTCATCGAGTTGGAACGCGGCTCGACGATGGCGATCACCTGGGTATCGGCGCCAACCTGCTTGCGCAGGCCGTCGAGGGTGGTGGCGATGGCGGTCGGATGGTGGGCGAAGTCGTCGTAGAGGGTCACGCCCCGGACCTCCGCGACCTTCTCCATGCGCCGCTTGACGTTGCGGAATTCGCTGAGCGCCGCCGCGCCCTGGCTGGGCATCACGCCGACATGGCGCGCCGCCGCCAGGCTGGCGAGGGCGTTGGCGACGTTGTGCAGGCCGGTCAGCGGCCAGTCCACCTCGCCCTGGACGATGCCGTCGAACAGCACCTCGAAGCGCGAGCCGTCCTCGGCGAGCAGGCGCGCCTGCCACTGGCCGCCTTCGCCGGTGGTCTGCACCGGGGTCCAGCAGCCCATCCCGAGTACGCGCTCCAGGGCTTTCTCGGCGCTCGGGCGAATGATCAGGCCCTCGCCCGGCACAGTGCGCACCAGATGGTGGAACTGCCGCTCGATGGCCGCGAGGTCGGGGAAGATATCCGCGTGGTCGAATTCCAGGTTGTTCAGGATCGCCGTGCGCGGGCGGTAATGGACGAACTTCGAGCGCTTGTCGAAGAAGGCGCTGTCGTACTCGTCGGCCTCGACCACGAAGAACGGCGTACCGCCCAGGCGCGCCGAAACCCCGAAGTTCTGCGGCACCCCGCCGATCAGGAAGCCCGGGCTCATGCCGGCGTGCTCCAGGACCCAGGCGAGCATGCTGGTGGTGGTGGTCTTGCCGTGGGTACCGGCCACCGCCAGCACCCAGCGTCCTTGCAGCACGTGGTCGGCCAGCCACTGCGGGCCGGAAACGTAGGGCAGGCCCTTGTTCAGGACATGCTCCACCGCCGGATTGCCGCGCGACAGGGCGTTGCCGATCACTACCAGGTCCGGCGCCGGCTCCAGGTGGGCCGGATCGTAGCCCTGCATCAACTCGATGCCCTGGGCTTGCAGCTGGGTGCTCATGGGGGGGTAGACGTTGGCGTCGGAACCGGTCACCCGGTGGCCCAGTTCCTTGGCCAGCACGGCCAGCGAGCCCATGAAGGTCCCGCAGATGCCGAGTACGTGGATGTGCATGCAGACTCCTGCAGATCAAGCCGTCGAAGGCGCTGTGAATGGGCGGCAGATTAGCACAGCGGAGGCGCCGGCCGCCCGGCGTCGCGGCATCAGACGACGCGGCGTCGACGGGGTTCCCGCCGGCCTCGCGGCGGCCCGCCTGGAGCCGTCCCGCCCGTCAGGCCTGGCCGCGCACCAGGCCGTGCCGGCGCAGCTTGCGATACAGGGTGTTGCGGCTGATCCCCAGTTGCTCGGCCACCCGGCTCACGTGCCAGCGCTGGCCGTCCAGCGCCGCCAGCAACGCGGCTCGCTCGGCGTCGTCCAGGCTGTTGCCCGCGGCCGGGGCGGGCGCCGCTGCGGCGGGCGGCAGCGCCGCCAGGGCCTGGCGGATATCCGCGGGCAGGTCGCGCAGGCCGACCCGGCCGTCCTCGCAGAGTGCCACCAGGGTCCGCAGCACCGTGCGCATCTGCCGGACGTTGCCCGGCCAGCGGTAGGCCAGCAGGCCCTGGCGAACCTCGCCGTCGAGCTGGATGCGCTGGCCCCTGGCCTCCTCGGCCAGCAGGTAGTCCAGCAGCTCCTCGCGGTCGCTGCGCTCGCGCAGCGGCGGCAGGCTCACGACCATGCCATTGAGGCGGTAGTAGAGATCCTCGCGGAAGCGTCCATCGGCGACCAGCCCGGCCAGGTCGCGGTGGGTAGCGCTGATCAGGCGCACGTCGACGTCCTCCGGCTCGCCGCCCAGCGGTACCACCCGGCGCTCTTCCAGCACCCGCAGCAGGCGGGTCTGCAAGGCCAGTGGCATGTCGCCGATCTCGTCGAGGAACAGGGTGCCGCCGTCAGCCTGCTGCAACTTGCCGCGCATGCCCTCCTTGCGCGCGCCGGTGAAGCTGCCGCCGCGATAACCGAACAGTTCGCTCTCGATCAGGGTTTCCGGGATCGCCGCGCAGTTCAGCGCGACGAACGCCTGTTCCGCGCGCGGGCCGGCCAGGTGCACGGCCTTGGCGAAGGCCTCCTTGCCGGAACCGGTCTCGCCGTTGAGCAGCAGCGGCACGTCGCGCGCGTAGACCTTCAGCGCCCGGCGGAAATCGGCGGCCAGCTCGGCGTCGCCCAGGCACAGGCCGGGCGCGGCAGGCGCCGGCTTCGCTGCCGTGGGCACCGCCAGGGCCTGGGGTATCGCCCGCGGCGCGCCGCGCAGCATGGCGTACAGGGTCCGTCCCTCGCGGGTGCGCAGCGGCCAGCTGGCGCTGGGTTGCGGCGAGGCGCGACCGAGCAGGTCGTCGAGACGGCAATCGAAGAAGGTCTCCACCGGCTGGCCGAGCAGGCGCTGGCGCGGACAACCGAGCAGGTTCAGCGCGCTCTGGTTCACCGCGCGGATCCGCCCGTCTTCCTCGAAGGCCAGCAGCCCTTCGCTGAACAGGCCGACATAGTCGCCCTGGACATGGAAGCGCAGTAGCCAGGAGCCCTCGAAGCGACGGAGGAAATAGCAGCCCTCGATGATCTTCGCCGACAGGTTGACCAGCGCCATGGTGTGGAACTGGCTCTGCCGCGAGACTTCCTGGCGCGCCGAAGACACGTCGAGCACCGCCATCAGCTCGCCCTGCGGATCGAACACCGGGCTCGCCGAGCAGGTCAGGCCGGTATGGCGGCTACGGAAGTGCTCTTCCTGCTGGATGGTCAGGGCCTGCCGCTCGACCACGCAGGTGCCGATGCCGTTGGTGCCTTCGCAGGGCTCGCTCCAGTCGGCACCGAGCCAGAGGCCGGCGTGTTCGAAGGTCTGGCGCTGGGCGTCGGCGTTGACGCAATTGAGGATCACCCCGCGGGCATCGGTGAGCAGTACCGCGTGGTCGTTGCCGGAAAGCTGCTGGTAGAGGCTGTGCATCTCGCCATCGGCGATCTCCAGCACCTGTTGCAGGCGCTCGCGGCGTTCGAGCATGCGCGCGTGCTCCAGCACCATCGGCGCCATCGGCTGGCCGGGATCGAGATGGTGCTGTTCCAGGCAGCGCAGCCAGGAGCGGGCGATGGACGGATCGGTCGCAGGGCCGCCCGGCGGGATCTTGCCCTGGGCGACGGTCAGCACTTGCCGCGCGTGGCGGCTCATGGAACTGGCAGGCATTGTTATGGTTCTCCGCGAGGGACGGGCCGTCTCTTGCCTGGGCGCGGTGGATCGGTCCGCGACTCTCCGGACGGCTATCGGTGCAGCATCCAACAGGCCGGGGCGCAATGCAACGACGGACTGACCGATGAGTCATGCGCTGCGCCGAAAACGGTACAGAGTGTCACTCACGAGCGTCCCGCCCGCGTGACAGGGAGCGTTCGCAAGCTCCCCTGCGAAACCTCCAGGACGCTCTACTCCGGGCCTTTCGCCACTCTGGCCCGGCCCTTGCTCCAGGCTTACGACAAGCGCGACAGCGCGTCCTCCCCTAATAAGCACAAGAGCCAGGAGATACCATCATGCGTTACGCCCATCCCGGTAGCGAAGGCGCCATCGTTTCCTTCAAGGCCCGCTACGGCAACTACATCGGCGGCGAGTTCGTGCCTCCGGTCAAGGGCCAGTACTTCACCAACACCTCGCCGGTGAACGGCCAGCCGATCGCCGAGTTCCCCCGTTCCACCGCCGAGGACATCGACAAGGCCCTCGACGCCGCCCACGCCGCCGCCGACGCCTGGGGCCGCACCTCGGTGCAGGAGCGCTCGAACATCCTGCTGAAGATCGCCGACCGCATCGAGCAGAACCTGGAACTGCTCGCCGTCACCGAGACCTGGGACAACGGCAAGGCCGTGCGCGAGACCCTCAACGCCGACATCCCCCTGGCCGCCGACCACTTCCGCTACTTCGCCGGCTGCATCCGCGCCCAGGAAGGCTCCGCCGCCGAGATCAACGACAGCACCGTGGCCTACCACATCCACGAGCCCTTGGGCGTGGTCGGGCAGATCATCCCGTGGAACTTCCCGCTGCTGATGGCCGCCTGGAAGCTGGCCCCGGCGCTGGCCGCCGGCAACTGCGTGGTGCTCAAGCCGGCCGAGCAGACCCCGCTGGGCATCTGCGTGCTGCTGGAACTCATCGGCGACCTGCTGCCGCCGGGCGTGCTCAACGTCGTCCAGGGCTTCGGCAGGGAGGCCGGCGAGGCCCTGGCCACCAGCAAGCGCATCGCCAAGATCGCCTTCACCGGTTCCACCCCGGTCGGCTCGCACATCCTCAAGTGCGCGGCGGAGAACATCATTCCCTCCACCGTCGAGCTGGGCGGCAAGAGCCCGAACATCTATTTCGAAGACATCATGCAGGCCGAGCCGGCGTTCATCGAGAAGGCCGCCGAGGGCCTGGTGCTGGCCTTCTTCAACCAGGGCGAGGTGTGCACCTGCCCGTCCCGCGCGCTGGTCCAGGAGTCGATCTACCCGGCGTTCATGGAAGAGGTGCTGAAAAAGGTCAGGGCGATCAAGCGCGGCGACCCGCTGGACACCGAGACCATGGTCGGCGCCCAGGCTTCCCAGCAGCAGTACGAGAAGATCCTCTCCTACCTCGACATCGCCCAGCAGGAAGGCGCCGAGCTGCTCGCCGGCGGCAGCGTCGAGAAGCTCGAAGGCAACCTGGCCAGCGGCTACTACATCCAGCCGACCCTGCTCAAGGGGCACAACGGCATGCGCGTGTTCCAGGAGGAAATCTTCGGCCCGGTGGTCGGCGTCACCACCTTCAAGGACGAAGCCGAGGCCCTGGCCATCGCCAACGACACCGAGTACGGCCTCGGCGCCGGCCTCTGGACCCGTGACATCAACCGCGCCTACCGCATGGGCCGCGGGATCAAGGCCGGTCGCGTGTGGACCAACTGCTACCACCTGTACCCGGCCCACGCCGCGTTCGGCGGCTACAAGAAGTCCGGCGTCGGTCGCGAGACGCACAAGATGATGCTCGACCACTACCAGCAGACCAAGAACCTGCTGGTGAGCTACGACATCAACCCGCTGGGCTTCTTCTAGTAGGACCCCGGACCGGCCGCGACCGCTCTTTCCCGGAGCGGTCGCGCCGGCTCGTGAAACACGCCGCCGAGGCTGACGGCGGCGCCCCTTCCACCTCCTCGCCAGGCCGATTGCAGAGCGGCTGGCATAGCTATTGCCTGCGTTCACCACGTACAGCACACCACCGGGAAAACCGGGGTCGATAACAACAAGATTGAGGTGAAAAACCCATGTCCCTCGAACAAACCGGCCATGCGCCCGCAACTTCCGGGGTCGACTTCGAAAGCGTCGACGCCGACTACTTCCAACACCGTCAACTGAAGAAAGGCGCCGCCGGCTGGGTCCTGCTGGTCGGGCTCGGCGTCGCCTACGTGATCTCCGGCGACTACGCCGGCTGGAACTTCGGCCTGGCCCAGGGCGGCTGGGGCGGGATGTTCCTCGCCACCCTGCTGATGGCCACCATGTACCTGTGCATGTGCTTCTCGCTCGCCGAGCTGTCTTCGATGATCCCTACCGCCGGCGGCGGCTACGGCTTCGCCCGCAGCGCCTTCGGGCCCTGGGGCGGCTTCCTCACCGGCACCGCGATCCTCATCGAATACGCCATCGCCCCGGCGGCCATCGCCTGCTTCATCGGCGCCTACTGCGAGTCGCTGTTCGGCGTCGGCGGCTGGCTGATCTACCTGGTGTTCTACATCGTATTCATCGGCATCCACATCCTCGGCGCCGGCGAGGCGCTGAAGCTGATGTTCATCATCACCGCGGTGGCGGCCATCGCCCTCGGCGTGTTCATTGTCGCGATGGTTCCGCACTTCGACTCGGCCAACCTGTTCAACATCCCGCAGACCGCGGCGACCGGCGCCAGCAGCTTCCTGCCGTTCGGCTATGTCGGGGTCTGGGCGGCGATCCCCTACGCGATCTGGTTCTTCCTCGCCGTCGAAGGCGTGCCGCTGGCCGCCGAGGAAACCAAGAACCCCAAGCGCGACCTGCCGCGCGGACTGATCGGCGCCATGTTGGTGCTTCTCGCCTTCGCCGCACTGATTCTGGTCGTCGGTCCCGGGGCCGCCGGAGCCAAGGAGCTGATGGGTTCGGGCAATCCCCTGGTGGAAGCGCTGGAGTCGGCCTACAAGGGTTCGACCTGGATGAGCCAGTTCGTCAACCTGGTCGGCCTGGCCGGGCTGATCGCCAGCTTCTTCTCGATCATCTATGCCTACTCGCGGCAGATCTTCGCCCTCTCCCGCGCCGGCTACCTGCCGCGCAGCCTCTCGCTGACCAACCGCAAGAAGGCGCCGGTACTGGCCCTGGTGGTGCCGGGGGTGATCGGCTTCGGCCTGTCGCTGACCGGCCAGGGCGACCTGCTGATCCTGGTCGCGGTGTTCGGCGCGACCATCTCCTACGTGCTGATGATGGCCGCGCACATCACCCTGCGCATCCGCCGCCCGGACATGCAGCGCCCCTACCGCACCCCTGGCGGCATCCTCACCTCCGGCGTAGCCCTGGCGCTGGCCTGCGTCGCGGTGGTCGCCGGCTTCCTGGTCGACCCGCGGGTCGTGGTCGGCGCGGTGGCGATCTACGCTGTACTGATCGGCTACTTCGCCCTGTACAGTCGGCATCACCTGGTGTCCGGCACCCCGGAAGAAGAGTTCGCCGCGATCCAGGCGGCGGAACAGGACCTGCGCTGAGAGCGACAACGACAAAGCCCGGCCCGCCGCTGGCGAGGCCGGGCACTGGAGACACACATGGCACGTTTCACTCATAGCGTCGGCGGCGAAACCTACCGCTTCGACAGCCTCAAGGACGTGATGGCCAAGGCCAGCCCCGCGCGCTCCGGCGATTTCCTCGCCGGCGTCGCGGCGAGCAACGACGGCGAGCGGGTCGCCGCGCAGATGGCCCTGGCCGACATCCCGCTCAAACACTTCCTCGACGAGGCGCTGATTCCCTACGAGGACGACGAGGTCACCCGCCTGATCATCGACACCCACCAGCGCGACGCCTTCGCCCCGGTGTCCCATCTCACCGTCGGCGGCTTCCGCGACTGGCTGCTCGGCGACGCCGCCGACGAGGCCAGCCTGCGCGCCCTGGCTCCGGGCCTGACGCCGGAAATGGCAGCGGCGGTATCGAAGATCATGCGTGTCCAGGACCTGGTCCTGGTGGCGCAGAAGATCCGCGTGGTCACCCGCTTCCGCAACACCCTCGGCCTTCGCGGCCGGCTCTCCACCCGCCTGCAACCGAACCACCCGACCGACGACCCGGCCGGAATCGCCGCGAGCATCCTCGACGGCCTGCTGTTCGGCAATGGCGACGCGATGCTCGGGATCAATCCTGCCACCGACAGCATGGCCTCGATCTGCGCCCTGCTGGAGATGCTCGACGCGATCATCCAGCGCTACGAGATTCCCACCCAGGCCTGCGTGCTGACCCACGTCACCAGCTCCATCGAGGCGATCAACCGCGGCGTGCCGCTGGACCTGGTGTTCCAGTCGATCGCCGGCACCGAGGCGGCCAATGCCAGCTTCGGCATCAGCCTGAAGATCCTCCAGGAAGGCTACGAGGCCGGGCTCAGCCAGAAGCGCGGCACCCTAGGCAACAACCTGATGTACTTCGAGACCGGCCAGGGCAGCGCGCTCTCGGCCAACGCCCACCACGGCGTCGACCAGCAGACCTGCGAGACCCGCGCCTATGCGGTGGCTCGTCACTTCAAGCCGTTCCTGGTGAACACCGTGGTCGGCTTCATCGGTCCCGAGTACCTGTACAACGGCAAGCAGATCATCCGCGCCGGCCTGGAAGACCACTTCTGCGGCAAGCTGCTCGGCGTGCCGATGGGTTGCGACATCTGCTACACCAACCATGCCGAGGCCGACCAGGACGACATGGACATGCTCCTGACCCTGCTGGGCGTCGCCGGGATCAACTTCATCATGGGCATTCCCGGCTCCGACGACGTGATGCTCAACTACCAGACCACCTCCTTCCACGACGCCCTCTATGCGCGCCAGACGCTGGGCCTGAAGCCGGCGCCGGAATTCGAGGACTGGTTGCAGCGGATGGGAATCTTCACCCAGGCCGACGGGCGCATCCGCTTCGGTGACGAGTTACCGCCGGCGTTCCGCCAGGCCCTGGCGCAACTGGCCTGAGGAGATGCCGATGAACGACAAGCACCTGCCCGACGCCAGCGCCGAGAACCCCTGGCTGCCGCTGCGCCAGCTGACCCCCGCGCGGATCGCCCTGGGCCGCACCGGCACCAGCCTGCCGACCCGCCCGCAACTGGACTTCCAGTACGCCCACGCCCAGGCGCGCGACGCCGTGCACCTGCCCTTCGACCATGCGGCCATCAGCGACGGCCTGCGCCAGCGCGGCCGCGACAGCCTGCTGCTGCACAGCGCCGCCGCCGACCGCCACGTCTACCTGCAACGCCCGGACCTCGGCCGGCGCCTCGACGAGGCCTCGGTGCAACGCCTGCGCGAACACGCCGCCGGCTACGACGGGCAGATCGACCTGGCCATCGTGGTCGCCGACGGCCTCTCCGCGCTGGCCGTGCAGCGTCACACCCTGCCCTTCCTCGAACGCCTGGAGGAACAGGCGCTGGCCGAAGGCTGGTCGCTGTCGCCGGTGGTCCTGGTGGAACAGGGACGGGTGGCGGTGGCCGACGAGATCGGTGAATTGCTGCGGGCGAAGATGAGCGTGATCCTGATCGGCGAGCGTCCCGGCCTCAGCTCGCCGGACAGCCTCGGCCTGTACTTCACCTGGGCCCCGCGGGTCGGCCTCACCGACGCCTATCGCAACTGCATCTCCAACGTCCGCCTGGAAGGCCTCAGCTACGGCATGGCCGCGCACCGCCTGCTCTACCTGATGCGCGAGGCCTGCCGGCGGCAGCTTTCCGGGGTCAACCTGAAGGACGAGGCGGAGGTCCAGGCGCTGGACGGCGAGGCTCCGCGCACCGGCAACTTCCTCCTGGCGAGGGACTGAGCCTCCCGGCCGAAGGATGGGCCGGCGCGCGTCGCCCCTCCTTCGGCCGATTCAAACGTTCGCTTGGATTGCGCTTTCCAGGGAGATTGGGCAGCATCGAAGCGTTGCTGGCATGCAGCCTGCATCGTCCCGGCAGCCCCTTCCCGCAATGCGAGGCCCGTCATGCGAATCGTGCAAGCCACCCTCGAACACCTCGACCTGCTGGCGCCGCTGTTCGTCAAGTACCGCGAATTCTACGGCATGCTCTCCTACCCCGAGTCCTCGCGGAAATTCCTCGAGAAACGCCTGCGCCGCAAGGAATCGGTGATCTACCTGGCGCTGGCCGACGAAGAAGACCGGCTGCTCGGTTTCTGCCAGCTCTATCCGAGCTTCTCCTCGCTGTCGCTCAAGCGCGTCTGGATCCTCAACGACATCTACGTCGCCGAGGAGGCACGCCGGCAACTGGTCGCCGACCACCTGCTGCAACACGCCAAGCAGATGGCACGGGAAACCCATGCGGTGCGCATGCGTGTCTCCACCAGCGTCGACAACGAGGTAGCGCAGAAAGTCTACGAGTCGATCGGCTTCCGCGAAGACCAGGAGTTCAAGAACTACACCCTGCCGATCAGCGACGAACTAAGCTGAAGACAAAGGCACGGCACCTCCCAACCGATCGCTCAGAGCAGAGGCATCCATGGGTTCGCGCACCTGGCACTGGCCCGGCGTCCTGCTCGGCCTGCTCCTCGCCACGGCCGGCGCGCAGGCCGACACCCTGCGCGTGGCGACCCTCGACTGGGCGCCCTACGTCGGCCCCGACCTGCCGGGCAAAGGCCTCGCCAGCCGCATCCTAGACGAAGCCCTGGCCCTCGACGGGCACCGCGCCGAACTGGTGTTCCTGCCCTGGCAACGTGCCCTGAAGGAAGCCGCCGAGGGGCGCTTCGACGCCCTCATGCCGGCCTACCTGTCGCCCGAGCGGCGCGAACTGTTCCACGCCACCATCCCCCTGCTCGACTCGCAACTGGGCTTCTTCCGCCAGCGCGAGCGCCTGCTGCCGGTCAATCCCGCGCATCTGGAAAGCCTGCGTCCGTACCGCATCGGCGTGGTCCGCGGCTACGTCAACCGGGAGGATTTCGACGCCGACCGCAGCCTGACCAAGGACGCGGTGACCAACGACTGGCAGAACCTCGAGAAGCTCCTGCGCGGGCGTATCGACCTGGCCGTGGTCGATCGCTACACCGGCTACCACCTACTGGCGCGCAACGTGCCGGCGCTGAAGGATCGCCTGGTGTTCATCGAACCGCCGCTGGAGGTCAAGCCGCTCTATGTACTGGTGCCGAAAAGACACGCCCGCGGCGCCGCCCTTGCCGCCAGCCTCGACCGCAACCTGCGCCTGATGCGTCGCAGCGGCCGGCTGGAACAACTGATCGCCGAAGCGCACCTCGAACGCAGCGGGCAGACCCGCACGCTGGCCGTCGATCCGTTAACCGGCCAGGCCGACCAGCAGCGCAGCCCCGGCCAGGAGCAGGACCAGGGCCAGCACGCCCCGTTGCAACCGGCGTGGCGCAAAGACCCGCTGGGGATGCGCTAGCGGCTTCTGCAAGGCCAGCCAGAATTCCGACAACGCTTCGAAGCGCGCCTCCGGACGCGGCGCCAGTGCCCGCGCCAATACCCCATCCCAGCCGACCGGCAGATCCGCCTGACGCTCGCCCAGGGGCTCGTAGCGGCATCCGCCGTCGCTCTCCGGGCAGGCGATCGACGGCCAGCGACCACAGAGCAGCCAATAGAACAGCGCCGCCAGGGCGAACTGGTCGGCCCGGCCATCGAGCGCCTCGCCGCGACGCAACTCCGGCGCCAGCGGCACGCTGTCCGCAGGCAGCGCCTGGCGCGCCACCCCCGGCAGGATCGCCGCCGCCTCGGGGAGGAACAGCAGGCGCCCGCCCTCGTCCAGCAGGATCTGCCGCGGCGCCAGCCACAAGCCCTGTACGCCGCGCCGCTGCAAGGCGCGAACCGCATCGATAAGTTGCTCCAGGAGGACCAGCGCGCATTGCGGTTCCAGCGGCAGGTGCGCTGGCGCCCAATCCAGCAGGCTGCGCATCGGCCAGCGCGGCGGAGCGAACAACTGGAAGGCATGACGACGCAACCGGGGCGACGACAATACTCGCGGCAGGCTCTCCGCACGGCAGCGCCGCAATGCCCATTCGCGCTGCCAGAACGCTTCGTCGGCATCGACCGCCGCGAGCAGCAGCAACGCCTCGCGTCCTTGCTCGTCGCAGGCGCGGAATAGCCGCCCGGGCGGGCCGAACGCGCAAGCTGCCTGCAAGGTCCAGCCATCCACGCAGTCGCCGGGGCACGCCGCGCCCAGCGCTGGCCAGCCGGTATGCCGTGGCGCCGCCGGGGCGCGCTCGAGCGCCCCCGGCAAGACCAGCGCCACCGCCCCCGGCGCATGCAGCAACGGCTGCAGCACGCCCTCCAGGCGCCCCGTGGCCAGCCCCGCACAACGCTCTCCGAGGGCGCGCAGGTCGGCCACTTCGAGCAGCGGCTGGGGCGCCAGCAACAAGGGCTCGCCGGCCACCTGGGTCAGGTTGTGCTGGACCAGCGCCAGCTCCGCGCTGCTACCCAGCGGCTGGCCGCTCCCTCCCAGGCGCTGCAGGCTGCCCTGGCGATAACGCAGCAGGCCGACGGCGCCGCACTGGAGAAAGTGCACGCCTCCGGCATGGACCAGCAGCAACCCCGCCGCCAGCTCGAGCACGCCCGGCTCGCCTTCGCGGCGCCGGCGATAGAGCTGCATGTTCAGCGAAGCCAGGACCTGCCGCGCCGCCTGCGCTTCCGGCCAACCCTCGGGGGTACAGGCGTAGTCGGCGAACAGGGCGTCGAGATGGCCTTCGATGGCCTGCACCACGTTGGCGCAACCGCGTCCCCAGAGCAGCGCCAGGAGAAACGCCGGAGCCCGTCCGGGGCGAGGCGCGAGCCATTCGGCGCGAACCCGCGCGGCCTGCCCCGGGAGGTCGCGCCCGGCGCCCAGGGCGAGACTGAGCGGTGGCTGGGCAAAAGGCTGGAGTGTCATCGCACGCCCTTCCCTGCTAGAAATTTCTCCTGTTCTTGCAGACTTTATGCCGACCAATTTCGGAAAAATTACCGAAACATCCTGCAATCAGTGGTTTTGCCGGGATCGCGACAAACAGCCCCCCACCCATCCGGACGCCCCCCTATAATGGCGGCCCTCTGCCGCTCAACGCGTTGTCTCCGCAGGTTGCTCAATGGACTTCAACCCAATCGATCTGATTCTCCACCTGGATACCTACCTGGCCATGCTGGTCAGCAACTATGGCGTCTGGATCTACGCCATCCTGTTCCTGGTGATCTTCTGTGAAACCGGCCTGGTGGTGACTCCGTTCCTCCCCGGCGACTCGCTGCTGTTCATCGCCGGCGCCATCTGCGCCACCGGCGGCATGGACCCATGGCTGCTCGGCGGGCTGCTGATGGTCGCGGCGATCACCGGCGACAGCACCAACTACGTGATCGGCCGGACCCTCGGCAAGCGGCTGTTCAGCAACCCCGACTCGAAGGTATTCCGCCGCGACTACCTCGACCGCACCCATGAGTTCTACGAACGCCACGGCGGCAAGACCGTGACCCTGGCGCGCTTCCTGCCCATCGTGCGGACCTTCGCGCCCTTCGTCGCCGGCATGGCGAAGATGCACTACCCGCGCTTCGTCATGTTCAGCGTGGTCGGCACCGTGGCCTGGGTCGGCGGCCTGGTGACCCTGGGCTACTTCTTCGGCAACGTGCCGTTCATCAAGAAGAACCTGTCGCTGCTGGTGATCGGCATCATCCTGCTGTCGCTGCTGCCGATGATCCTCGGCTTCATTCGCCATCGCCTGCAGGCGAGCGCCGCCAAACAGGCCAAGGCCCAGAGCGACTGAGCATGTGGTCGTTCCGCGCCTGGCGGCGCCGGCGCCTGCTGGCACGCCACCCGGTGGCCGAAGAGTTCTGGCAGCGGGTACGCCGGCACCTGCCGATCCTCGACGGCCTGGACGCCGACGAGGACCGCCGCCTGCGCGAGCGGGCCGTGCTGTTTCTCGCCGACAAGCACCTGACCGCACTCGCCGGCGTCGATCTCGACGACTTCGGCCGCCTGCTGCTGGCGGCGCAGGCGCAACTGCCGCTGTTGCACCTGCCGGAGCTGAACTGGTACCAGGGCTTCCACGAGCTGGTGCTGTATCCCGATGATTTCGTCAGCCCGCAGAAACACCGCGACGCCAGCGGCGTAGTCCATGAGTTCGACGACGAACGCAGCGGCGAGACGTCCCTGCAAGGGCCGGTGGTCCTGGCCTGGCCCGGCGTCGTCGGCGGGGGTGGCTGGGATGCCTACAACCTGGTGATCCACGAACTGGCGCACAAGCTGGACATGCTCAACGGCGACGCCAACGGCCTGCCGCCGCTGCACGCCGGCATGCGCATCGGCGACTGGGCGAGCGCCATGCAGGCCGCCTACGACGAGATGAACGCCCTGCTCGACCGCGACCCCGACGCGCAGACCGCCATCGACCCCTATGCGGCGGAAGATCCGGCGGAGTTCTTCGCCGTTACCAGCGAGTATTTCTTCACCGCCCCGGATCTCCTCCACGAGGCCTATCCGGCGGTATACCGGCAGCTCCAGTTGTTCTACCGCCAGGACCCGCTGCAACGCCTGCGCCGCCTGCAGGCCGAGCATCCGGACTACCGCGAGGCGGCGGGCGACACGACTAACGGCTGAATGCCGGTACATGGCATCGACAACCGAATATGCCTATAATCGCGGCCTCTTTTTTGGCCAGAAACCTCTGGAGTCACCCATGAGCTACAGCAAGATCCCGGCCGGCAAGGACCTGCCGAACGACATCTACGTCGCTATCGAGATTCCGGCCAACCATGCGCCGATCAAGTACGAGATCGACAAGGACACCGACTGCCTGTTCGTCGACCGTTTCATGGCCACCCCGATGTTCTACCCGGCCAACTACGGCTTCATCCCGAACACTCTGGCCGACGACGGCGACCCGCTGGACGTGCTGGTGGTGACCCCCTATCCGGTCGCTCCCGGTTCGGTGATCCGCGCGCGCCCGGTTGGCGTCCTGCACATGACCGACGAGGCAGGCGGCGACGCCAAGCTGATCGCCGTGCCGCACGACAAGCTGAGCGTCCTGTACAAGGACGTGAAGGAATACACCGACCTGCCGGCCCTGCTGCTGGAACAGATCAAGCACTTCTTCGAGAACTACAAGGATCTCGAGAAAGGCAAGTGGGTCAAGGTCGAAGGCTGGGGCAACGCCGACGCCGCCCGCGCCGAGATCACCAAGGCCGTGGCCGCGTTCCAGAAGTAAGCGCGCCTCGCCGAAAAGAAGCCCCGCAGCCGCGGGGCTTTTTCATTCTCCCTCGCCGACCGCCAAGGTCGGTCTCGCCACCCCGCTCCGCTCAGTCGACCGTCGCCACGCTCTCCAACCGATATCCGTAGCCGTAGATGGTCAGCAACTGCCAACCGCGCTCGGCGGTCAGGCCAAGCTTGTTGCGCAGGCGATAGATGTGGGTATCCAGCGGCCGCGAGGACAACACTTCCTCGTGGGGCCAGAAGCGCTCGTAGAGATATTCCCGCGACAACGGCCGTCCCAGGTTGGCGAACAGGCAGCGGGCCAGGCGGTATTCGCGTTCGGTCAGGCTGATCGGCGCGCCGGCCCGGGTCACGGTCAGCTCGGCATCGTCGAAGCTGAGGTCGTTGAAAGTCTGCACCTCATGCTGCGCGGGACGCGTTCCCCCGTGGCGACGCAGCACGGCGGCTACCCGCGCCTTCAGTTCGTTGGGTCGGAACGGCTTGCTGACATAGTCGTCGGCGCCGCTGTTCAACGCTTGCACGATGTCCTGTTCGGCGTCACGGCTGGTCAGCATGATCGCCGGCGGCGGCGCATCCAGATGCTCGCGGCTCCAGCGCAGCAATTGCAGGCCGCTGAGGTCCGGCAACTGCCAGTCGAGGATCAGCAGGTCGAAGGTTTCCCGCTTGAGCTGCTTGAGCAGGTCCTCGCCACGGGCGAAACGGTGCACCGTCCAGGCCTGTTCGCCCTGCGCGGGTATCTGCTGCAAGGTCTGCTCGACCCGGTCCAGTTCGGCCGACTCGTCGTCCAGTATCGCGACACGCATAAAAGCTGGTCCTGTTCAATCGGGCTAACGCCCCTTTTTCGCTCCAGGAACGGCGAATTACGTACAAATCTGAAGAATTGTGACGAATCTCTCTGGTCGCGACCAGCCCTTGATAGCCTGATTCCAAATAGCCATTAAGCGGGACGAAGAGCCCGTGAGCCAGCGCCAGCCTGACCTATCAAGGAGTCGTAGCCATGGGTTTCCGGCCAGTTAGCCAACGTTTGCGTGACATCAACCTGCAGGCCCTCGGCAAGTTTTCCTGCCTTGCCCTGGTCCTCGGCCTGGAATCGGTAAGCCATCCGGCCGGCCCGGTCCAGGCCCCATCGTTCAGCCAGGGCACCGCCAGCCCGTCCTTCGCCACTCCGCTCGGCCTCGACGGCCCGGCCCGCGCCAGGGCCGAGATGTGGAACGTCGGCCTGTCCGGCGCCGTCAGCGTGCGTGACGAGTTGCGCTGGGTGTTTTGAACGCGACGAATCTGAAATAGCGCGGAAGAATCTGAAGAAATATGGCAAATCTCACAGCAGACAAATCGCGCTTGGTAGATTTCCAACCGCTGAGTAGGCCAAGGAGCAAATGGATTGCTCCGACACAGGGATGTGTAAACCCGCTCCGGCGGGCCGTGGAACGAGACCACTCGAACCACAGTCAGGGGTCGGTGACGGACGATCGCCCCAGGCAACCGAGCCAATCCCCCCAGGGCTGGCTTCGACACACGGATGTGTCATCTCCCCTTCCTTGTTCGAATCATCCCCTCCCGCTATCCGGACGCCTCGATCCGCGTCCCACCCTGGATCTGAAAAGGACCTCATCATGAAGCAATACGGAGCAGAGTTCTTCGGCACCTTCTGGCTGGTATTGGGCGGCTGCGGCAGCGCAGTACTCGCTGCCGGCGTACCGGAACTGGGAATCGGCTACCTCGGCGTGGCCCTGGCGTTCGGCCTCAGCGTGCTGACCATGGCCTATGCCATCGGCCCGATCTCCGGCGCACACCTGAACCCCGCGGTATCGGTAGGCCTGTGGGTCGGCGGGCGCTTCCCGGCCAGCCAACTGCTGCCCTATGTCGTCGCCCAGGTCCTCGGTGGCCTCGCCGCCGGCGGCGTGCTGTACCTGATCGCCAGCGGCAAGGCCGGCTTCGACCTGGCCGCCGGCTTCGCCTCCAACGGCTACGGCGAACACTCGCCGGGCGGCTACTCGTTGCAAGCCGCGCTGGTCAGCGAAGTGGTACTTACCGGCATGTTCCTGCTGATCATCCTCGGCGCCACCTCCAAGCGCGCGCCGCAGGGCTTCGCGCCGATCGCCATCGGCCTGACCCTGACCCTGATCCACCTGATCAGCATCCCGGTCACCAACACCTCGGTGAACCCGGCGCGCAGCACCGCGGTCGCCCTGTACGTCGGCGACTGGGCGGTTTCCCAGCTGTGGCTGTTCTGGGTCGCGCCGATTCTCGGTGCGGTACTCGGCGCCCTGGCCTATCGCCTGATCGGCGACAAGAACGACTGAACCGAAGCGCCTGGCCCAACCGCCAGGCGCTGCGGCCGAGGAAACGACAAGGGAGCCTGCGGGCTCCCGATGTCGTTGCAAGGATTGCGAAACCGGCGCCCGATCAGGCAGATTGCAGCCTGACCGGACCGCCAGCGATACCTGACCCGCCGCCCAGTGAAGCCTATGACAGCCCTCGCCCTTACTTCCCGATCCCTCTTTCCTGCTTGCGCCGCCCTGGCGCTGGGCGGACTGTTGACGCTGCTCGCCGGCTCCGTCGCGGCCGCGCCGGCCAAGACGAAACGGCCGCCGTTCATCGAGCAGGGCGAAACGTGCCTGCCCCAGCCGCTCCCCGCCAGCGTGCTCTATCTCGCCGGCGACGCCTGGAAGCTCGACGCCAAGGGCAACCAGACGCCCCTGGAAGAAGGCATGGACATCGACGAACTGGAAGGCGTCAAGACCTCTCCGACCGCCTTCGTCAGCCTGCTGCTCGGCGACGGCAGCCGCATCGTCCTGCCCTCCAGTTCGGAAGTCACCCTGCACCTCGACGAGGACACCGGCATTCCGCAGATCGCCCTGCGCGCGGGGCAGGTCGAGTCCTATGTCCTGAAGAGAAAGAGCGATCACGACCGCTTCCAGGTGCTGACCCCGGTCGGCGTACTGGGCGTGCGCGGTACCCACTTCCGCGCCCGCACCGAAGACGGCCAGGCGCTGACCGAAGTGCTCGACGGGCGCGTCGCGGTGAACCGCGAGCTGACCAGCGACGACCTGCCGCTCAACGGCAGGCGCCCGGCCCGCAAGGCGGCGCAGGCCGAGCCGGACGAGGACGTGCTGGTCGACGCCCGCCGCGGCCTGAAGGTCAAGCCGCAGGGCAAGCTGACGCCGGTGGACCTGCTACCCGCCCCGCAATTGCGCGGCCAGGGCGGCGAGCACGGCGAGTCGCCGGTTTGGAAGCTCTATCTTGCCCCGCTGCACGGCGCCAAGCGCTACCGTGCCCAGGTAGCCAGCGATCCGGACTTCCTGCGCATCCAGCAGGAGCGTTTCTCGAGCACCCCGGAAGTCAGTTTCAGCGGACTCAAGGCGGCCTTCTACCACGTCCGTCTCTCGGCCTTCGACAACGACGGCCTGGAGGGCGAGACCAGCGTCTACGACATTCTCTACTACCCGCGAGGCGGCAGTGCCCGATAGGGCGCCGGGGCCTCGCCGATGAAGGCGCTCGACCGCCAGGACGAGCCCAGCCAGGCGCAGCGGCTGTTCCGCGGCCTGGTGCGCGAATGGCTGCTGGTCAGCCTGCTGCTCCTTCCGCTCACCGCCCTGCTTTCGCTGAGCAGCGGCCTGCCGCTGAACAACCTGCTCTACGACCGCCTGCGCAACCTCACCCCGCTGGCCGTCGATCCGCGCATCCTCGTCGTCGCCATCGACGACCGTAGCCTGGAAAGCCTCGGTCGCTGGCCCTGGCCGCGCAGCATCCACGCCGAGCTGCTGGATCGCCTGGCCGCCGCCGGCGCACGCAGCGTACTGCTCGACGTGATCTTCAGCGAACCCTCCTCCAATCCGGACAGCGACCGCCAGTTGGCAAGATCGCTGTGCCGGGCCGGCAACGTCCTCCTGCCACTGCTGCGCGAAAGCGTGCCGCGCTACGGCGAACCGCCACGGGAGATACCGCCGACCGCGCCGCTGGCCGGCTGCGCCGCCGGCATCGGGCATATCAACGTCGAAGCGGACAGCGACGGCACGGTGCGCAGCGTCTACCTGCGCGAAGGACCGCTCGGCCAGCCGCGCCCGCTGCTCGCCTGGCAAGCATTCGCCGATGCCGGCGCCATGCCCATGCCCGGCCTCGACGACATGCGCAACCTGCCCGGCTGGCAGCGTGACCACGCCATCCGCATTCCCTTCATCGGTGCCGACGCGGGCTTCCCCAGCGTGCCCTACGTCAGCGTGTTGCGCGGCGAGGTGCCAGACAGCCTGCTGCGCGACCGCCTGGTCCTGGTCGGCGCCACCGCGCCGGGCCTCGGCGACCGCTATGTCACCCCGCTGTCGGCCAGCCTCGGCACCACGCCGGGGGTGGAGATCCAGGCCAACATCCTCAACGGGCTGTTGCAGCAGCGCACCGCCGTCGACCTGCAACCCTGGCTCGCCGCCCTGCTCTCCGCCGCCAGCGTAGCGCTGCTGCTCGGCCTGATGCTGTTCCGCTCGCGCCACGCCTTGCTCCTCACCCTGGCCTGCGCGGTCCTGGCCCTGGGTCTTTCCTGGGCGCTGCTGCTCAACGGCTGGTGGTGGTCGCCGCTGGCCAGCCTGGTCGGCCTGCTGCTGGCCTACCTGATCTGGAGCTGGCGCCGGCTGAACGCGGTGCTCGCCTACTTTGGCTGGGAACTGGCGCGTCTCGACCGCGAGCCCAAGGTGCTGCCCGAGCGGGCCAGCCCCCCGCGCGCCGGCAACGATCCATTGCAGAACCGCATCGCCGCCCTGGAGCAGGCGGTCAGCCGCACCCGCGACAGCCGGCGGTTCATGGCCGACGGCCTGGAAGGCCTGCCGGTGGCGACCCTGATCTGCGACCCGCAGGGGCAGATCCTGCTGGCCAACCGCAAGGCACGCGACCTGTTCGGCGGCGAGCTGCGCGGCGCCGAACTGCGCCAGTGCCTGGCCGAACTCGGCCATCCGAGCCTCGCCGGCGGCGCCCGCCCAACGCTGGAAACCCTGGAAGCCATCGAGTTCCGCGACCACCGGGAACGCGACCTGCGCCTCGACCTGGCGCGCCTGCTGCCGGTCGAAAGCGAAACCGCCATCGGCTGGCTGGTGAGCCTGATCGACCTGAGCGCCGAACGCGATGCCGAGCGCCAGCGAGCCACCCTCCTGCGCTTCCTCTCCCATGACCTGCGCGCGCCGCACTCGGCGATCCTCGCCCTGCTCGACGTCCGCCCCGCCGAGGACGAAGCCGGCCAGCAGGTCTACCGACAGATAGAGCAGCAGGTCCGTCGCGCCCTGGGCCTGACCGACGCCTTCGTGCAACTGGCCAAGGCCGAGTCCGACGCCTACCGCTTCGAAGCGTGCATGTTCACCATGTTGGCGATGGACGCCGCCGACCAGCTCTGGCCCCTCGCGCAACAGAAAGACATCGACCTGCGGCGCGACTGGGACGACGAGCAGGAACCGATGGTCTGGGCCGACCCCGGCCTGCTCACGCGCGCGCTGTTCAACCTGCTGGAGAATGCGGTCAAGTACAGCCCGGCGGGGACCGTCGTCAGCCTGAGCATCCGCCTCGAAGGCGACTGGCTGAGCTGCCGGATCGTCGATCAGGGCAAAGGTATCGCGGCCGCCGAACTACCGCGCCTGTTCAGCCAGTACCAGCGCTTCGCTTCCGCCGAGGGCAGCGCCGGCCTGGGCCTGGGGCTGGCCATGGTCAAGACGGTGATCGACCGGCACGGCGGCAGGATCGGTTGCCAGAGCCAGGTTGGCCAGGGCACCACTTTCGAGATTCGCCTTCCGCTGCTGAAAGGCGAGGAATAACCGCTACTGGCGGAAGTCGGGTCTTCCTCCAACTTGCATTGGTCTCGAAGTTCGGAAGATCCAGGCGGCCGGGCTATTCCGCTTCCCGTCTGTCGAAACGGCAACTGCCTTCCCTCGTGAAACTCCGCAGGGGGAATCGACTCGTCCCCAACATAGGCACCAGCGAGCGCGACATGGCCGCGTTCCCACAGCGGAACCAAGGCGCTGCGCCAGCTACAGGGCTGCCCTGGAAGTCTCAATAACTTCCATCTTTTAACGATAGTTCGTAGGAAGTTTCCCAACAATATAAGTAACTAATCTCAAAAAGAGCCCACTGGAAAAACCAGCCAATAACTCCCGGTAATCTACCGCGCTCATGCGATCCCCTACGCATAACAGCAAACGGCTCAACTTCCAGTGAAACCATGATCGACATAGACAGACTGAGCAAACGCTTTTCCGGCCGGACGGTGGTAAACGACTTGAGCTTCCGCATCGACCGGGGAGAGATCGTCGGTCTCCTCGGCCCAAACGGAGCGGGCAAGTCGACCACCCTGAAGATGCTTTCCGGCTTCCTCGCGCCGAGCGCCGGCAGCATACGCATCTTCGGCTTCGACATGCAGGACAAGGCGCGCCAGGCGCAGAAGCTGATCGGCTACCTGCCGGAGAACGCTCCCAGCTACGGAGAAATGACGGTCGAGGGCTTTCTCGCCTTCGTCGCGTCCATCCGCGACTACAGCGGACGGGAAAAACGTCGGCGCATCGACAGCGCCATGGACTGCATGGAGCTGCGGGATGAGCGCAGGAGCATCATCGAAACCCTGTCCAAGGGCTTCAAGCGTCGCGTCGCGCTGGCCCAGGCGATCCTCCACGATCCCGAGCTGCTCCTGCTCGACGAGCCCACCGACGGCCTCGACCCGAACCAGAAGCACCAGGTCCGGCAACTGGTGAAGAACCTCTCGGAAAGCAAGATCGTGGTGATTTCCACGCACATCCTCGAGGAAGTCTCGTTCATGTGCAGCCGCGCCCTGGTGATCAACGGCGGCCGCTTGCTGGCCGACAACACCCCGGGCGAACTCAGGACCCGCAGCCGCTACCACCATGCCGTCAGCCTCAGCATCGAAGCACCGGTAGACCCGCTGGCCATCGCCATGCTCCCCGGCGTCGCCGGTATAGAAGGATGCCCCGACCGGGCCGGCACCCTGACCATCCTGGCCCGCCCCGGCGCGCAGATCCTTCCCGCGCTCAACCGCCTGATCCACGGCAGCGGCTGGCGGGTATCCGGGGTGCGTACCGAACACGGCCAACTGGAAGAAGTGTTCCGCCAACTGACCCGAGAAACCCCCGCATGACCGCCATCGGCACCATTTTTAGACGCGAGCTGGGCAGCTATTTCGCCACGCCGCTCGCCTATGTGTTCACCCTGATCTTCCTCGTCCTCTCTGGCGTGGCCACCTTCTACCTGGGCGACTTCTTCGAGCGCGGCCAGGCCGACCTGGCGCCGTTCTTTTCCAGCCTGCCCTGGCTCTACCTCCTGCTGATCCCCGCGCTGGCCATGCGCCTGTGGGCCGAGGAGCGCAAGTCCGGCTCCATCGAGATGCTGATGACCCTGCCCGTCTCCCGCGCCACCCTGGTCACCGGCAAGTTCCTGGCGGCCTGGTTCTGCGCCGGGCTGGCGTTGCTGCTGACCTTCCCGATGCCGCTGACGGTGAACTACCTCGGCTCGCCCGACAACGGCGCGATCATCGCCGGCTACCTGGCCGGCTGGCTGCTGTCCGGCGGCTACCTGGCCATCGGATCCTGCATGTCGGCGCTGGCGAAGAACCAGATCATCGCCTTTGCCCTGACCGTTCTCGTCTGCCTGCTGTTCGTCGGCGCCGGCACTCCCCACGTACAACAGGCGCTCTCCGGCTGGCTTCCGCAATGGCTGCTGGACGGCATTGCCTCGCTGAGCGTGCTGGTCCGTTTCGAGGCGCTCGGCCGGGGCGTGCTCGACGTCCGCGACCTGGCCTACTTCTGCAGCCTGATCGTCGCCTGGCTGGTCGCCACCACCATCGTCATCGACCTGAAAAAGGCAGCGTAGGAAACATCCATGAAACGAACCCTGTACTCGGGCGTCGGCCTGCTGCTGGTCGGCCTGCTGTTCCTCGCTTTCAACCTGCTGTCCAGCCTGCTGCTGCGCGACCAGCAGTTCGACCTCACCCAGCAGAAGCTCTACACCTTCAGCGCCGGCACCCAGGAAGTCCTCGACAGTCTCGACGAACCGCTCAACCTCTACCTGTTCTTTTCGAAAAGCCGCGCCAGTGACCTGCCCGCCCTGCGCAACTACGCCCGCCGCGTCGAGGAAGTGCTGGACCTCTATGCACGGCGGAGCCATGGCAATGTCCGATTGTTCGTGATCGATCCCCTGCCATTCTCCGACGACGAGGACCGTGCCGCGCGCTTCGGCCTGCAGGCGCCGCCCATCGGCCCGAATGGCGAAGCCATCTACTTTGGCCTGGCGGCCACCAACCCGACCGACGGCCTCCAGGTGATCCCGTTCTTCTCGCCGGAAGAAGAGCCGCTTCTGGAATACGATCTCAGCCGCCTGGTCCAGGCACTCGCACAGCGGGAACGCACGGTAGTCGGCCTGATGAGCTCGCTGCCGATGGCCGGGCAGGCGCCCACCGACGGGCAGCCGGGCAGCAGGCCCTGGGCGGTGATGGACAAGCTCTACCAACAGTTCGACATCCGCACCCTGGGGCTCGCTTCGACGGAAATCCCCGCCGAAGTCTCGGTGTTGATGCTGGTGCACCCCAGGCAATTGTCCGAACAGACCCAATACGCCATCGACCAGTTCGTCCTGCGCGGCGGCAAGCTGCTGGCCTTCGTCGACCCTCTGAGTCTCGCCGATGCAGACGGCGGGAAAAGCTCCGACCTGGCCCCGTTGCTGCGTTCCTGGGGCGTCCAGTTGCGGCCGGATACCCTGCTGGCGGATGCCTCGTTCGCCATGATCAAGCCCAACGCCGAACGTCGCCCGGAGCGCAATCCGACCTGGCTGCACCTCCCCGGCGACACGTTCCCCCACGACAACGTGCTGACCACCGGCCTGGAAAGCCTCAACCTCGCCAGCGTCGGCCTGCTCGAACCTCTCGGCGGAGCCTCGACGCGCTTCATTCCGTTGCTGCACAGCTCGGCGCACAGCATGCCGCTGTCGCTGGAGCGCTTCCGCCAATCCTCGACGGAGCAGCTCAACGCCACCCTGGTCCCGACCGGAGAACACTACGTGCTGGCCGCCAAGGTCGAGGGGCCGGCGACGAGTGCCTTCCCCGCGGACCGCGGGAAGCAAGGCGAAGGCCTGAGCGACAGCGCGAACATCCATGTGCTGTTGGTCGCCGATACGGACCTGCTGAGCAATCCGCTCTGGCTCCAGGAACAGCCCGGCCACAACGAGCCGCAGGTATGGGCGGACAACGACCTGTTCGTCGGCAATGCCCTCGACTATCTCTCCGGTTCGGACGCGCTGATCGACCTACGCTCGCGAGGCCATACGAAGCGCCCGTTCACCCGCGTGGAAGCGCTCCGACGCGAAGCCGGGATGCGCGCCCAGGAACAGCTCAACGCGCTGCAGCAGAGCCTCAACGACACCGACAAGAACCTGCGCACCTTGCAGCAATCGATGGACGCCGGCGACCAGGAGGTGACTCCGGAAATGGAAGCGACGCTGCGCCGCTTCATCGATGACAAATTGCGCATCCGCCAGCAACTGCGTCAATTGCAGTTCCAGCTGAATGCCGATGTCGAGCGCCTGGCGGAACAGGTGAAACTGGCCAATACGGTCCTGCTGCCGGCGCTCCTCACCCTGCTCCTCCTGCTGCATTGGAGCTGGCGCAGCATGCGCCGGAGGAGGGGCTGACATGCGCCTGGGTAGCATAGCGGGACTCGCTCTCGCCCTGGCGCTGTTCGCCGGAACCTTGGGCTGGCTCCACGAACGGCAGCAACCGTCCGCGCAACCGCCTGCGAGCCGCGCCTGGCTGCCAGGGCTGAAACCGCACCAGGTGACCGCGCTGTGCATCGCCACCCCCGGCCAACCGACGATCCGCGCCAGGCGCGATGGCAAGGACTGGACGCTCGCCAGCAAGGACGGCTATCCCGCCTCGGGGGAAACCATCCGGCAGCTGTTGCGCAGCCTGGCCGACGCGCGCCTGCTGGAGGAAAAGAGCGCCTCGCCGGAAAACCGCGAACGCATGGGACTCTCCGACCAGGGCAAGGGCCAGGCCAGCCGGATCACCCTGGAGCGCGGCGACGCGCCGCCGCTGGTCCTATTGCTGGGCAAGCGCACCTCGCAGGGCGGGCAGTTGGTCAGGCAGGCCGACGATGAGGGGGCCTGGCTGATCGACCGAACGGTCGGCCTGCCGGTCAACGACCTGGCCCTGCTCGACCCTCGGTTGACCGACCTGCCATTCGAACAGTTGCGCGAGCTGACCCTGTCCTATGGCAACGGTGTACGGCTGAACATTTCCCGAGCCAGCGAAAAGGACGATGGCATCCGCCTGCGACAGTTCCCATCCAGGCCACAGTTGATGGGCGAGGCGGAAGCCGAGCAGGCCGCACGCCTGTTCGCTGCGCTCAGGCTGCTGGAGGTCGCGCCGGCCAAGGCCTCGCGGCAAAAACCGCTGCTGACCTTCACGCTCAAGAGTTTCGCCGGCGGCACGCTGCAGGGCCAGCTTCTGGAACTGGAGCGCCAGTACTGGTTGCAACTGACCGACAGCAAGGGCTTCGCCGACGGGCAGGTCTCAGCCATCAAGGGTTGGCGCTACCGCGTGGAGGGTCTGAGTCCGGATACCGCTCCCGCGCCCCAGCTACCCAAGGCGTCGCCGGTGAAGAAAAGCAAGCCGGCCAAGCCCTCGTCGCCCAAGTGCTGAGCGCTCTCGCCAGGCGCCGCTCGCAGCCGGCGAAATAGAGCCCCGCGGGATGCTGGGCAGGACCGGCCGAGTTTGCTAGAGTAGCGCCTCCTTCACGAGCCCTCGGCTCGTCGATGCAGAATTCCTAAGGCAGGCGCGGCTTATCAGAAGTAAGCCAACCCCACCCCAGAAAAGCCAGCCACAAGCCGGCTTTTTTAATGCCTCCGCACAACCCCAGCCAATCACCGTTCTCTAGGCCTCCAGAAGCTTGCGGAACAGCCCGGCAAGTGTCGCCTGGCGCTCGAAGCCGATACCAGGCGATTGTGGCAATCCCGCCAATCCCGAGGAAAACGGCAGGGCACCGGCGAAATCGTCGAATGGCCGGAAAGCCGACGGCGTAGCCTCGGCCCAACCCAGGCGCAGGGCCGCCACCAGGTGCAGGCTGAACAGGTAGCCGGCGTGCGGGCGGAAGGCCGCGCGCGGCCAACCCCGGGGGCACAGGTGGTCGAGTATCGCCAGGTAGCCCGGCAGGCCATAGCAATGCACGGGGTCGAACACCAGCACGTCGCGCTCCCGCCGCAAGCCGCCATAGAGATCCAGCAAGCGAGCCTCGGCCAGGGAGAACAAGGCCTCGCCGGCACCGATGGGCCCCGGATAGATATCCGCCACTTCGGCCTGGGTAGGGAAATCGTGGGGGTCGCAGATGTCCTCGAACCACCACAACCCCAGCGGCGCCAGGGCTTTCGCTGCGTCGACCGCGCCCTCCGCGTCGTAGCGGTTCATCGCGTCGACCGCCAGCCGCGAAGCGTCGCCGAGAACCCGCAGCGCCCTGTCGATACGGCGCCGGTCCTGGTCCAGCCCGGCCGCGCCGATCTTGATCTTGGCGTGGGTGTAGCCGAGATCGACGAAGCGCCGCAGTTCCTCTTCCAGGCGTCCCAGGTCGTCGTGCGGATAGGGGTAGCCGCCGCCGGCGTAGACCGGTACGCGCTGCGGATAGTCTTCCGCCAGCCCCAGGCGTCGCGCCAGGAAGCGATGCAGCGGCAGGCCGGCGGCCTTGGCCGCGGCATCCCACAGCGCCATGTCCAGGGCGCCCACCGCGACGCAGCGTTCGCCGTGGCCGCCGGGCTTCTCGTCGCGCATCATCAGGTCCCAGGCACGCAACGGATCGATGCCACTGCCGTCGTCGCTCGCCAGGCTGTCCGCCGGAGCCCCCAGCAGGCGCGGGGCGAAACGCTCGCGGATCAGCCCGCCCTGGGCGTAGCGCCCTACCGAGGCGTGGCCGTAGCCGACCACACGCCGACCGTCGCGCACGGTATCGGTGAGCACCGCCACCAGGCTGGTGCTCAAACCACCGGTGGCAGCCGCCACGCCGGCGTAACGGGAAAGGGGAATACTGCGTTCCCGGACCTCCTGGATGCGCATCGCCTGTCGGCTCCTCCTCGCTGGACCTCTCTCCACCTTAGCCAAGGCCGCCGCCATGGTCGTCCCGATCGGTCGTAGCGACCTTCCGCCGATTTGCCCGGCCCCCGCCCCTCTGCTAGTGTCGCGGGGTTTTGTACACCTCGCCGAGACTCCCCCGATGGCCCGCAAGAAAACCCTCGATTTCGAACAGTCCCTCACCGAGCTGCAAACCCTGGTGGAACGCCTGGAAAGCGGCGAGCTGTCGCTGGAAGAGTCGCTGGGCGCCTTCGAGCAGGGCATCCGCCTGACCCGCGAATGCCAGACGTCGCTGAGCCAGGCCGAACAGAAGGTACAGATCCTCCTCGAACGCGACGGCGAGCTCAGCGAAGCGCCGTTCGATGCGGAAGGCGACGAGGCATGATCGCGGCCTACCAGGCGCGCTGCCAGGCGCGCGTCGATGCCGCCCTGGACGCCCTGTTCGTCGCTCCCCGCGAAGAACTGCAACGCCTCTACGAGGCCATGCGCTACAGCGTGATGAACGGTGGCAAGCGGGTTCGCCCGCTGCTCGCCTACGCCGCCTGCGAGGCCCTCGGCGGAGCGCCGCAGCGCGCCGACGCCGCGGCCTGCGCGGTGGAGCTGATCCATGCCTACTCGCTGGTCCACGACGACCTGCCGGCGATGGACGACGACGACCTGCGCCGTGGCCAGCCGACCACCCACCGGGCCTTCGACGAAGCCACCGCGATCCTCGCCGCCGACGGCTTGCAGGCGCTGGCCTTCGAAGTGCTCGCCGACACCCGGCGCAATCCGCAGGAACATGCCGTCTGTCTGGAAATGCTCACCCGCCTGGCGCGCGCCGCAGGCTCCGCCGGCATGGTCGGCGGCCAGGCGATCGACCTCGGCTCGGTCGGCGTGGCCCTCGACCAGGCGGCTCTGGAAGTCATGCACCGGCACAAGACCGGCGCGCTGATCGAAGCCAGCGTGCGCCTCGGCGCCCTCGCCAGCGGTCGCGCCGAGCCCGCCGCGCTGGCCGCCCTGGAGCGCTACGCCGAAGCGATCGGCCTGGCCTTCCAGGTGCAGGACGACATCCTCGACGTGGAAAGCGACACCGCCACCCTCGGCAAGACCCAGGGCAAGGACCAGGCGCACAACAAGCCGACCTATCCCGCCCTGCTCGGCCTGGAGGCCGCCAAAGGCTATGCCCTGGAGCTGCGCGACCTGGCCCTGGCCGCCCTCGACGGTTTTCCGCCGAGCGCCGACCCGCTGCGCCAACTGGCCCGCTACATCGTCGAGCGACGCAACTGACCGACGGGTCGTCGGAAGTCCCCGGCAAAGGTAGGGGCTCCCTTGCTTGGGCGCGGCCGGTGCATCAGGTAAACTGCTGGCCTCTCCGGATTGCATAACGACAGCCTGATGCCCAAGACGCTCCATGAGATTCCCCGCGAGCGCCCCGCCACGCCCCTGCTCGACCGCGCCTCTTCGCCGGCCGAACTGCGCCGGCTGGGCGAGGCGGACCTGGAAACCCTGGCCGACGAGCTGCGCCAGTACCTGCTGTATACCGTCGGCCAGACCGGCGGTCATTTCGGCGCCGGCCTCGGCGTGGTCGAGCTGACCATCGCCCTGCATTACGTCTTCGACACTCCGGACGACCGCCTGGTCTGGGACGTCGGCCACCAGGCCTATCCGCACAAGATCCTCACCGAACGCCGCGAGCTGATGGGCACCCTGCGCCAGAAGAACGGCCTGGCGGCCTTCCCGCGCCGCGCAGAGAGCGAGTACGACACCTTCGGCGTCGGCCACTCCAGCACCTCCATCAGCGCCGCCCTGGGCATGGCCATCGCCGCCCGCCTGCAAGGCAAGGAGCGTAAGTCGGTGGCCGTGATCGGCGACGGTGCGCTGACCGCCGGCATGGCCTTCGAGGCACTCAACCACGCCTCGGAAGTCGACGCCGACATGCTGGTGATCCTCAACGACAACGACATGTCGATCTCGCACAACGTCGGCGGGCTCTCCAACTACCTGGCGAAGATCCTCTCCAGCCGCACCTATAGCAGCATGCGCGAGGGCAGCAAGAAGGTGCTCTCGCGCCTGCCCGGGGCCTGGGAGATCGCCCGGCGCACCGAGGAATACGCCAAGGGCATGCTGGTCCCCGGCACCCTGTTCGAGGAGCTCGGCTGGAACTACATAGGCCCGATCGACGGCCACGACCTGCCGACCCTGGTGGCTACCCTGCGCAACATGCGCGACATGAAGGGCCCGCAGTTCCTCCATGTGGTGACCAAGAAAGGCAAGGGCTTCGCCCCGGCCGAACTGGATCCGATCGGCTACCACGCGATCACCAAGCTGGAAGCTCCCGGCAGTGCGCCGAAGAAGACCGGCGGACCCAAGTATTCCAGCGTCTTCGGCCAGTGGCTGTGCGACATGGCCGCCCAGGACGCGCGCCTGCTCGGCATCACCCCGGCGATGAAGGAAGGTTCCGACCTGGTGGCCTTCAGCGAACGTTATCCGGAACGCTACTTCGACGTCGCCATCGCCGAACAGCATGCCGTGACCCTGGCCGCCGGCATGGCCTGCGAGGGCATGAAGCCGGTGGTAGCGATCTACTCGACCTTCCTCCAGCGCGCCTACGACCAGTTGATCCATGACGTCGCCGTGCAGCACCTCGACGTGCTGTTCGCCATCGACCGCGCCGGCCTGGTCGGCGAGGACGGCCCGACCCACGCCGGTAGCTTCGACATCTCCTACCTGCGCTGCATCCCCGGCATGCTGGTGATGACCCCCAGCGACGAGGACGAGCTGCGCAAGCTGCTCACCACCGGCTACCTGTTCGATGGCCCGGCCGCGGTGCGCTATCCGCGCGGCAGCGGCCCCAACCATCCGATCGATCCGGACCTGCAACCGGTGGAGATCGGCAAGGGCGTGGTCCGTCGGCGCGGCGGCAGGGTCGCACTGCTGGTCTTCGGCGTGCAGTTGGCGGAGGCGATGAAGGTCGCCGAAAGCCTCGACGCCACGGTCGTCGACATGCGTTTCGTCAAACCCCTCGACGAAGCCCTGGTACGCGAACTGGCGGGCAGCCACGAACTGCTGGTGACCATCGAGGAAAACGCCGTGATGGGCGGCGCCGGCTCGGCGGTCGGCGAGTTCCTCGCCAGCGAGGGCCTCGAAGTCCCGCTGCTGCAACTGGGCCTGCCCGACTACTACGTCGAACACGCCAAGCCCAGCGAGATGCTCGCCGAATGCGGCCTGGATGCCGCGGGCATCGAAAAGGCGGTACGCCAGCGTCTCGACCGGCAATAGCGCCAAACCCAGCGACAACGGCGGATAACCGCGTTGCGGTTATTCGCCCTACCCCCCAATTGCCCGTAGGGCGAATAACGCCACCGGCGTTATTCGCCGGTACAGCGCGATACCGGCAAGCATTCAGCGCGCCCCGGCGAGCGAGCGGCAGAGTTTCTCGGTCGCCGCCAGCATGGCGAAGCTCGGCCGCTCAAGGTTCTTGTCTTCGATCCGGTACAGCTGTCCGCGCCGCGTCGCCGCCAGCGCCGGCCATTGCCGCCAGAGTTCGAGCTGGGCGTGACTGCCGGCGACGATGACCGCCGGATCGCGCGCCAGAACCGCCTCGACGCTGACCTGCGGCGCCGGCTGCGGCAGGTCGCCGAACAGGTTCTCGGCACCGCAGACGCGCAGCGCATCGCTGATCACCTGGCGTCCGCCAATGGTGTACAGCGGCCGGTCCCAGACCTGGTAGAACACCTTCAGCGGCTTGTCCCGCCGGTAGCGCTCGGCCAGGCGCCGCATGCCTTCGCGGAACCTGGTCGACAGCCGCTGGCCGGCCTCGGCCTCGCCCAATGCCTCGCCCAGCGCAGCCAGTTGCAGGGCCAGTTCGTCGAGGCTGTGCGGTTCGGCGATGAAGAGGGCGATGCCGAAGTCCCGCAGACGCTGCAACTGCGCCTCGGGCACGCTGCCGGGCCAGACCAGGATCAGATCGGGCTGCAGTTCCAGCAGGCGTTCGAGATTGACCTGGCCGTAGCGGCCGACGGAAGGCAGGTCGCCAATCGCCGCCGGACGCTCGCCACCATCCAGCACGCCGACCAGGCGGCGCGCGGCGCCGAGTTCGAGGACGCTGTCGGTCAGCGAAGGCGCCAGGCTGACCACCCGCTGCGCCGCCCCGGCGGAAAGGCTGAGGAGCAGGCAGGCGAGCAGCCAGAACGAGCGCATCAACCGAGTTGACGCGGAATACGGTAGAGCCAGAACAGCACCAGGCTGGTGATCCCGAGCAGGATCAGCGCAACGCCGTTGAGCCCGGCGAACACACCCGGCACGCCGATCCAGGCCGGCAGGCTGGCGCCGAACAGGGCCTTGCGGCGCACCTGCGCCAGACGGGTCCAGGCGGCGGCTTCCTCCGCCGTATCCAGCGCTTTCTGGGTGGCGATGAGACCACGCTTGTAGGCACCGAACAGCGGCAGGTTGACGAACATCGACAGCAGCGCGGCGATGAACAGCGGCATCGCCAGGCCATGGGGAAGGGGTTGCAGTTCGCCGAGGAAGAACTCGACCAGGATCAGCGGCAACAGCGCCAACGCCAGTTGCAACCACCAGGCACGTCCCAGCGCGCCGCGGGCTTGCTGGCGACTCACGTGGTTTCCGCCTCGCCCTGGTGCAGGCTGCCGAGCATGTGCCCGAGCTTGCCGGCCTTGGTCGCCAGGTAGCGCCTGTTGTGCTTGTTCAGGCCCTTTTGCAGCGGCACGCGCTCCGCCACGGTGATGGCGTAGCTTTCCAGCGCCTTGACCTTGCGCGGATTGTTGGTCATCAGGCGCAGGGAGGAGACGCCCAGGTGCGCGAGCATCGGCTGGCACATGGCGTAGTCGCGCTGGTCGGCGCCAAAACCCAGTTGCAGGTTCGCCTCGACGGTGTCGGCACCGCCATCCTGCAATTCATAGGCACGGATCTTGTTCAGCAGGCCGATGCCGCGACCTTCCTGGCGCAGGTAGAGGAGCACGCCGCGGCCCTCCTCGGCGATGGCGGCAAGCGCGCCTTCCAGCTGGAAACCGCAATCGCAGCGCAGGCTGAACAGCGCGTCGCCGGTCAGGCATTCGGAATGCAGGCGACCAAGCACCGGCGCGCCATCGGCGATGTCGCCCATGCTCAGGGCTACATGTTCCTTGCCGCTCTCCTCGTCGAGGAAACCATGCATGGTGAATTCGCCGAAGGGAGTCGGCAGTTTGGAGGCGGCGACGAACACGACGGACACCGGGGAACTCCTAGGGAAACGGAAGTCCGCCATTGTACCAGCAGCGTCCGGCGCCCGGTCAGCTCGAAATGCCGCAAATACCTATCGAGATGGACGATGAATAGAACCCCGGGTTATGAGCGAGCGACATTCAATGCTTGGCCTCGATAAGCAGCATTCCCTGTTCCTCGCGCCAACGCACCCGGTTGAGGAAACTCATGCCGAGCAGGGCTTCGGTCGGATAGCCACCCTCGATCACCGCCGCCTCGACACCCAGCAACTCGATACCGCCGATCTTCACCCGGTCCAGGGTCACCCGCCAGCCGCGCGAGGTTCCGCTGGCAGTGGAGGCGACCATCGGCTTGCCGTCCACCCGGTAATCGATACCCAGGCGGCGCGCCTCGTTCTCGTTCATGGCGATGCTGGTGGCGCCGGTATCCACCAGGAACTGCATGTTCTGCCCGTTCACCGAGCCAGCCACCCAATAGTGCCCGCCCGTACCGCGGGCTATGCTGAAGCTTTGCCGCTGCGGCGCCGAATAGCCTGCCTCGTTGTATTCGCGGCTCAGTTCGTAGGTGCGCTCGACGCCGTCGATCCGCAGCACCGCCTTGCGGCTGTCGGCGCTGACCACCTGGACGCCCTGCGGGCCGGTCTGGCCGACCCTGACCAGCTTGCGCTGGCCATCGACGTTGAGTACCGCCGCGCCGGGGAACAGGCCGACCACGAACACCTGGGGCGCGGCCAGCGAGGACAACGCGAGAGCGCTGGAAAACAGGGCGACGCACAGCCGCAGCATGATCACTCCTTGGGTGGCAGGATTGCCTTCAACGGCGCATAGGGCCAGTTCCAGCGGGCGAAGATCCGCTCCAGCTCGCCGCTGGCATGCAACTGCCGCATGCGCCGGTCGAACAGCGCCAGCAGCTCACGGCCCCTGGGGGAATCGGAGAAGCCAAGATACAGCGGCAACCGAGTGACGTCGGTGATGCGGTACTCAGCCGCCAGCGCTCCGGCCCCTGCGAGCATTTCCTCGAGTTCCGGACGCGAATCGATGAAATAGTCGACCCGGTGGTTGAGCAGCATCGGCAGCGCCGAGGTGCGGCGCTGCAACTCGCTGTGCGGGGTCAGGGTAGGGAAATAGCGGGCGAAGGCGTAGCCACGCATCCATGACAGGCGGAACCGGCTCAGGCCCTCCAGTGGCGGCGGCGGATTGTCTTTCAGGGAAAGCACGGCGATCGGATCGACGTCATAGGGCCAGCGAGGATAAAGCGCTTCGTCGATTTCCCCGCGGTAGGCGCCGACCCAGGCGTCGGCCTCGCCGCGCAGGACCAGGCCGACCGCCCGGGTATAGGGCTCGTTGGCGATCCGCAGGCGTACCCCGGCCGGCTCGTAGACGGCCCGCAGCAGGTCCCAGGCCACCCCGCGACCGTCCTCCTGGGTGTAGCGCGTCCAGGTTTCGCTGACCACGCGGATCTCGCCCACGGAGGGGGCGGCGGAAGCGACGCCGGGCAGCAGCCACAGGCAGCAGAACAGGACGAGCAGACGCATGGGAGGCCTCAGACCAGCCAGTGTACCCATCCCCAGACTAGACCCTGCATGACCAGCCAGGCGAATACCCCGGCCAGGACGTCGTCGAGCATGATCCCGACGCCGCCGTGCACGTTGCGGTCCACCCAACTGATCGGCCAGGGCTTGAGAATATCCACGATGCGGAACACGACGAAGCCGATCAGCAGCCACCACCAGCCCTCCGGCACCAGCCAGAGGGTTATCCACATGCCGACCATCTCGTCCCAGACGATGCCTTCGTGGTCGTGCACGCGCAGGTCGTCGGCGACCTTGCCGCACAGCCAGAAGCCGAACAGCATGGTCACTCCCAGCATCAGCCAGTAGCCCCAGTCCGGCAGCATCTGCCACAGCGGGATGAACGGGATGGCCACCAGCGACCCCCAGGTGCCCGGCGCCTTGGGCAGGGTGCCGGAGCCGAAGCCGAAGGCGAGGAAATGCCAGGGATTGCGCCAGACCGACGGCGGCACCGGCTGCGCCGGCGCCTGATCAGGATGCTCAGTCACGTTGGGTTCCGAAATGTTGGTAACCGGCCGCGGCCGGTATGAGTTCCTTTCCGTCGGCGTCGAGCAGGTGCACCCCCTGTCCCGCCTCGACCCGGCCGATGACGGCCATGGCCGGCCACGCGGCGCGAATCTCGCCAAGGTACTCAGGCGGCAGGGTGAAAACCAGCACGTAGTCGTCGCCGGCGGCCAGTTGCTGGCGCAAGGCTTCCTCGCCGGCGAGCAGGCCGCTCAACGCGGCGCTTGCCTGCAAGCGCTGGCATTCGACCAACAGGGCAACGCCGGAAGCGCGGGCGATATGCCCGCAGTCGGCGAGCAGCCCGTCGGAGATGTCCAGGGCGGCGCTGGCCTTGCCGCGCAGGGCGAGGCCCAGACCGAATTGCGGGGCCGGCGTCCAGTAGCGCGCCAGCAGCGGTTCGGCCACCTCGGCGGGCGCCGATCTTCGCTCCAGCACCAGTTCCAGCGCCGCTCCAGCCTCGCCGAGCGGGCCCCCGACGCAGAGCAGGTCGCCCGGGCGCGCACCGGCGCGGGTCAGCGCCTGGCCGGCCGGCACCCTGCCGAATACGGTCAGGGTCATGCTCAGCGGGCCGCGCGTGGTGTCGCCGCCGACCAGGGCCAGGCCGCACTGCCGGGCCATGGCGTCGAGGCCGCGGGCGAAGCCCTGCAACCACTCGGCGTCGGCCTGCGGCAAGGTCAGGGCCAGGGTGAAGGCCAGGGGCGCGGCGCCCATCGCCGCCAGGTCGCTGGCGGAGACCGCCAGGGCGCGCTGGGCAAGAAGGAAAGGGTCGCAACCGGCGGGAAAATGCACGCCTTCCACCAGGGTATCGGTGGAGACCGCCAGTTGTTCGCCGGCTGGCGGCGCCAGCAGGGCGCAGTCGTCGCCGATGCCGAGGGCCACGTCCGCCGCCGGCGCCGCGCAGGCGGCCGCGGCGAAGAAGCGGCGGATCAGCTCGAACTCACCCATGACGCCGCCGGCGCGGGATCAGCGCTTGCCGCCGCGCAGCTCGGCGGCGCGCAGGCGCGGCGCCAGCTTGTCGAGCACGCCGTTGACGAACTTGTGGCCGTCGGTGGCGCCGAAGGTCTTGGCCAGCTCGATGCCCTCGTTGATCACTACCTTGTAGGGCACGTCGATGCGGTTGCGCAGCTCGTAGGTGGACAGCCGCAGGATGGCCAGCTCGACCGGGTCGATCTCGGCCAGCGGGCGGTCCAGGCAGGGCTCGAAGGTGGAGTCCAGCTCGCTCTTCTGTCGCGGCACGCCGTGCAGGATCTCGTGGAAGTAGGCGCCGTCGACCTCGGAGAAGTCGTTGTCGGTGCGGAACTGCGCCTCGATCTCGTGCAGGGGCTGGCCGGCGATCTGCCAGGAGTACAGGGCCTGGACGGCCAGGCTGCGGGCCTTGCGGCGAGCGGCGGTCTTGCCTTTCGGCGGCTTGGCTGCCGGGTTGCCGCTGTCTTGATTGCTCACTTGGCCTCCAACTGCGCCAGCAGGCTGACCATTTCCAGGGCCGACAGCGCGGCTTCGGCGCCCTTGTTGCCGGCCTTGGTGCCGGAGCGCTCGATGGCCTGCTCGATGGAGTCGACGGTGAGGACGCCGAAGGCGACCGGGATGCCGAACTGCAGGGACACCTGGGCCAGGCCCTTGGTGCACTCGCCAGCCACGTATTCGAAGTGCGGGGTGCCGCCACGGATCACCGCGCCGAGGGCGATGATGGCGTCGAAGCCGCCTTGCTGGGCGACCTTCTGGGTCACCAGCGGGATCTCGAAGGCACCCGGGGCGCGGATGATGGTGATCTCGCTTTCAGCCACGCCGTGGCGGACCAGGGCGTCGACGGCGCCGCTGACCAGGCTTTCCACGACGAAGCTGTTGAAGCGGCCGACCACCAGGGCGTAGCGGCCTTTGGGGGCAATGAAGGTACCTTCGATGGTCTTCAGGGTCATGAGCAGGTCTCATCTGTTAAAGAGCCGGGACGCCGTTGCGCCCCGAGCGAAAAGGGTCGAAAGGTCCGTCCAGCATAGCGCCCACCGCGATCTTGCACGCGGCGGGCGGGACAGGCCTTATTCGGCGGGCAGGTATTCTACAACTTCCAGGTCGAAACCGGATATCGCATTGAAGCGCATCGGCGCACTCAGCAGGCGCATCTTGCGCACGCCGAGGTCGCGCAGGATCTGCGAACCGGCACCGACGGTGCTGTAGGTGGTGGTGGCCTTGGGCGCCGGAGCCGGCGCCGAAGCGATCTCGCGGACATGGGCGAGCAGGTCGTCGCCGCCGATCTGGTGACCGAGCAGCAGCACCACGCCGCTGCCCGCCTCGGCGACCTTGGTCATCGCCGCGCGCAGGCTCCAGCGGCCCGGCTGGTTGACCTGCAGCAGGTCGCGCAGCGGGTCCATGTTATGCACGCGGACCAGGGTCGGCTCTTCCGCGCAGACCTTGCCGAGGGTCAGCGCCAGGTGCACGTCGCCCTCCACCGAGTCGCGGTAGGTGATCAGGTTGAAGTGGCCCAGTTCGCTGTCGAGCGGCTGCTCGGCGATGCGCTCGACGGTGCGCTCGTGGATCAGCCGGTAGTGGATCAGGTCGGCGATGGTGCCGATCTTGATCCCGTGCTCGGCGGCGAACGCCTCCAGTTCGGGCCGGCGAGCCATGCTGCCGTCGTCGTTCATCACCTCGCAGATCACCCCGGACGGCTCGAACCCGGCCATCCGCGCCAGGTCGCAGGCCGCCTCGGTGTGCCCGGCGCGAGCCAGGGTACCGCCCGGCTGGGCCATCAGCGGGAAGATGTGGCCGGGGCTGACGATGTCGGCGGCCACGGCGTTCTTCGCCGCCGCAGCCTGCACGGTGCGGGCGCGGTCCGCGGCGGAGATGCCGGTGGTGACGCCCTCGGCGGCCTCGATGGAGACAGTGAACTTGGTGCCGAAGCCGGAGCCGTTGCGCTGCACCATCAGCGGCAGGCCGAGGCGCTCGCAACGCTCGCGGGTCATCGGCATGCAGACCAGGCCGCGGGCATGCTTGACCATGAAGTTGATGTCTTCGGTGCGGACGCATTCGGCGGCCATGATCAGGTCGCCTTCGTTCTCGCGGTCCTCGTCATCCATCAGGATGACCATCTTGCCTTGGCGGATGTCTTCGATCAGTTCGTCGATCGTGTTGAGTGCCATGGGCACCCCCTTATGCAATTCGTGGGTTACTTGAGAAAACCGTTCTCGGCGAGAAACGCTTCGCTGATGCCGGAGGCGCTGGGCTCGGCGGCCTTGTCGCCAAGCAGCAGGCGCTCCAGGTAACGGGCCAGCAGGTCGACCTCGAGGTTGACCCGGCGTCCGGGCTGGTACTCGGCCATGATGGTTTCGCTGAGCGTATGCGGGACGATGGTCAGCTCGAACTCCGCGCCGTTCACCGCGTTCACCGTGAGGCTGGTGCCGTCGACGGTGATCGAGCCCTTGTGCGCGATGTACCTGGCCAGTTCGCGCGGGGCACGCACGGTGAACTGGATGGCGCGGGCGTTCTCCTCGCGCTTGAGCACCTCGCCGACGCCGTCGACGTGGCCGCTCACCAGGTGTCCGCCGAGGCGGGTGGTCGGCGTCAGGGCCTTTTCCAGGTTCACCCGGCTGCCCACCTTCAGGTGCTGGAAGGCGGTGCGCGCCAGGCTCTCGCGGCTGACGTCGGCCCAGAAGCCATCGCCGGGCAGTTCCACCGCGGTCAGGCAGACGCCGTTGACCGCGATGCTGTCGCCGAGCTTGACGTCGCCCAGGTCGAGCTTGCCGGTGGCGATGTAGACCCGCAGGTCGCCGCCCTTGGGCGTCATTGCGCGGACGCTGCCGATCGACTCGATTATGCCGGTGAACATGCGACCTCCCGTTTTTCCGCCGCACAGGCGCACAGCATGGCCGGCGCGACGCCGAGCGGCCTGCGTGCCATAGCGCGGGTATTCCAAGATGAAGACATATGACGAACTCCTGTTTCGTGAAAAACAGGGCTTTTTGGATCGAAGGGGATCTTGCGGGCGCACAGGGTACGCCCAGGCAGGCAATCCCGTTCTCTCTTTATCCGGACTATGACCGTCGGCCCCGGAATCGCACCGGGTCTGCTGACCTTGTCGTCCGGCGGTGGCCGGTCCGGCAAGCGCTCGCGGGCTAGGCGCCTTGCGCGCCATTACCGCCGGTGGGGACTTTCACCCCGCCCTGAGAACGTTACGGCCACCGAGATGGCCGTGTGGCGTTTTACCACAGTTGCGCCGCTTGTGCATCGTCCGCCGCGTCGCCGCGCAGCGAAGTTCAGGCGTCCCGCGGATGGGGCCGCGCGGTGACCAGCCAGTCGTCGCCCACCGCGCGGATGTCGTCGATCCGCAACTGCGCCGCATCGGCCATCCGCGCCAGCGGCCAGTCGAGCAAAGGACGGGCGCTGGAGCCGAGGAACTTCGGCGCGACGAACAGCCGGTACTCATCCACCAGCCCCAGCCGGGCGAAGGCGCCGGCCAGACGCGGGCCGGCCTCCACCAGCACTTCGTTGGCGCCGCGCGCCGCCAGTTCCAGGAGCAGCTTGTGCAAATCGACGTGGCCCTCGGCGGAGGGCAGCGCCAGCAGTTCGTGGCCGGCGTCCTGGAAGCGTTCGCGCGCCGAGGCGGCGGCGCAGGTCGCCACCAGCGCCGGACCGGCCTGGTAGAACGCCGACTCCAGCGGCACCCGCAGGCGCCCGTCGACCAGCACCCGCAACGGCTGGCGAGCCGCGGCGAGCGCGGTAAGCTCGGCGTTCAGGCCCAGTTCGTCGGGGCGTACGTTGAGCCGCGCATCGTCCGCCAGCAGCGTATCGGCGCCGGACAACACCACGCTGGAGCGAGCGCGCAAGCGCTGCACCGCCGAACGCGCGGAGGGCCCGGTGATCCACTGGCTTTCCCCGCTGGCCATGGCGGTGCGCCCGTCCAGGCTCATCGCCAGCTTGACCCGGACGAACGGCAGGCCATGTTCCATGCGCTTGATGAAACCGATGTTGAGTTCCCGCGCCTCGGCTTCGAGGACGCCGCTCTGCACCGCGATGCCGGCCTGCATCAGACGCAGCAGGCCGCGACCGGCGACCTCGGGGTTGGGATCCTGCATCGCCGCGACCACCCGCGCCACCCCGGCGCCCACCAGCGCATCGGCGCACGGCGGGGTGCGGCCGAAGTGGCTGCAGGGCTCGAGGGTCACGTAGGCGGTGGCGCCGCGTGCATTCTCGCCGGCCTGGCGCAGGGCATGGACCTCGGCGTGCGGCTCGCCGGCGCGGACGTGCCAGCCCTCGCCGACCACCTGGCCGTCCTTGACCAGCACGCAGCCGACACGCGGATTCGGATGGGTGGAGTACAGCCCCTGGCGCGCCAGTTCCAGGGCGCGGGCCATGTACAGCGGGTCGGCGGCGTTCATTCCTTGGCCGGCTCGCGGGCGAGGCGTTCGATCTCCTCGCGGAATTCGTTGAGGTCCTGGAAGCGCCGGTAGACCGAGGCGAAACGGATGTAGGCGACTTCGTCGAGCTTCTGCAGCTCGGCCATCACCAGTTCGCCCAGCACCCGCGACTTGATCTCGCGCTCGCCGGTGGCGCGCAACTGGTGCTTGATGTGGCCGATGGCCGCTTCCAGCCGCTCGACGCTGACCGGACGCTTCTCCAGGGCGCGCTGCATGCCGGCGCGCAGCTTGTCCTCGTCGAACGGCTGGCGGCTGCCGTCCTGCTTGATCAGGCGCGGCATGACCAGCTCGGCGGTCTCGAAGGTGGTGAAGCGTTCGCCGCAGGCCAGGCACTCGCGGCGCCGGCGCACCTGATCGCCCTCGGCGACCAGTCGCGAGTCAATCACTTTGGTGTCATGGGCACCGCAGAAGGGACAATGCATGGTGCTGATACAGGCGTAGCTGAAGGAAGCCGCATGGTAGCGCATCCGCGCCCGACCGAGCACCCGCAGAATCGACCGGCGCCGGCACGCTGGGAAAGGCGAGAGGAATCGGACGTTGCGGACTACGCGAAGCGCGACAAGAATCACACTTTGCGCTATACAAGCGCCGCCCGGATTCCACCGCTATGGAGCAGCCCATGACCCTGCGCCCGATCGCCCTGCTGGCCGTCCTTCTCCTCGCCGCTTGTTCCAGCGACAAGCCGAAGCCTGCGCCAACGCCGCAAGCTTCGCGCAGCGTGACCATGGTCGAGCCGGTGCTACCGGCCCACCTGCGCGAGCTGAGCGGAACGCTGAGCAGCATCCAGGGCAGCCTGCCACGCGGCAGCGAGGTGCAGATGGCACTGCTGGTGATCGACGAGCGCGACCGTCCACAGCGGCTGCTGGCCAGCGAGACGGTGCTGGCCACCGGCGAACTCATGCCCTTCCGCCTGCCGTTCAACCCCGAATCCTTCCCGCCGGCCGGTGGCGCGCTGCGCGTCGAACTGCACGCGCGGGTGATCCAGTCCGGCCAGTTGGCCTGGCGCCTGCATCCGTTGCGGATCGCCCAGCCGACCACCCAGTCCCTCGGCGAACTGCGCCTGGTACGCGCGCCGTGACGGCACCGCAAGCCCTGACCCAGGCGCTGGGCGAGCTGCTCGGCGACGCCCGGCTCAGCGCCACCGCGCTGCCCGGCACCGACCTGCGCCTGTGGCTGATCGACGCGCAGAACATGGACCGCCAGTTCAGCCCGGAGGAAACCCGCCGCATCCTCGAAGAGCCGCCGTACTGGTGCTTCTGCTGGGCCAGCGGGCTGGTCCTGGCGCGCTGGCTGGCGGCGCGCCCGCAGTGGGTCCGCGACAAGCGCGTGCTGGACTTCGGCAGCGGCTCCGGGGTGGCGGCGATCGCCGCGGCCCGCGCCGGCGCCGCCGAGGTGGTGGCTTGCGACCTGGATCCCCTGGCGCTGGCAGCGAGCCGGGCGAACGCCGAACTGAACGGAGTGGAGCTGAGCTATTCGGCGGACTTCTTCGCCGAGGACGATCGCTTCGACCTGATCCTGGTGGCCGACGTGCTCTACGACCGCGCCAACCTGCCGCTGCTCGACCAGTTCCTCAGCCGCGGCCGCCAGGCGCTGGTCGCCGACTCGCGGGTCCGTGACTTCCGTCATCCGCTGTACCGGCGCCTGGACGTGCTCGAAGCCTGTACCTGGCCGGACCTCGCCGAGCCCGCCGAATTCCGCCTGGTCAGCCTGTATCACGCCGAACGCGGGCAAGCCTGAGGCACGGGCTTGTTTGCGCGCGGCGCGCCCCCACTTATAGTGGTCACCACCTTGCGTTTCCGAGAATCGACATGAGCGATACGCCCTACATCTTCGACGTCACCGGCGCCAACTTCGAGCAGCTGGTCATCGAGAACTCGTTCCACAAGCCGGTCCTGGTGGACTTCTGGGCCGACTGGTGCGCCCCGTGCAAGGCGCTGATGCCACTGCTGGCGCAGATCGCCGAGTCCTACCAGGGCGAATTGCTGCTGGCCAAGGTCAACTGCGACGTCGAGCAGGACATCGTGATGCGCTTCGGCATCCGCAGCCTGCCGACCGTGGTCCTGTTCAAGGATGGCCAGCCGGTCGACGGTTTCGCCGGCGCCCAGCCCGAATCGCAGATCCGCGCCCTGCTCGAACCCCATGTGAAAGCACCGGCGCTGCCCGACGAAGACCCGCTGGAAGTGGCCCAGGCGCTGTTCGCCGAAGGCCGCATCGGCGACGCCGAAGCGACCCTGAAAGCCCTGCTGGCGGAGAACAACGAGAACGCCGCGGCGCTGATCCTCTACGCCCGCTGCCTGGCCGAGCGCGGCGAACTGGAAGAGGCGCAGGCCATCCTCGACGCGGTGAAGAGCGACGAGCACAAGCAGGCCCTGGCCGGCGCCCGCGCGCAGCTGACCTTCCTGCGCCAGGCTGCCGACCTGCCCGACAGCGCAGAGCTGAAGAGCCGCCTGGCGGCCGATGCCGGCGACGACGAGGCAGCCTACCAGTTGGCCGTCCAGCAGCTCGCCCGGCAGCAGTACGAGGCGGCCCTGGACGGACTGCTCAAGCTGTTCCTGCGCAACCGCGGCTACCAGGACGACCTGCCGCGCAAGACCCTGGTGCAGGTCTTCGACCTGCTTGGCAACGACCACCCGCTGGTCACCGCCTACCGCCGCAAGCTGTACCAGGCGCTCTACTGAGTCGCCGAGCCCCGTCCGCGGGGCTCAGTCCTCCAGCCAGACGAACACCTGGGTGCCGTCGACCACCTCGACCTTGACCCGGGCGTCGTGCCGCAGGCGCACCAGCAGTTGCTTGGCGGCGCCGGCATTGCCGCTGAACCCCTCCAACTCCGCCAGCAACTGCGGCCCCTCGATCCGCCCGCTGCCGCGCAGCAGGTCCTGGGCGGTCTGCCACAGGCGATCCACCGGCGCTGCCGGCGCCGGCGCCCTGGCCGCCGCGGCCTGCGGCTCGCCCAGCGGCGGCGGGGGCACGTGTTGCGCCAGCTGGCGCCAATCCTCGGCGTCCAGTTCCAGGGTCAGGTCCACCGGCCAGTCGCCGATGCTTCCGCGAATCCGCACCATCTCGTTTCTCCACAAGCGAATCGCGCCATGCTCCCACGTCGGCGCGTAGGGGCCAAATCGGCCAGGCTAGGCAGGCGGAAAAATTCGTTATAACGTAACAAGCTCTTTTCCTTCCTTGCCGGAGTCCCGTTCATGCGCCCACTGCTGTTAGCCCTCGTCTTGCTGCCGTTCGCCGCCCAGGCCCATGACGACCACGACCATGACCACGCCCATGGCAGCCTGGGCAAGCACGAGCACGGCGTCGCCCAGTTGAACGTGGCGCTGGACGGCAAGACCCTCGAACTGGAGCTGGACAGCCCGGCGATGAACCTGGTCGGTTTCGAACACGCCGCCAGCACCGACGCGGACAAGGCCGCCGTGGCCAAGGCCCGCGCGCAGCTGGAAAAACCGCTGGAGCTGTTCGCCCTGCCGGTCACCGCCGGCTGCTCGGTGGCCAGCCAGGAACTGCGGAGTCCGCTGTTCGGCGACAAGGCGCCGGCCCACGCGCACAAGGAGAAGGCAGGCCACGAACACGAACACGAACACGGTCATGCCGATATCCACGCCCATTACCAGCTCAGTTGCGAGAAGCCCGAGCTGCTCAAGCTGCTGACCCTCGCCGAGTTCTTCAAGCGCTTCCCCGCCACCCAGAAAATTCAGGTACAACTGATCGGTCCCGACGGCCAGAAAGGCGCCGACCTGGCTCCGGCCAGCGCCGAGCTGAAGCTGTAGGATCGTTCCGGAGGCGCCGCGAGGGATTCGGCGCGGCGCCCCTCCATCCATTCTCGAGGCTCCGGCGGAGCGTTCCGCCCCTACCCCCATGAGCGCACTGATCACCCTGACCAACCTCGGCTTCGCCTGGCCCGGCCAGGCGGAGTTGCTGGACATTCCCAGCTTCCATCTCGAACGCGGCGAGAGCCTGTTCCTCAAGGGGCCTTCCGGCAGCGGCAAGACCACCCTGCTCGGCCTCCTCGGCGGCGTGCAGAAGCCCGGCCGCGGCAGCATCCGCCTGCTCGGCGAGGACCTGGAAAAGCTGTCCGCCGCGCGCCGCGACCATTTCCGCGTCGACCACACCGGCTACATCTTCCAGCAGTTCAACCTGCTGCCATTCCTCTCGGTACGCGAGAACGTCGAGCTGCCCTGTCACTTTTCCGCGTTGCGCCGTCAGCGCGCCCGCGAACGCCACGGTAGCCCGGCGCAGGCCGCCAGCCATCTGCTCGGCCAGCTCGGCCTCGGCGGCGAACTGCACGAACGCCGCGCCGACAGCCTGTCCATCGGCCAGCAGCAGCGGGTCGCCGCCGCCCGCGCGCTGATCGGCCAGCCGGAGCTGGTGATCGCCGACGAGCCGACCTCGGCGCTCGACGCCGACAGCCGCGAGGCGTTTCTCCAGTTGCTCTTCGCCGAATGCCGCGAGGCCGGCGCCAGCCTGCTGTTCGTCAGCCACGACCAGAGCCTGGCCGGGCTGTTCGACCGCAGCCTGTCCCTTTCCGATCTCAACCGCGCCGCCCGGCCGGCAGGACTCTGAGCATGTATCTCTTCCGACTGGCACTGGCCAGCCTGGCCAACCGCCGCTTCACCGCCCTGCTGACGATCTTCGCCATCGCCCTCTCCGCCTGCCTGCTGCTGGCGGTGGAGCGGGTCCGCACCGAGGCCAAGGCCAGCTTCGCCAGTACCATCTCCGGAACCGACCTGATCGTCGGCGCGCGCTCCGGCTCGGTGAACCTGCTGCTCTACTCGGTATTCCGCATCGGCAACGCGACCAACAACATCCGCTGGGACAGCTACCGGCACTTCGCCGAAAACCCGCGGGTGAAGTGGGCGATCCCGATCTCCCTCGGCGACTCGCACCGCGGCTACCGGGTAATGGGTACCGATGCCGGCTATTTCGAGCACTACCGCTACGGCCGCGGCCAGGAACTGCAACTGGCCGAGGGCCGCGCCTTCGGCCAGGACCTGTTCGACGTGGTGCTCGGCGCCGAGGTGGCCGAAGCCCTGCACTACAGGCTCGGCGAGAAGATCGTGCTGGCCCATGGGGTGAGCACGGTGAGCCTGGTCAAGCACGACGACAAGCCGTTCACCGTGGTCGGCATCCTCCAGCGCACCGGTACCCCGGTGGACCGCACCCTGCACATATCCCTCGCCGGCATGGAGGCGCTGCACGTCGACTGGCGCAACGGGGTGCCGGCGATGGGCGCCGGGCGCGTCAGTGCCGAGCAGGCGCGGCACATGGACCTGCAACCACAGGCGATCACCGCGTTCCTGGTCGGCCTGAAGAGCAAGGTGGCGACCTTCGCCCTGCAACGCGAGGTCAACGACTATCCCGGCGAACCGCTGATGGCGATCCTCCCCGGTGTCGCCCTGCAGGAACTGTGGGGCCTGATGGGCACCGCCGAGAAGGCACTGTTCGTGGTCTCGCTGTTCGTCGTCCTCACCGGCCTGATCGGCATGCTCACGGCGATCCTCACCAGCCTCAACGAGCGCCGCCGGGAGATGGCCATCCTGCGCTCGGTGGGCGCGCGCCCCTGGCACATCTTCGGCCTGCTGCTGGCCGAGGCCTTCAGCCTGGCGCTGGCCGGCGTCGCCCTCGGCCTCGGCCTGCTCTACCTCGGCATCGCCGCCAGCCAGGGCTACGTCCAGGCCAACTACGGCATCTACCTGCCGCTGGCCTGGCCGAGCGACTATGAGTGGAGCCTGCTCGGGGCTATCCTGGCGGCCGCCGTGCTGATCGGCTGCGTGCCGGCCTGGCGCGCCTACCGCCAGTCCCTGGCCGATGGCCTGTCGATCCGCCTATGACCCGGAGATATTCCCCGATGCTGCGCTCCCTGACCGTCCTCCTGCTGGCTTTCGCCCTGCTCCTGGGCAGTGCCGTGGCGCGCGCCGCGCCGCGCGAACTGACTTGGTCGCAACTGATCCCGGCCGGCGCCCCGCCCGCCCCGGCGCCGCTGCCGATCCACGACCTCGCCAACGCCCTCAGCGAAGCCGGTCCGGCGGCCAGCCAGCAGAGCCCCAACGCCCCGGTGGTGAAGGCACTGGACGGCATCGAGGCCAAGCTGCCGGGCTACATCGTGCCGCTGGAAATCAGCGAGGCCGGGCTGGTCACCGAGTTCCTCCTGGTCCCCTACTACGGCGCCTGCATCCACGTACCGCCGCCGCCGTCGAACCAGATCGTCTACGTGAAGACCGCCAAGGGCGTGCAGATGGACGAGTTGTATCAGCCATTCTGGGTCGAGGGCACCTTCAAGGTGGAGAACGCCAGCAGCGAGCTTGCGGCGGCCGGCTACCGCATGCAGGCGAGCAAGGTGACGCCCTACGAATACGAAGGTGGCTGAACGACATGCGACAATCCGCCGCGCCATTTACGTTGCGGCGGTCACATTTGCTCCTAGGATTGATTGAGCTGTGTCAAGGAAGGCAACTGTTAGCTGGCTGACCATTAGCAGCACCAACACTTTCTAATACAAGGAATGGAGCTCATCATGCGTAAGTCCTGGCTTACCGCTTCCCTGCTGGCCCTCACCGTCGCCTCCCCGTTCGCCGCTGCGGATATTCAAGGACACAAGGCCGGTGACTTCATCATCCGTGGCGGCTTCGCCACCGTCGATCCCGACGACAGCAGTTCCGACATCAAGCTGGACGGCGCCAAGCAGCGCGGTACCAAGGCGACTGTCGACAGCGACACCCAGCTCGGCCTGACCTTCACCTACATGTTCGCCGACAAGTGGGGCGTGGAACTGGTCGCCGCCACTCCGTTCAACCACCAGGTCGACGTCAAGGGCCTCGGCCCGGGCCTGGACGGCAAGCTGGCCGACATCAAGCAACTGCCGCCGACCCTGCTGCTCCAGTACTACCCCATGGGCGGTACCAACAGCGCCTTCCAGCCCTACGGCGGCCTGGGCGTGAACTACACCACCTTCTTCGACGAAGACCTCGCCAGCAACCGCAAGGCGCAGGGTTTCAGCAGCATGAAGCTGCAGGACTCCTGGGGCCTGGCCGGCGAACTGGGCTTCGACTACATGCTCAACGAGCACGCGCTGTTCAACATGGCCGTCTGGTACATGGACATCGACACCAAGGCCAGCATCAACGGCCCGAGCGCCCTGGGCGTGAACAAGACCAAGGTCGACGTGGACGTCGATCCGTGGGTCTACATGATCGGTTTCGGCTACAAGTTCTGAGTCGTAGACTGTCGCGGGGCTTGCGCCCCCAACGGAAAAAGGCGCCTTCGGGCGCCTTTTCTCATCCTGCGGAAACGGGCCCATGTACCTCTGGCTGAAGACCCTGCACATCACCTTCGCCCTCAGCAGCGCCGCCCTGTTCGTCTGGCGCCTGGCCTGGAACTGGTCGGGGCGCAAGGCCAGCGGCATCCGCCGCTGGGGACCGCACCTGGTGGACACCCTGCTGCTGCTCAGCGCGCTCGGCCTGGTGCACTTGGCGATGCCCTGGCCGCTGCCGCTCTGGCTGCTGGCGAAGCTGGGGCTGTTGCTGGGCTACATCGTCTGCGCGGCGTTCGCCCTGCGGATGGCGCGGGGCCCCGGCAAGGGCCTGCTCAGCGTCCTCAGCCTCGCCCTGCTGGGCGGGATCTTCTACCTGGCGCTGAACAAGCCCTGGTGGTGATCAGCGGCCGAGCAGGCGCGCCAGCCCCACGTCCATCGGCGTCGGCTGGTCGAAGCGGAAACGCCGCAGCAGGCGCTCGTTGTTCGCCCGCGAATGCCTGATGTCACCGGCTCGCGCGTCGGCGTGGGTCACCGGCGGCAGGCCACCGAGCACCTGGCCGATCTCCGCCAGCAACTGCTTCAGGCTGATGCTGCGATTCAGGCCGACGTTCACCGCCCCGGGCTCCACCGCCGTCGCCTCCAGCGCCTGGACCAGGAAATCGACCAGGTCGGCGACGTAGATGAAGTCGCGGGTCTGCTCGCCGTCGCCGAACACGGTGATCGGCGTCCCCTTCAGGGCGCGCTCGGTGAATATGCTGATCACCCCGGAATAGGGCGAGGACGGGTCCTGGCGCGGCCCGTAGACGTTGAAGAAGCGGAAGATCGCCGGCTCCAGCCCATGCTGGCGGCGATAGAAATCGAGGTAGTACTCGCTGGCCAGCTTGTCCGACGCGTAGGGCGTCAGCGGCGACTTCGGGGTGTCTTCGTCGATCGCCGTGCCTTCGCCGTTCTGCCCGTAGACCGCTGCGCTGGAAGCGAACACCACGCGCTTCACGCCCTGCTCGCGCATCGCTTCGCAGAGGTTCAGGGTGGCGATGAAATTGCTCTGGTGGGTGGCGACCGGGTCGTCCACCGAGGCCTGTACCGAGGCGACCGCGGCCAGGTGGGCAACCGCCGCGCAGCCCTTCAGGGCGGCCGCCAGGGTCGCCGCGTCGGCGGCGTCGCCTTCGAGCAGCTCTACCCGTTCGTCGTCCAGGGGCAGGTTGTCGCGCTTGCCGGTGGACAGGTTGTCCAGCACACGCACGCGGTAGCCGCGCGCCAGCAGCGCGTCGGTCAGGTGGGAGCCGATGAAACCGGCGCCGCCAGTGATCAGGATGGGGCGTTCAAACATGCCTGTAGTACCTGTCCAATAGAGCCGGCAAACCTGCGCGCCAGGCGCGCGGCTTGATGCCGAAGGTGTGGAGGATCTTCTTGCAGACCATCACCGCGTGCTGCGGCTCGTCGAGCGCGTCCGGACGCGCGGCATGGGCCTCCGCCGAAGGCTCCTGGATCAGGTTGGAGCGATAGGTACGCGCCTCGTTGAGGATCACCTGCCCCAGCGCCAGGGTGGTGGTCGCTTCCAGTCCGCCGTAGTGGTAGGTGCCCCACAGCGGCGCCTGGCAGTCGAGCTGCTTGAGCACCGAGAGCACCACCCGCGCGGCGTCGTCCACCGGCGTCGGGTTGCCGCGCCGGTCGTCGGCGAGGAACAGCGGCTGCGGTTGCTCGGCGCGGCTGAGGAAACGTCCCAGCAAGCCGTTCGGGCTTTCGTCCAGCAGCCAGCCGAAGCGGATCAGCACATGTCGCGGGCAGGCCGCGCGCACGCTCTGCTCCATGCGCCAGAGCGCCTGGCCACGCAGGCCCAGCGGAAGGGGCTCGTCCTTCTCGCTGTAGGCGGTGGCGCGGGCGCCGTCGAAGACCCGGTAGCTGGACGGCTGGACCAGCAGAATCTCGTAGTGCTGGCAGAGCTCCGCGAGGCGCTCGACGGCGCGCTCCTGGGCGCCCAGGCGCTCCGCCTCGACCTGCTCGGCCTGGAACCAGTCGTGGTAGAAGGCGAGGTTGATCACCGCGTCGGGGCGCGTTTCGTCCAGCAGGGTGGTGAGGCTGGCGGCATCCCAGCCCTGCTCGGGTGGTCTGGGCGCGAGGAAACCGATGTCTTCCTCCGCCCCTAGGCGGATCAGCGCCTGTCCAAGGGCATTACCGCCGCCCAAAAGCATCAGGCGCATTCGCATGGTGTAGGGGGGCACTCGAAATCTGATAGTGAATAGCGACGCGGCGCACGCCCCAAGGCAATGACATCCTGCGCCTCGCTGGCGACATGAAAGGTGCGGGCATCGGGTGCTGCTTGTCGCGGCAGGTACCCCGGACAGCGCCGCCGTTATTTTCATGCAACCTGACACGCCGCATTCTTGCTGTGCCTCCGGTGAAGCGTCAAGCATTCACCGGGCCAGCTCCGCCTGCGGCGCGGATCGGCGGGACGAATGGCAGCGCGCGGCGGCGTCAGGCCGGTAGCGCGCCGGCCCGATAGTCCTTGGGCGAAACCTCGAACTGCTTCTTGAACGCCCGGCTGAAATGCGCCGAGTCGCTGAAACCCCACTTGAAGGCGATGGAGGTGATCGATTCGCCGCGCAGCCGTGGGTTGCCGAGGTCGGCGGCGCTGCGGCTGAGGCGCTGGCGGAGAATGTAGCGGCAGACGCTGTCGCCCTGCTCCTCGAACAACCGGTACAACTGGCGCACCGAGATGCGCAGGCGGCCGGCGAGCATGTCCGGACTCAGGCGCGGCTCCTGCAGGGATTGCTCGATCAGACGCTCCGCGTGCCGGCGCAGACTGTAGCCATAGAGCCCGGCCAGCGGTCCCTCCAATTCCTCGCCGGCGTGCTGTAGCGCCGGCCCGAGCAGGGCGATCAGCGCCTCCTGCAACGCCCCGCCCTCGTCCGCCACCGCCCACGGCTGCAGTTCTCCGGCGCACACCTGCTGCACCAGCAGGCTCAGCAGGCGACCGCTGGCGCAGTTCGGCGAGAGTTTGCCGAAGGCCCGCTGGCTGGGTGGCAGGTGCCGGCATACCTCTTCGCGGGAGAGATGGAACGAGGTGTGTTCGATGAGTCCGTGGGGAATGATCTCGCAGCCGCCCGCGGAGTCCATCAGCGCCATTTCCCCTGGCGCCAGCTCTATGCTGTCCCCACCCTGGCGCAGTTGCGCATGGCCGCTGCGCTGGACGACCAGGAAGCAGTGGCGGTCGTCGTCATGATCGGCATGGGTGGCCTGGCGGGCGATGCGCCCTGCGTTGGTGCGGATCTGCGCCAACTCCAGACCGCCGAGGTCCTGCCGCGAGATATCGCCGATGAACAGCGTCCGGTTCAGCGCGGGCTGCGACTCGAAGCGCCCGCAGACCTGGCGCAACGCCTGGTTCCAGGCTTCGAAGCTGTTGTGTGCGGAAGACAGGGTATGCACCGGGCACCTCCTGACGGCAACGGCCATCGTTATTGTTGTATGGCGCGGCAATTACCGAGCCACGCAGCGCTGCCGATATGATTAACATGTTATCGATATACCCACAAGCTAGCGCAAATGGACCGGCGGATACGCATCCGGGAGAGCCGGCAAGGGCCGTTCAGGCGGGAGAAAGCAGGCGCTGCAATTGGACGAAGGCGCCCAGCAGGGCCAGGCGCTGCTCGGCGACCAGAGGGATGTAGCGGCGATAGGCGGGGAAGCGGTTGACCACCTCGCACGCCCCCAGGTGTTCCAGGCTCACGGTCCAGCCCCTGTCGTCGCGGCAGAGGCGCAAACTCCGGAAGTCCAGCGGCATGAGCTGCTCCAGCAAGACCCGGTCGCCCCCCTGCAAGGCCTCCCGCAACGGCTCGAGCCCGCTCCCGCTGCGTACCTTGCAAAGGATGCCGCGACGCCGCAAACAACCGGCGTGACGCAGCTCCAGGCTGGCCGGCGGCCCCCCGGGCGCCGCCACGAACAGGCTGAACTCGGTGCTGACGATATGCATGAACAGGTGCGCCTGGACCCGCTCGCGAACCTCGAGGCTCAGCTTTTTCGTACGCAGCAACAGCCTGCCGTCCTGCGCCTCGCCGTCGCACGCAGCCAGGTTGCGCCGCACCAGGGCCAGGGTGGCTCCGGGGCGATAGGCGGCTGGCCGCCAGTCGCGCCAGTTACGCTCATACCAGCGCGCCCAGGCGGACATGCGCCCTCTCCCGCTGCTGCTGGTCCTCTTCGGCGAATTCCTTCTCCAGCACCTCTTCCACCGCCAGCGGACGGAACGGATTCACCCGCTTTACGCACAGGGTCCAGAACAGGGCGTAGGCGGCCGCCAGGCCGAGCATCAGGGCGAACGGCAGGTAGATGTCGACGGGGTTCATCCCCGGCGGCGTGATGTAGAACATCCCCAGCAGGATTCCGGCGCTGGAGAATAGCTGCGGCAACGGGAACAGCGGCGAGCGGTAGGCGCGCGGCAGGTCCGGGCGACGGATGCGCAGCAGCACCACGGAGAGGGTCACCAGCAGGTAGGCGGTGCCCCAGGCGCAGACCGCAGCCAGGACCAGGTGGATGATCCCTTCGCTGTCGCCGCCCAGCCACCAGGCGTGCAGGCAGGGAATCGCCGCTGCCACGGCGATGCACAGCAACGGTGTCTTGAAGCGCGGGTGCAGGTAGGTGAAGGCCTTCGGCAAGGCGCCATCCAGCGCCATCCCGTAGAGAATCCGCGGCAGGCCGGCCATCAGGGTGTTGATGGTGGCGGCCCCGGCGAACAGCAGGCCCACGCCCAGCCAGATGCGTCCGAACGGTCCCATCACCTGCTCGGCGAATCGCGGGATCGCCATCGGCGTCTCCAGCAGGTGCAGGCCGCCGCCGAGGTCGAGGTTTTCCACCTGCCGGCGCATCGCCGCGCCATAGAGGAACATGCAGCAGGCCACCCCGATCAACCCCAGGGCCATCGCCCGCGGCAGGGTCCGCGAAGCGTGGCGCACCTCCGGCGCCAGCGGCGTGACGAATTCGCAACCGACGAACATGAACATCGCCATGCCCACCAGCGACAGCAGGGTCGGCAGGTCGTCGCCGACCATCGAGGCCCCGAACCAGCCCTGCAACTCCACCGCGGGCAGGCGCAACAGGCCGGCCACGGCGAAGATCATCAGGGTGCTCCACATGCCGAAGGTGAGGATCACTTCGGCGCGACCGAAGGCGGTGATCCCCAGCGCATTCAGCAGGCCGAAGCAGAGCACCATGCCGACGCCCACCAGCCAGGCGCTGCCGCCCGGCTCGGTGAGGGTATTCAGCGACTCGAAGTTGACCAGCGCCATGGTGCCGCTGAGCATGGTCTCGGCGGTGCCGGCGAACACATGGACGATCAGGTAGGCCGACAGCGTGCCGGTGATCGCGAAGAAGCGCCCGAGGCCGCACGACAGGTAGTCGTAGACCGAGCCACGGGTCGGCAGCAGGCAAGCGGCCTCGGCGAAGGTGGTGGATTGCGCCAGCATCAGCAGCAGCGCCACCAGCATCGCCACGGCGAAGGTTCCGCCGCCCAGGCCGAAGCCGGTGGTGGCGGTGAGGATCACCGGGCTGGCCATGATCAACCCGACCGAACTGGCCAGGGCGGTGGGGAAACCAACCCGCCCGCGGAGCAGGTGCTGGGTGAGTCTGGAATTGGACATCGACGTATCCTCGACGGCAGCGTTGCTGTTGTTGTTCTTGCGTCAGGCCCTGCCAGGGCGCGCCAGGCGCCCTGCGGGACGCACCGGCGTCCCGTACGCTCCGCCGGCAGGCGAGGCGTGTCGAACAAAAGGCTGCCGCGGAGGGCAGCGAAAGAGCCGAACGAATCGGCTCCCCCGATTCATCGATATCAGTAGGCGATGCACACCGACTTGTTCTCGGTGTACGCCTCGATCGCCGCATGGCCCATCTCGCGTCCGATGCCGGACTGCTTGAAGCCGCCGAACGGCATCGACGGGTCGAGCAGGTTGTGGGCGTTCACCCATACCGTGCCGGCCTTGATCCTGGGTACCAGGTCCATGACCTGGCGCAGGTCGTTGGACCAGATGCTCGCACCGAGCCCGTAGATGCTGTCGTTGGCCAGGCGCACCGCTTCGTCGAGATCGTCGAAGGGCGTCGCCACCAGCACCGGCCCGAAGATTTCCTCGCGCACCACCTGCATCCCCGGGGTGACGTCGGCAAGGATCGTCGGCTGCACGTAGAACCCCGTCTCGCCCTGGCGCGCCCCACCGCAGACCACGCTGGCGCCCTCGGCCACCCCGCTTTCGATCATCCCCAGCACCCGCTCCTGCTGCCTGGCCGAGACCAGCGGGTTGATCTGCGTGGTCGGATCCAGGCCGGGGCCGATGCTCAGGTCGCCGGCGATGGCCACCAGGCGCTCCAGCACCTGGTCGAAACGCTTGCGCTGCACATAGAGGCGCGAGCCAGCGGTGCAGACCTGCCCCTGGTTGAAGAAGATCGCGCCGGCGGAACCGGCGGCAGCCATGTCCAGGCTGGTGTCATCGAGGATGATCACCGGGGATTTGCCGCCGAGTTCGAGGGAAAAACGCGTCATGTTCTCCACCGCCGCATGCCCGATCAGCTTGCCCACCGGGGTCGAGCCGGTGAACGCCAGCTTGTCGATGCCCGGGTGCGCCGCCAGTGCCGCGCCGGCCTCGGCGCCCGTGCCGGTGACGATGTTCACCACTCCTGGCGGAATCCCCGCCTCCAGGCACAACTGGCCGAGGCGCAGGGCGGTCAGCGGGGTTTCGTCGGCCGGCTTGAGGACCACGGTGCAGCCGCAGGCCAGGGCCGGGACGATCTTCCAGATCGCCATCAGCAAGGGGAAATTCCACGGCACGATGGCTCCGACCACGCCCACCGGCTCCGGCACCGTGTAGGCCCGGTAGCGCGCGCCTGGGACCGCGGCGATCGACAGGTCGAGGCTGCGACCCTCGATCTTGGTCGCCCAGCCGGCCATGTAGCGGATGAACTCCACCGAGGCGCCGACCTCCAGGGCCCGCGACAGGTTGATCGACTTGCCGTTGTTCAGGGTTTCCAACTGCGCCAGTTGCTCGCCATGCGCCTCGACCCGTTCCGCCAGTCGCAGCAGCAGGCGCTCGCGATCGGCCGGGCGCTGGCCTGCCCAGTTGCCTTCGAACGCGCGCCGCGCGGCAGCGACCGCCCGATCGACGTCTTCGGCGCCGGCGCGGGCCACGCGAGCCAGCTCGGCGCCGGTCGCCGGGTCGTACAGCGGCATGTCGGCGCCGGAACGCGCCGGCCCGGACTCACCGTCGATCAGCAGGCCATGGGGACTGCGCAAGAAGGCGCTGACGGACGGGTCGATGGCAATACTCATGTGTGCTCCTCGGCTTGGCGACGGCGCTGCGTCGTGCATGCGCCTACTACCCGGGAATACTCTGGACCCGCCGCTCCCCCGCTCGCTTGCTCCAGCCTGCCGGGTTTCTTGCCGCTGCCTGCCAAGCCAGGCAGAGAAAGACAAGACGGCACGCCGGGGCATGGACATTCTGCCCGGCAGGCGGGACAGTGGACGTCCCGCCGCCTCGTCCCACGGGAGCCCCGCGCCATGTCTTCGACCCTGTCGCCCGACCTCGGCCTGCGCTGCATGCAGGCCTTCACCCAGGTGGTGCCGGCCAGCCTGTGCGTGTTCTATCGCATCGACGAGGACTGTCGCGCACACGACTTCCAGCTCCTGCGGATGCCGGCCGGCATGCACCGCGACTACCTGCGCCACTACCGCGACTACGATCCGCTGCAGCCGCGCCACTGCCTGGCCAGCGCTTCGCCGGTAGTGCCGCTGCGCCAGGGCATCGCCCGCCAGCCCGCGAAGGACAGCGCGCTGTACCAGGGCTTCCTGCGACGCCACGGGATCTGCGACGTGGTCGAGGTACTGGCGCATGCGCAGCAGCGTCCGGTGGCGGCCCTGTCGTTACTGCGCGACGCCCGCCTAGGGGCCTTCTCCGACCAGGAGCTGCGACAGTTGCGCGCCCTGCATGGCCTGATGGAGCTGGCGGCGCAGGCATGCGCCACGCCAGCGGCCAGCGCCGAGCGCCTGCAAGGCCTGACGCCGAGGGAACGGGAGATCGCCCTGCTGCTGCGTGACGGCGTCAGCAACAAATGCCTGGCGCAGTGCCTCGGACTCGGCCTGCCGACGGTGAAGACCCACCTGCTCAACCTGTTCCGCAAGACCGGTGCGCGCAGCCGCACCGAGCTGGTGAAGCGACTCTTCCTCTAGCCGCGCGCGGCCTGGGGGTTGCGCGCCTCCAGCCAGAAGAGGAACTGCCGCACCGCCAGCGGCTCGCCGCTCTCGTGCAGGCCGCGCAGGCCCTTGCGGTGGCGCCTGAAGGAAAAACCGGGAAATACCCAGGGCAGGTTCAACAGGTACCAGGCCAGGGCGCCGACATCGGCGAAGTGCAACACCTCCCAACCTTCGCCGCCTGCCACCGGCGGCAACTCCGCGGCCTCCAGCTGGGCGCGGGCGAAACCCAGATTCCAGTGCGGTGCCTCCGGCGGCGGCGCCGGTTCGCCGAGCAACGCATAGAACTCGCGGTTGAAGTCGCCGGCCACCTGCTGGGTGAGGAAACAGCCGCCGGGCGCCAGCACCCGCCGGACCTCCGATGGCAGATAGGACTCGTGGCGGTTGCCGACCAGGTCGAAGGTGCCATCGGCGAACGGCAACGCCCCGCCGCCATCGCCCTCCCGGCCCTGGCGATGGTTGTCCGGCGCGCCCTCCACCTCGACCACGCGGATGCC